>NZ_AP021870.1:317818-635637 GCF_026001925.1 Vibrio gangliei | reverse complement strand
ATAATGGCCAAGGTGGTTTCCAAGGGCCGCGTCATGGACAAAATTTGATTACTTCAGTAAAACAAGCCAAAGACGCCAGTGACGATTACAAAGTAGTGCTGAAAGGCAAAATCAAAAGTTCGCTAGGCCATGAAGACTATATTTTTGCTGATGAGACGGGTGAAATTACGGTCGAAATTGATGATAAAAAATGGCATGGCCGTACTGTGACAACGGAGAATACAGTCGTACTTCGTGGTGAAGTGGATAAAGATTGGAATGAATTGACTATCGATGTGGATAGTTTAGAAGTGTTGTAATTCTGAATAATCAATTCGTTTAGTTAGAAATAAACAAGCCTGCATGGTTCTGAGAAAATCGTGCAGGCTTGTTTTATTATATCCTTCGTACTTGTCGCCTCACTGCAACTTCAATTACTTTGGATATAGTGCAGATTGGATTTAGAAAATTAAATGCGCTACACCAACAATCACAGGTAGGGTGATGAGGGTACGTAAAATGAAGATCACGAACAGCTCAATTAATGTGACTGGAATTTTACTACCAAGTAATAAAGCACCGACTTCCGACATATAAATCAATTGAGTAACTGACATTGCTGCAATGACAAAGCGTGTCATATCGCTGTGGATCGGCGCAGCAAGAATCGCAGGAATGAACATATCTGCAAAACCGACCATAATGGTTTGTGATGCTGCGACGGCTTCAGGAATACCCAACAGCTTTAAATATGGAATGAAAGGTTGGCCGATAATTTCAAAAAATGAGCTGTATTCAGCAATCATCAATGCGCCCGTACCTAATGCCATGACTACTGGCAGTACGCCAAACACCATATCAATGGCATTTTTCACACCTTCAATTAAGACTTTTTTGAATGAACCTACGTTGTTTGCTTTGGTTAACGCAAGGTGCATACCCCAAGAAAAATTGGTGTGCCCTGGTGGCAAGTCATCGGCTTTCATATCGGGTTCTGAGCCATCGATGAACACATCTTTTTTCCAACGTAGTGGTGGAATACGCGGCAAAATAATCGCGGCCACTAAGCCAGCAAGACAAACCGCAGCGTAGAAAGGTAAGAATAAGTGCTCCAGATTAACTTGCGCGATCACCACGAGGCTAAACGTAATCGATACTGCTGAGAAGGTGGTACCGACAATCGCTGCTTCACGTTGAGTATAGAATTTATCTTCATACTGCTTGCTGGTTAGCAAAATACCTACCGAGCCATCACCCAGCCAAGACGTCATACAGTCAATGGCTGAGCGACCAGGCAAATTGAAAATAGGGCGCATCACTTTACTGAGTAACGTACCGAATAGTTCAAGCAGGCCAAAATCAAGTAGCAGTGGTAATAACATGCCGGCAAAAATGAACACACAAAATAGTGTTGGCAGCAAGCCAGAAAGCACCATACCGCCAGTGTTTTCTTCCCAGATCATCTCTGGGCCCATTTGGTAATAAGCCATCACGGCTGCAATACCACCGCAAACACGTACCACATACCAAATTGGGGTTGGGGTTAATAAAGAGTGTAAAAAGGCATTATTTTTAATAAAGCTCGGTTTGATGGCTTTATAAAGCGTGGTGACGATCGCCATGAATGCGATAACAACCGTAATGATTTGCACAATATGGGTACTGATTGCTGCTTGCATCGCTTTAGCGAGAATGGCAACCGGAATGGTGTAAGAACCTTGGTAGCTCAGCGGCGCCATGAATAAAAACAAACCAATCAAAGAGGGGATAAGAAAGGTTAGGTATGTTTTTAATGGGTAGTGTTGTTTTTCTACCTTGTCGTTACCTGGTTGTGTTGGAGTGTTGTTCATTATGCTCTCAAATGATAATGCTTAAAAATCGCGCAATCCATCGCATAACTATTCACTATCAATCCATGATTTATTCAAGGTCGGCAAGAATACCGATTTTCAAACAAAAGTGAAATAGTTAATCCAGATTTTCTTTCAGACAAGTATAGCCATTGAAAATCGTCTCACTGTGAAACCGACTGTCTTGGCTGTGAATGTGAATTAGATCACGATAAAGCTTGCTGCAATCTGATCAAGCCGTCACAATAGCGCCACATTCCGAATTATTAATATCTCTTCCCCAGTTTCTATTAGATAGCCTTCGACTCTATTAGTCGTTTGAAATATTTGATAGATCGCTGCTGTGAAGCTGAGTAAAACTCAATAACGGTATTGATATTCATCCCCCAAAGCCGTTATGGCTTGTCTATTTTTCGAGATCAATATTTATGAGTTTTTCTTCTTTAGGTTTATCTGCCCCTATATTAAAAGCGGTGGAAGAGCAAGGCTACAGCACGCCATCACCAATTCAAGCGAAAGCAATTCCAGCAGTGATTGAAGGTAAAGATGTGATGGCCGCAGCGCAAACCGGCACCGGTAAAACGGCTGGCTTCACGTTGCCTATTCTTGAGCGACTATCAACCGGCAATCGCGTACGCCCAAATCAAGTCCGCGCGTTAATCTTAACTCCAACTCGCGAGTTGGCTGCGCAGGTGCAAGCGAATGTTGAGCAATACAGCAAATATACTCGCCTAAGTTCTAATGTTGTTTTTGGTGGCGTTAAAATTAATCCGCAAATGATGAAACTGCGTAAAGGCACGGATGTGTTGGTCGCAACCCCTGGCCGTTTATTGGATTTATACAATCAAAATGCATTGCGCTTTTCTCAATTAGAAGTGCTGGTGCTTGATGAAGCTGACCGTATGCTGGATATGGGTTTTATTCGTGATATTCGTAAGATCTTAGCAATGCTGCCGGCGAAACGTCAGAACCTTCTATTTTCGGCAACCTTCTCTGATGAGATCCGCGCTTTAGCGAAAGGCTTAGTGAATAACCCGGTTGAGATTTCGGTTAACCCAGCCAATCAAACCGCGACAACCGTTGATCAATGCATCTATCCTGCGGATCAAAAGAAAAAAGCCCCAATGCTATTAAAGCTTATTCAAGATAATGATTGGCAGCAGGTACTTGTGTTTAGCAAAACCAAACATGGTGCTAACCGATTAAGTCGTTTTTTAGATGAAAAGGGCGTGAGCTCTGCGGCAATTCACGGTAATAAGAGCCAAGGCGCACGTACTAAAGCGCTCGAAAATTTCAAAACTGGCGAAGTACGAGTTTTAGTGGCAACCGATATTGCTGCGCGTGGTATCGATATTGCTCAATTGCCGCAAGTCGTGAACTTCGATTTGCCGCACGTATCAGAAGATTACGTGCATCGCATTGGCCGTACAGGTCGTGCGGGTGCGACTGGTAAAGCAATTTCTCTTGTGTGCGCCGATGAAGCCAAAGATCTTTTTTCGATTGAGCGTCTAATTAAGCAAGTTCTACCACGTAAAAACTTAGAAGGTTTTGATGTGGTCAATAAACTGCCAGAGTCAAAGTTAGATACTCGACCAATCAAGCCAAAGAAACCGAAAAAGCCGAAGAAAGTACAATTCAATCAAGATGGCGCGGAAGGGCAAGCTAAGCGCCAATCTAATACAAACCACAGAGCTAATACAAATCACAGAGCTACTTCAAACCAGAAAGCCAATGAAAAACAAGATGGGCAACGTTCTGGCGATAATGCGCGTGGTCACAAGCCTGTAGGTAAAAACCGTCGTCATACTGGTAAGCCAAAGCAAGGACAAAATGAAGGCGCAGCTTCACCTGCCAAACGTAAGCCGAACCCAAAGCGTCAGTTTTCGACCAATAAATCCGCTTAACAACATCTAATCTTACTTTCCTATTTTTGACACAAAAGAAACATAGTCAAAAATAGGAAGTTCGCTGTGCGAAATCTCTCACACCAACTGTAAGCAATGTCGTTTTTATTATCTAACACCTCGCATCAATTTAACATAACTCATTGTTTTTGTTTGGTTATGTTTTTGTTTTGTTTGACCGAATCAATTTGGATATAAAAAATTGAACTGGGTCACTTGAGGAAAATCAGCAGAAGCGTAATCTTACTGGTGTCGAGAGGGAAACGACACAGGATTCAAGCAAAGCTAAGACGGCTTTATTCAGGATGAAGTTTGGTGGTTAGGATAACGACCAGCAGGATGCAAAGGACATTAAACGGATTAGATTAAGTTGTAGGATGCAGCTTAAAACGGATTTAATGGATACCTCTAGTTTGAGGAAGGAACACCGCTCAAGGAACAAGTGATGAGCGCTAGTCAGGAAGATTAGCTTGCAAGGAAGGCTTAGGACACCGCTCGGATGGCGAAGTACGGAAAGGCTTAGGATAAGCACTATCAAGGATTCGATGCATGGAGCATCAATAGTAGCTGGAATGCTGCGAGTAAGACTATAACCCCGATACGAAAGTGTCGGGGTTTTTCTTTTTTATGTGGTGTGAAGTTAAACAAAGTCCAAATTGAGATCAAACTAGTGTAAGATGCCGCCACTGCTCACTCTATGAGAGTGAATGAATTAAAAGGTTAATGACATGCAACACAGCGATTATGAAACACTGGTAAAAACTCTTTGCACCCTAGACTCAGTACCAACAGCACTTAAGTTCTTACAAATGAACAGCGATAGTAATGTAGCCGATGCGGCTAAATCTCTTTCTGGTCAATTTGCGATTGCAGAAGTTGAAGGGCAAAACCGTATTTACCATGTCAGCACTCAAACCGATGATAATGGTGTTGAACAAGAATACGTTGAACATATTATGAATGAAGGTGACGATATTATCCGCTTTGTAGCGTGGTTCTTCGACATCATGTTCGATGTAAAAAATAAAGATACTTATGCAGCAGCAGGTAAGACTTATACTCAGCCAAAGCGTAGCTAGAAATTGAGTGATTCATTTTGTGAAATTAAAGCCAGTAGAGTGATCTGCTGGCTTTTTTGATAGCTTCTCGGGGCTATCAGTTCAATTGTTCTGAATGGTATACACAAAAAAGTGCAATGTTCGGTGGATTTTTCGATACATTAGAGAAAACAATAAGATAATCAGAGCACACATGGAGTGGGCTATTGATGTCACTTTCCCATTATTTCTTTAAGGAGCAAGGATGTTCGTAAGAGAAGCTGAGTTTCAAGACTATTCACGTATCGCCCAAATTCATGCGAAAAGCTGGCAACAAGTTTATCAAGGCTTATTGGATGCTGAGTATTTAAACAATCGTGTAGAAGATGAACATTTGGCCATGTGGCAGACTCGACTCACTCAGCCTCCACTCAATCAGGGGGTGCTAGTGCTTGAAGATAACGATCAGATCTGTGGTTTTGTTTGCTTATATGGCAATCACAGTTTTGAGCAAGGCACCATGATTGATAACCTTCACGTTATTGATGGCCAGCGTGGTAAAGGGTATGGAAAAGCTTTACTGGCCAATGCAGCACAATGGGCTGAAAAGCATTTTTCTGACTCAGGTCTGTACCTAGAGGTGCTGGAAGGCAATGCCCCCGCCAAAGCCTTTTATTTATCTTTAAGACCACAAAATAGCGGTGATTTTATTTGGAAAGCGCCGTGTGGCTCTCAAGTTCTTTGTCACCGCTTGCGTTGGGAAAATCCACAACAGCTACTCGACGCAACGCGCTAGTTGCTCATTTGTGGTTAAATTTTATTCGGCCAATAGCGCAGCCAGAAGGTGCTCGATATGGGCAGCTTGACTGCTGGAATGATGCGATGTTTTTGGCCGAATAAAGTAATAACCTTTACCTGATGCCACTTGAAGTGAAAAGGGCGCTCTCAACCGGCCAAGCTCGATGTCTTGTGCTGCGAGTTTAATGTCTCCAATCGCAATACCAAAGCCATGCATAGCGGCATTCACAGACAGATCAAGGGTGGCGAAATGCTGGTTCTTTTTTCCCTTCAATTGATTAAGAGAAAGCGCATTTTCTTGAATGGCTAATGCGCTTAACCACAGTCGCCAATCGGTTTGTTGTTCCGTTGCATGAAGCCAAGTCTGTTTTTCCAAATCATGAATGTTATTCATCGCTAACGTCATTTGGTTTGTACAGACGGGCGTTAAAATTTCATCAAATAATTTGTTGTAGGCTAATGTGGAATCTTGTGTTTGCAGTTCTTCAAAATTGCCATAGCCAATCGCGGCATCAAAAGGCTCCGTGGCGAAATTCACATTGTGCTTAATTGATGAGGTTAGCTCAACATCCACTTCAGGATGGTTTTGTTGAAAATCCATCAACTTGGGTAGTAACCAAGTGGTAATGCAGCTTGGTGCTTTCAGTTTGATTTTCTGCTTGTCATGCGCGACATGTTCAATTGAGCGATGTAAGTAATTTAAGGTGTGTTCAACAAAGGGAAGAAACTCCGTTCCTTTAGCCGTTAAGCTCAGCCCGCGAGCGTGTCGATGAAACAAATCTACATTCAATCGTTTTTCCAGAGAGAGAATTTGTCGACTGACTGCGCCTTGCGTCACATTTAGACGATTTGCTGCCGCCGTAAAATTCAGTTCCTCTGCTGTAATGATAAAAGAATGTAGCTCTTTGATTGTGGGAAGTTTGTGGTACATCCTGAATGCCTAAATCCGTTTAGTGATGAGTTTTTATCATAGCTTGTATGATTAATTTTCGCTTCTTATTTTTTCTATTCTTTATATAGTAGTCAAAAGTTAATTATTTATGCTTTCTTTGTGAATATAAATGCTTTTGGTGGCTTGTTATTTACGAGGGTATTCGATTGGAGGCGATGGATGACAACAGGACAACATCAGTTAATAGAAAAATTAGTACCTGATTCGATAAAAAAACTCATACCTTATCAATCTGCTCGACGTATCGCGCGTGGTATGAAAAATACCGAAAATCATGTCTGGTTGAATGCAAATGAACTCGAAGTGTGTTGCCAATATGGGGATGAAAAAGAAGGGGGGAATTCGCACTACAATCGCTATCCTGATTATCTACCTACAGATCTGGCTTTTGCTTATTGGGATTATTGTAAACAAGCGCAACCTGTGATGGCTGATAGTGCCGAAATTATGGCCGTTCGCGGCGCCGATGAAGCCATTGATTTGTTGGTGAGAACCTTTTGTAAGCCAGGTAACGATCAAATTTTAGTGTGTCCACCGACTTACGGTATGTATGAATTTTGTGCCGATTCGATGGGCGTGAAAACGGCGGTAGTGCCACTTACCGCAGAGTTTCAGCTTAACCTTATCGATATTAAAAAGCAGTTAGCGGAAACCAGTATTGTGTTTTTATGCTCGCCAAATAACCCGACTGGGAATGTACTTGCCCAGCAAGATTTGGTCGATTTATTGGAATGTACTAAAGACGAAGCCTTGGTGGTGGTGGATGAAGCCTATATTGAGTTTGCTCCGCAAAGCACAGTTTTGCATTTAATGTCGCAATACCCGCATTTGGTGGTGATCCGCACGTTATCAAAAGCCTTTGGTCTCGCCGCGATTCGCATTGGTTTTTTAATCGGCGATCAAAGTGTGATGTCTTATGTTTCACGTTTGGTTGCGCCTTACCCGATTGCTGATCCAAGCGCCGAGATTGCTTTGAAAGCCTTATCGCCAACCGGCAGACAACAAATGGCGCAACAAACCTCAGAATTGATTGAAATTCGCGATTGGTTTATGGGAGAAGTGAGCCAACTGCCAATGGTAGAAAAGGTATTTCCATCAAGTACCAACTTTGTGCTTATCCGCTTTAAAGGAAGTGAGAACTTTTATCAATACTTGCTTAATCATGGCGTTGTGGCACGTAGCCCGGCACAAGAAGCAACCGTAAAAGGGTGTGTAAGAATTTCGATTGGTTCTGCCGAGAGCATGACGAAAACGTTAGATGTGTTAAAACAATACTGATTGATTTAAGGCTGTTGATGGTCACAGACCTTAGCTTAATAACAGAATAATAAAGGGATTTACTATGAAAAAATTACTGACTTTAGTGTCGATTTGCTTGGCTGTCGTGTCGGGTGCCGCTCAATCACAAGAACAAAAAGTGGTTCGTTTGGCCTCGGATTTTACTTACCCTCCATTCAATTATAAAAATGCGGAAGGCAAGCCTGTGGGTTTTGATATCGAAATTGCCAATGCTCTATGTAAAGAAGCGAATTTTAAATGTGAATGGGTTTCACAAGATTGGGATGGTTTAATCCCTGCGCTATTAGCAAGAAAAGCCGATGTGATCATGGCATCAATGCGTATTACTGAAGAGCGTAAAAAACGCGTGTTGTTTACCCATAAATACTACCAAACGCCTGCTCGTTTTGTGGCAAGAACCGATGCTGATTATAAGATGGATAAAGCCGGTTTAACGGGCAAAAACATCGGTGTTCAGTTAGGCACCATTCACGATACTTATGTAACCGAGAAGTTTGGTGATGTAGCAAACATTAAACGTTACAAAGGCCAAGATGAGGTGTATTTAGACCTATCGAATGGTCGTTTGGATGTGGCGTTCAGCAATGCCGATCAACTGCAACTGGCCTTCTTAGATAAACCGCTAGGTAAAGGTTTTGAATTGGCTGGTGAGCCTGTGACGGATAAAGCTTATGTGGGTGAGGGCACGGCACTGGCATTACGGAAACAAGATAAGAAACTGGCCGAAGCCTTTAATGAAGCGATTGATACCATTCGTCAAAATGGCACTTACGATAAAATCGCCAGCAAATATTTCAACTTTGACATCTACGGTGACTAAGTTTTATCATCATGGGTGGAGCGAAATCTGCAAAACAATAAAGCGACTCACTATTCAAATGAGTCGCTTTTTTATTGAGTACTATTTTAGCTTTTCCACTTTCTGACAAATCGCTTCAGCTAATAAATGGGAAGCAATATTTCTATCGATTAATTGCTGTGGCATTTTGCCGCTATCCACAACATTCAACCATTCTTCAACCATATTGGCGAAACCTTTCGTGGTTAACATTGGCATCCAATCTTTTGTCGTTAAATTTTCTGCCTTATCTTGTTGCCAACGGGTGCCCTGCATAAAGTTAGTGAATTGATAAGACTGATTTTCAAAGCAAGCCGTTACTGTTTCTTGAGTTTGACCAAACACTCGGTTCATCGAAGCATTTAATAAACTGCCTTGTTGTTGCCATTGCACGTTGATACTAGCCAGTTGTTGATTCGCTGTTTTATGGCTAATCACTTGAATATCTTGTAGATCAGATTTGGCGTAAATATTGACGCTGTCGAGCGGATGAATAAAGTCATCAAAAATAAAGGTTCTTACTTCACCCGGTTGATTAAAGCGATGTTTTTCCCAGCGTAAACTCAATAATGATTGCTCAGGCTTGCCAGATTGTATGCCATGTAAATGCTGGTTGAATAAAGGAATATGGCGACGATTAAAGCCAACATACAATGGGGTATTTTTGCGGGCCGCAAGTTCATATAAGGCTTCACAATCGTGACCGTTGTCCATTAAGGGTTTATCAACAAAAGTAGCAATGCCTTGTTCTAAGAAAAATTGAGCAATGGATTGGTGGCTGGATGTTGCACTGTGGATCATCACAGCATCTACGCCTGCTTGCACTAATTGGCGATAATCCGTATAGGTTTCTTTAATGCGATATTGATGAGCCAATTGAGAGAGAGTCGTGGCGTTACGTGTACAAAACACCCATTCAATACCTTCAATATGAGTGATAAAGGGCAAATACGCTTTTTGAGCAATACCGCCAAGGCCAATTAATGCAATTTTCATGTCCCATCCTTTGTTCATTCATCTGTTCATTTTTATGCTTTTTACATCATACGGATTTTTTTCGAGGCTGTTGATCTTTAGTGATAATTTTTTGATTACAATGCAGAATGCGATTAAGCGCAAAGCATATAAAAATGAAAAAGGATTCCCATGACCGTTAGTATTTGGATGTCGCTATTATTAATTTGCCTATTAGGTGCTATGTCACCAGGGCCAAGCCTCGCCATGGTGGCAAAACATAGCCTAGCGGGTGGACGTAAAAATGGGTTAGCCACCGCTTGGGCTCATGCTTTTGGCATCGGCTTATACGCATTATTTACCATTCTCGGTTTGGCGATTTTATTGCACCAATTTCCACTGGTGTTCAAAGTCATAACGTATGCCGGTGCCGCTTATTTAGCGTGGTTGGGCTTTAATGCGCTGCAATCAAAAGGGGGCATTGCGGAACGATTAGAGAAAGGACAAACTTGTTCGGTGGCGCAATCAGCCAAAGAGGGGTTTTTGATTTCTATTTTGAGCCCGAAAATTGCCATCTTTTTTACTGCCTTGTTCAGTCAGTTTGTGGCTGTCAGCGCAGAAACCAGCAGTAAAGCTATTATTGTTATGACGCCATTTTTGGTCGATGGTTTATGGTATACCTTGATTACGTTCATGCTTTCTAGTCAATTATTATTAGAAACGTTACGAAATAAAGCGCAATGGATTGACAGAATTTCCGGCGTGGTACTGATCGCCTTAGCCATTCGCGTGGTGTGGATGCTGTAGCGGTAAACCTTGGGGGATGACTATGAAACTCAATTTTAACTGGGAAGATGCCAGCCAAGTTATTATTGGTGCATTTACGCTTGCGGTGCCGATTTCATTTTCTGAAGAAGCCTGGGACTTGAGCAAAACCTTACCGCTAGAAAATGTCGCCATGCTGTTTGCCATCTCGATCATATTTTTAGGCTTTTATGCCTATCAGAGCGTGTTCCAAAGTGATGTAAAGCGCCGTTTACTGGCTTTCTTTCTGCGTATTGTGATTGCTTATCTGTTAACGATATTCGTAGTGGCACTTGTGTTAGTGACACTGGATAAACTGCCCCTAGAGTCTGACCCATTACTGGCCTTTAAACGATTGATTCTTATTGCAATGCCCGCTTCAATGGGCGCAATTGTGGTGGATAGCTTCGATAAGGAGTGAGAATTTTCTAACCACGATACGCAAATTAACCACAAATAAAATTAGACAGCCTCAAAAAATACTGTATATTTAAACAGTGATTTTTGAGGCAAGTTTTGATGGTTTTCGTTATAGCTAAAGCGAGTCATTTGTCTTGAAGATCTGATGAATCAATGGCAAGAGGACAAAGACATGACGAACGTTTACCCATTTACTAAACCTGAATACGCTACCGAAGATCAAGTTGCTAACTTACGTTGGATGTTTTCTCCTTTTGATCCAAGCCGTGATCGATTCACCATTGCTAAAATTGCCACAACTTATCAAATCATGCATTTTGCTGATCGCGGCTGTACGCTCACACCAAAAGAGATTCATGAGTACTTAAGTGAAATAAAACCTATGCCAACCACCGCATTTAAAATGGTTTCTAACATGATGACGGCGTGTTAGTTCGAGCACGATGTTACACAGACTAAAAGTTACATAAACTAAAAGTTACACAGACTAAAAAGCCAGTAGTACACACGGTAACTACTGGCTTTTATTCATTTCAGCGTGAATTATTGAGCCTAAGAATCTAAGAAACTTAAGCCAACAACATTACTCCAGATTGAGCGGGAAGCGTTAATGTGTGTTGCAATAGATCATCACCACCAAGCCACATGTTAAATTGATTTGCACTGAAGGCACCATTAGGTAAGTTAATTTGGTGTTCCTCATTACCTTTATTGATAGCAACAATGCCGACGGGCTTTTCTTCAGTGCCCCTTAATACCACCAACACATCGTCCGTTGCTTTTAGAATATGCACAGGTTGCCCATGCACCTTCTTATGGAACTGAATCATTTTAAGTAGGGTATTATCGTGCCAGCTTTGCTCCCAACGTGGGTAGCCAAGCGCATCAAGATCGTTACTGGTGTTCTGGTCTGTATAAATCAGCGGTGCGCCATCACTACAGCCTAGCAGGTAACAATACACAAGTTGTTCTTGTTGCGGAGACAGCATTTGATTACGGAACACATCGTTGTTCGGAATATCATGCGTAACCGCAAATGTAATCGCACGCTTGGCCTCTAAGCATTGACCTTGTTCTTTCAAATCTTGTAGTGACGTCATACTGCCGTCGTATTTAAATACGTTGAGCAACTTATGGAATAGCGGAAAGTCATAAGCATCAAAACAAGTGGTTTGAATAAATGGCTTTAAGAACACTTCGTATTCGGTTTTGCCTTCACCGCCATCTGTGATGATCTCACTAAAGATCTTTACTCCTTGGCAAATGTCATCGGTCCATACTTTGGCAATATGGTCAGGCGATAAATGTTTAGCCGCATCAATTCGAAAGCCGGTTACGCCGAGTGTTTTCATCGCTTGAATGTAGGATTGTTGCTGCGCGACAACATTATTGGTCGGGGCTAGCGTCGGTAGGCCAGGATCGGTCTCACTGCTACTTAAACGACCTTTCTGTACTTCACTCGCATCAAGCCAGTTGGTGATAGGGAAAGCGGGCTCAAAGTCTTGCTCAGTAAATAACGGCTGAGATAGATCGCCAAATAATTTTAGTGAATTAAAGTGTTCAGCTTGCGCTTGATATTGTGCAAGTGTCTCAGCATTAGGGTAGGTTAAATCAGTACGTACGTGTGATTCATTCGCCATATGATTGAACACCACATCCAGATACAAACGGATGCCTTGCGCGGCCAAGGCTTGCTGCATAGCAATAAAATCATGGGTGTTACCGAGTGGATTGTTGATCACACGATAATCTTGAGGTTGATAGCGATTCCACCATTCTGAATGAGCAGGGGATGTCATCGCAGGAGAAACCAATACGGAATCATAGCCTAGTTGAGCAATACGCTCGGCTTCATTGGCCACTTTTTGATAAGACCAATCAAAGGCATGTAAAATCACATCGGCAGAAGACGCTGCTGCTTGAGCAGAAACAGGTTGATTTGTGAATACAGACATAATGCCTCTTTAATATTTCTGTTCGTTATCGAGTAACGTTATAAAAAGAATTATTGTAACGCACAACGCCAGCGAAAGTGCTGGCGAAGTGTTTTAGCTTAAACGTTTAGGCTTACCACCATGCTTCAGCTTGGATACCGACTGATAGTTCGTCAGATTGGTCGCTACCAAAGCGGTTGTCGTTCTCGAAATCATTCACGTAAGATGCGTAAACGCGGATTTCAGGACGAGCCCAGAAGCCAGAGCCAGCAGTCCATGCTTGTGCAACGGTGAATTTCGCACCTTCGTTGTCAGCACCGTCCGTACCCCATTGGTTAGTTTCATTGTAGTAACCAGCTTCGAACTCAGTTTTCACGGTTTCTGACCAGTTATAAATAGGGCGCATTACGATGTTAGCAAACTGGTGGTCTTTTTTATCGCCTTCATAAGAGCTTTGAGCAAACATTACTTGGTGACCGAAATCCCAGTTCTCGCTTAAATCTACTACACCGAAGTTAATCACACGGAAACCAGTATCTCCGTCAGAAACCGCAGGGATCCAGCTACCTGAACCTAAACCAGCCATACCAGATGCAGCACCGTTAGTACCAAATTGGAATACAGTTTTGTTGAAGCCACCGAAGAAGTTACCTTGAGTGATAACCGCGGTTGCCATTACGCTATCTTCGCCATCAAAATCTGCATCTTCTTGGTCATCACTTTCGTTAACCATGTAGTAGTTAACACCTAATTCTAATGATGCATCTTGCCATAAACCCAGACCAGCATAGCGAAGGTCAAAGTTATTGATGTTCACATTCTGGTTCACACCATCGATACCCATGTCATTGCCTAGTGAATCATCACGCATGAAGGCAAAAGATAACTTACCTGGGCCTACAGTCACATTTTCAATACCGCCGCCTGCGCCACCAGATGTGTTCCAGTAGTAGAAGTCAGTGATATGGATATCTTGACGTTGGTAGTAACGTTTACCTGCCCAAAGCACCGCTTCTTTATCGAAATCGAGTAGGCCTTTAGCTTGTACGTTGAACTGTGCTAGAGCAACATCGGCACCGTTGTCATCATCACGCGCTGATTCCCAGCCGTTTGAACCATCAGAGCCGTATGCGATCATTGAGCTTACGATAAATTCTGCACTGTCACCGGCTTTAATAGGAGTGGTATCAAGTTGGATTTCGCCGTACACATCGTCTTCGTTACCTAGACGACCAACTTTATTCTTTTCGTAAGATTCGTTAGCACCACCGTGTGCGCTTACACCAGCACCAGCACGCATATAACCGTGGAAATCAACACCAACTGCCATTGCACTAGAAGCGAGTAGAGCAGAAGATACTGCAGCAGCAGTTAAACAAACTTTGAGGGTCTTCATAATTACAATCCTTTATATTGTTTCATCATGCCCAGCGTTTGAATTCATCTTGAATTGATGCTGGGGTTGTGAATCTCTGAATGCTTAATTTCGTTTTTAGCTTTGTCATCCAGCGATGGAGTAATCATGTTTCAGACGAGGGTTTTGAACATCCTCCTAAAGCCAGAGGCGTAGGGGAGTAGAGCGGGAGGATGAGTGCGGTGATCACACTCTGTGACAAGGATTTTTAAACCGAATGTGATCTTGAACAGAAATGGTGTGGTATGGCGTAAATTTTTGAGAGA
Source organism: Vibrio gangliei (assembly GCF_026001925.1). Lineage (NCBI taxonomy): Bacteria > Pseudomonadati > Pseudomonadota > Gammaproteobacteria > Vibrionales > Vibrionaceae > Vibrio > Vibrio gangliei. The sequence continues at coordinate 621,188 of NZ_AP021870.1, read as the reverse complement.
TTCTGCACACTAGAGGGGAATTTGTGAGCCGGTTAGCATTTCACGATTATGACCGAAAAATGCCAACCTAATGAGTAAACTTTTGCTTTTTATGCGGTTATAACGCGGGTTTGGCTTTGCGAGTAACCAGATAAATCCCTGAGCAAACAAGTACTAACGCGATAAGGTTTTTCCACTCGAAGATGTTCTCATGTAGAAACAGCGCAGATAGTAAGCTACCGAAGATTGGGATAAGGAAGTTAAAAATGGTCACCATTCCTACCGGATTGTATTTGAGTAATACACTCCAAACCGCAAACGCAGCCGATGACAATAAAGCCAAATAAATAAGCAATAAGACACTAGCGACATGAAACTCACCACTATGTCCACCTGACAAGTAGCCAATCAATAGTAAAGCTGCACCACCTAAACTCAGTTGCCAGCCTGTCATTAGCATGGCATCCATCTTTTGCGATAAACGCTTACCGTAGATAGAAGCTGAGGCTAAGAAGAACGCTGCTAATACAATAGACCCTTCACCAGCTAGGCTAAACTGAAAATCAAGCAAAGATTGGTTAAAGTTCACCAAGAACACGCCAGCGAAACCAACTGTGCAGCCCAGTAACTTCCGATGTGTCAGGCGGTCATTGTGATAAATGAAATGCGCCAACAACACACTAAAGAAGGTGCCCGTCGCATTAAGAATCGAGGCTTTAACCCCAGTCGTATAAGCCAAACCAATATAGAAGAAAATATACTGTAGCGTCGTTTGCGTTAAGCCGAGTGCTGCAAGTTGGCTGAATTTTGGAAGGGTAAGTTTTAACTGTGGTTTGTTAAGCAAACGAGCAAGAACTAATAAGATCAAACCTGCCAGCAAGAAACGTTGCCCAGCAAACACCATTTGTGAAGCCACATCATGTTGTTCAATAGCCAGTAAAGCGTAACCTGTCTTGATTGCCGGGTAAGCGCTGCCCCATAAAAAGGTACATAAAATGGCGAGAGCAAACACAACCGGTAAGCGGGTAAATAAATTGTCAGTATTAGGCTTCATCATTGAGTAAAATCCTATGGAAAATGAAGTTCTAATATATCAAAAAAGTGTTTCATTTGTGCACTATTCTAGCTTCACATACACTCTTTCTGGTCGGCCAACTTTACCGTATTCGTTTTCTGCGGTTAATAACCCGTTGGCGGTGCAATATTCTAAATATCGGCGAGCAGTGGTTTTACCAATACCAACTGCTTGGCTGAGTTGATCGACCGTATATTTGGTGCCAATATTTTGTGAAAATACCCGTTTGATCTTATCCAAAGTGAGGCTTTCAATACCTTTGGGCAATTGGCTTTGTTGCTTATCACGCAGCTTCATATTGAATAGGTCATCAATTTGGCGTTGCTCTAGATTATCGAAAGCTTTCATAGCATTATTGAGTGATAAATAACGTTCCAATGTTTCTTGCAATCGACTGTACGACACAGGTTTTAGTAGGTAGTCGAAACAGCCGAGTTTCATTGCCGATTTTACGGTGTCGATTTCATCTGAAGCGGTAATTAACACAATGTCAGTTTTGCTGGTGGTTTTATCTGCCACGATGTCACGGAAAAAATCGATCCCAAGTCCATCAGGTAAGTAGTTATCTAAAATGATGAGATGGGGCTTATGGACTTTCACCATCACGCGTGCCATTTGCAAGGTTTCGGCAATGCCTACTGGATTAAAGCGTGTTGTTTGCCTTAGCATTTCAGCATGTATTTCCGCAATTTTGCTATCGTCTTCAACGATCAATACGTCAATTTGTTCCATGGATTTTCCTTTACTGAGGGCTATCTGCTTGGTTTGGAATAAAGACAGAAAATATACAGCCTTGAGGTTCCGCATCGTTGACGGTCACAATGCCGTTTGCCTGTGTCACATATTGATTCACTAAATACAGACCAATGCCGTGATGGTGTTTATCGGGTTTGCAGGTAAACCCTCTTTTCCAAATATGATCGACGGTTTCTGCATCAATACCCGTGCCGTTATCGGTCACTTCAATCACTAAGTCTTGACCCGCATCAGAGAGTAACACTTCCACAACTCGTGAACTGTTGGCATTTTTCAGTGTGCTATCAAAAGCATTTTCAATCAGGTTGCCTAAAATGGCGCACAATTCGGTTTCTGATAAATTGCAGTTAAGATGGCTTAATTGACAAGTCGGATCTAACTGCAGTTTTAACCCTAACTCTTTGGCTCGTAATGATTTTCCTAATAATAAACCTGCGACCTGATCAAGCTCAATATGACGTTGAACAAAATCGAGCAGTTGTTGCTTGTTGCTGTTTTCACTCGCAATTAGTGACTGAACTTCATCAATCTTCCCCATTTGTAGAAGCCCGGAAATGGTCGCTAGGCGATTAGAATATTCGTGCCTTTGAACACGCAAATTATCACTGTATTGCTTAATTTGAGTGAGGTCAGTGGTGAGTGAATAGATTTCGTCTTTGGCACGAAAACTGATCACCCAGCCTATGATTTGTTGCTGATTGAAAATAGCGACTCGATTGGCAATTAAGTTGTGTCCATTCAGCTGAATCATTTCATCTTTTAAATTTTCGTCTAAAGGTTGATGGAAAAAGAACTCACTGTTTGCAACATATTCGATGATTTGGCGCTTTTTTAAATAATGCATATCATGCTGCGTACCGATGATTTTTCGAGCTGAATCATTGAGTGCGAGAAAGTAGCCTTGGCTATCAATCGCTATCACGCCTTCATAGACTGAACTTAAAATCGATTTTTGTAAATTGAGGGCTAAAGCGATTTGATGCGGCTCCATGCCATTCATTTGTTGTTGAATGTGGCGGGAGAATGCCCAAGACGCGATCATGGTAAGCAAAAGAATCACGACCATTTCAATTAATAGCGGCTGCATATAATTGTTGAGCCATTGATCAAAACGGTTTAATAAGTAGCCGACGGATACCACGCCAATAATCTCATGATTTTCATCGAAAATAGGGGTTTTGCCGCGTAAACCATAGCCTAGGCTACCTTCACGCAACGTGACATAGGATTCGCCACGCTCTAATACACCAACGTTATCCCCGCCTTGCATTGGGTGTCCGACACTGGTTGGGGTAGGGTGAGCAAGACGTATTCCTTGCTTGTCACCGATGACGATAAAGCTGGCATCAGAAATTTTAGCTAGCCGTTCAATATGCGGTTTGATGCCTGAAATATCACGCTGCTGGACTTGTTTTATTAGCTCAGGATCGGAGGCAATTTCTTTGGCTTGAACTAAAGCACGAGTGCCGACTTGATGCTTGATCGATTCGAGTAAAGTTCTATCGAATTGCCATACCATCACCGCGACTTGGACGCACAATAGGCTAAACAGCAATAAGAAAACTTTCGTCCGGAAGGCGATTTTGTTCATGGCTACCACTTATGATCAAAAAATATCGCGTTATGTTAACCAAAAGTAAACAAAGAGACAGTGACGGTTTTCGAGCTTTAGTAATGAGTTTTATTGAAAAGTGCGAGTACGGCGAAGTTTTACAAATCAATAGACCCTAGACATGGCTTAATGCAAAAAAAAGCCCAAACACGAAGTCTGGGCAAAGGGGCGGATAAGACCCATAAGTTTACAAAGGAAAAACGATTAATTGGTGACAGGCTTTTGCGTCATCTTGGTACGAATGAATCCGAAAATAGGTAACAAGATAGATAATGCTATGACCACTAAAAGAATTTGCGCAATACCTGACTGAGAGAAAATGGTCAGATCTTGGTTCGAAATTCTAAATGCTTGGCGGAATGATTGTTCCATTTGGCTGCCAACAATCGCGGCTAAGATCATGGGTGCCGTTGGAATATTAGCGCGGCCCATAATCACTCCGGCAATACCAAGAATGATTAAGATGTAGAAATCCATCACCGCTGTGCTGATTGCATAACACCCCACAAACGCAAGGCCAAGTACGATGGGATAAAGCACTTTGGCTGGGATTGCGAGCAAGCGAACCAATACGCCAGCCAGAGGGATGTTGACGATAGCCAAAATGATGTTAGCTACGAACATACTGGCGATTAAGCCCCAAGCGGTATCTGGATGTTGAGTAAATAGCAATGGTCCAGGTTGAATGCCTAGCATGAGTAGTGCGCCCATCATTACCGCAGTGGTACCTGAACCTGGAACGCCAAGTGACAGCATAGGGATCATCGCACCGATTGAGGCGGCGTTATTGGCCGATTCTGGCGCCGCTAAGCCTTCAATCGCCCCTTTGCCAAATTCATCTTTATTTTTAGACAGTTGCTTCTCATTGTTGTAACACATGAGTGAGGCCATTGTGCCGCCCGCACCCGGTAGTGCCCCGATGATAAAACCGACGGGGGCGCTACGCAGAATTGGCCATTTGGAACGTTGCCATTCTTCTTTATTGATCCAAATCTTTTTGAACTCAGTTTGCACATTTTTACTGCCATCGCTCAGCGTTTTGAAGCTCTTAAATACTTCACCCATGGCGTAAATACCAATGATCACCACTAAGAAATCAATACCAGTCTGCAACTCTAAGCTGCCAAAAGTGAAACGTTCTAAGCCAGATTGACCATCAATACCAACGGTTGAAATCGCAAGGCCAATACACATGGACAAGAAACCTTTCAGCATATTGCCTTTTGACATAGAGACCGTCATGGAAAGCGCTGCTACCATCAGTAAGAAGTATTCTGCAGGGCCAAACTTAATGGCAAAGCTCGCCACTGGTTCAGCAAGTAAGGTCATTAATACCGCAGCAATGGTTCCGCCGATTAAGGACGCAATCGCTGAGATGGCAAGAGCGGCTTCTGCACGGCCTTTCATCGCCATTGGGTAACCATCAAAGGTGGCAGCCAGTGCAGCGCCATCTCCCGGTGTATTGATGAGAATCGAACTGCGCGAACCGCCAAACATCGCGCCAATATAAACGCCGGTCATCGTAATCAGAGAAGCGGTTGGCCCCATCGAGAATGTCATAGGTAGTAATACTGCGACACCAGTAGCAGGGCCGAGGCCGGGTAGCATGCCAATGACCGTACCTAATATACCGCCGAGTACGATTAAAAAGAGGTAATAAGGTTGGAGCGCGATGCCAAAGCCATCCATTAAACTCGCTAAAATATCCGTCATGATTTAGCTCCGTTAATTAAAAAATGGGAAAGGAGGAAGGTTGACGGATAACAGTTCGTTAAACGTCACAAACACGCCGACTGAAAACGCCAAAGCGATGATGGCACTTTTCTTCCAGGCACTGGTGCCACAAGTCACCATAAGCATGGCATACATGAAAATAAAGGTGCTGATCACGTAGCCTAGTGGGTCAAATGTCACGGCGTAGATTAAGCAAATCACGCAAGTAATAGCGATTTTGCGGCGGTTGGCTTTATGTTGCGCATTCTCATTTAGCATGGCTTTGACTGCGGCAATGGATGGGCTAATGCCACCTTTGATCACCAACAATACACCAATAAAAATGGCAATCGCTGAAATCACCAATGGCATAAAAATCGCTTCTAGTGGATTACCAAACATAGGTTGTGGCAGGTTGTAGGCATAACCGCCGTAGGCTAAACCAAACACAATGCTGAATAGGCCTGTTAAGCCATCCCAGTTTGCTGATTTTTGGATAGATCTATCTTGCTGATGAGACATATTGTTACCTCTAAACAATAAATAGGCGTTAATTTGAATCGCTTGGATCGTTGACTCGATAGCAATTACGTTAAGAAAAGGCTGCAAACACAGCCTTTTGAGAGCAATAGTGAAAGTCGTATTTGAGGGGATTATCGACCAAACACTTCTTTAATCAGCGTTTTATATTGCTCGTTTGTTTTGCCTAGGAAAGCGTTGAAATCTTTATCGTTTTGGTAAGCATCATCCCAGCCATTGCGTGCTAGCGCTTCTTTCCACTCTGATGACTGAACCATTTTTTGAATTGCATCTTGCCAGTAGCTTACCGCTTCGGCTGGCATGTCTTTAGGGCCAAACAGTCCGCGCCAGTTTTCGAAAGTCACATCAATGCCTTCTTCTTTTACGGTTGGAATTTGTGAAATTTGATCTTTACCGACACGTTTATCTGCGGTTTGCGCTAAGGCTTTTAATTTGCCGCTTTCGACTAAGCCTGCGACATCACCTAAACCGGTTGAAATGAGGTCAACGTGACCGCCAAGCGCTTGTGCGACCAAGCTGCCATCTTGAAACGAAACATAATCAATTTGACGTAAGTTCTCGACGCCAGCGGCTTTAGCCACTAATAAAAATTGAATGTGGTCCATAGAACCCGCTGCAGAAGTACCACCGATTTTGACGGATTTAGGATCTTTTTTCAGAGCATCCATTACCTGTTTAATTGAGGTGTACTTTGAGTTTTCTGGTACAACAAATGCCGCGTAATCGGTGATCAAACGTGCGATAGGGGTCGTATCTTGATAGCTGTATTGCGTCAGGCCAGTTAGGTTCGTTAACAGAATCGGTGGCGAATAAACCGAAATCAGGTCGCCTTTTCCTTTTTGTGTTTGCATATAGGCAAGGTTGACTGCACCACCGCCACCAGGACGGTTAATCACAGGCATATTGCTAGTGACAATACCGGTGTCTTTGAGTGTTTTCGCAACCGTGCGAATGGTGAGATCCCAGCCACCACCTGCGCCAGCTGGAGCAACCATATTAATTGTATGAGGAGGGTAATCTTGTGCGTTTGCAGCTGTTATTGGTAAAAGTGCGGTACTTGCTAATATGGCACCCGCAAAGAGTTGTTTGAGTTTCAACATAAACTTACATCCTTTTCTAATGTCCTTTATTTGAATTAAGAGTCGTGGCATTTAATTCTTGTTATCGAGAAACATTAAATCTGAATTTGTTAATGAAATGTTTCTTGCAGGAGATAATAGAAGTGATGGCAAAATTGAAATGAGAGCAGGAGCAATTTAACGCCACAAAAAAATGGTGCTTATGGATTTTATGGTGTTAATTCACAGGGATGTTTTTATTCTATTGATTTTAAAGCAAAAAAATCCCTGAGCTACAATGATCACTCAGGGCATAAAAAGGCAGATATATGAAACTAAAATTACTTAATTAACCAAATTTAAGGCTAATTGGTGCAGTGAGGACTAAACACCGCGTTCTTGGAATAGACGCTTACAAGCACGGCCATCACTATGGAATAAGTGACAACGATTTGCTGGAATGCCTATTTCAAATTTATCGCCTGCTTCTACATCTAATGTATCGTTTTCACGATAGATAAAATCGGCATCGACATGATCAAGGTTTACGTACACTTGAGTTTCATTACCTAATTTCTCAACCACTTGCACTTTACCTTTGATAACCACATCACCATCACCACTTGGTAATAGGTGCTCAGGACGAACGCCAAGTGACATACGTGAGCCAACGGTGACGGTAGATCCGTCTACTGGTATCCAGAAAGAAGCTTGGCTGGCAAGTTCAACTTTGACGCGTTCGGCTTCCACTTCTTTCACTTGTACGTTAATGAAGTTCATTTTTGGTGAGCCAATAAAGCCGGCTACAAAGCGGTTTTTTGGGTAGTGATACAGTTCTAATGGTTTACCCACTTGAGAGACGCTACCACCATCTAGCACGACGATTTTATCGGCCATGGTCATTGCTTCGACCTGATCGTGAGTTACATAAATCATAGTACAGCCCAGCTTTTTGTGTAGCTTGGCCAGTTCAATACGCATTTGTACACGAAGAGCGGCATCTAGGTTAGATAGTGGTTCATCTAATAAGAACACTTCAGGTTGAGCAACCAAAGTACGACCAATGGCAACACGTTGACGCTGACCGCCTGAAAGGGCTTTAGGCTTACGCTCAAGTAAGTGACCCAGTTGCAAGATGTCGGCAGCATGATCGACTCGAGATTTGATTTTCGCTTTATCTTCTTTTGCCAGCTTTAAACCAAACGACATGTTATCGAATAAATTGAGGTGCGGATAAAGCGCATAAGATTGGAATACCATGCCAACGCCACGTTCAGAAGGTGGCACGTCATTCATTTTTGTGTCGCCGATAAAGAGCTCACCAGAGGTAATATCTTCTAAACCTGCAATGCAGCGTAATAATGTGGATTTACCACAGCCTGATGGGCCAACAAATACGACAAATTCGCCGTCATGAATATCTAAATCAACATCTTTAGAAATGAGGTTGTCTCCATACGCTTTACATACTTTCCGCAGAGTCACACTCGTCATCTGGCTTTCCTTCTGGTTATTTTTCTAATCTGTTTTCTATATTGAAATGAGAGTTGTTATTAGATTGTTCTCATTCAAATGTAATTATTAATCAATGCGTTATTTATATCACTCGGGCTGATATAAATTGCGACTGTGAAATTCATCATACCGAAAATAAACCAATAAACCTCCTCCTTAGACATTTAATTTTTGGGGTACAGAGGGGGATGAGTGCATAGATCACACTTTTTTATTTGTAGTAAAATGCGGCCTAAATTAGTGAGTATGATGTGCGGCTGCTCACATTAATCGACCGTTTTGGGCGAGTGTAGAAAAATATTGTTAACCAAGCTCACAAAAATTAGCTTGGCTCTGGGGGGCGTAGAAGTTAGGAGGATGTAGCGGATTCCTAATTGGCGCAATATTTTCTCATACCAAACGGTATTACCTGTGTTACGACCCTACTTAAGTGCGTAACACCTAAACAAGAACAATAGAAAGGATCATGGACATGAAGAAAATCCTCAATACAGCCATCTTATGTAGCCTTGCTTTAAGTGGCGTAAGTGCCCACGCTGCCATCGAAGAAGGCCAGTTGACCATCTGGATTAATGGTGACAAAGGTTATAACGGTCTTGCTGAAGTCGGTAAAAAGTTTGAAGCAGACACAGGTATTAAAGTGACTGTGGCACACCCTGATAAGTTAGAAGAAAAATTCCCTCAATTAGCATCAACCGGTGATGGTCCTGATATTGTTCTTTGGGCGCATGACCGTTTTGGTGGTTACGCACAAGCTGGTTTGTTAGCGGAAGTGAAACCATCGGCTGACTTTAAAGCTAAATTCTCAGATTTCACATGGGATGCCGTGTCTTACGAAGGTAAGTACATCGGTTACCCAGTTGCGGTTGAATCCCTTTCTCTTATTTACAATAAAGACATTATCAAAACACCGCCTAAAAATTGGGAAGACATTGCGGCTTTAGATAAGAAGCTACAAAAAGAAGGTAAGCATGCCATCATGTGGAACCTATCTGAACCATTCTTCACTTGGCCGATCCTTGCATCAGACGGTGGCTATGCGTTCAAATTTGAAAATGGCGCATACAACACTAAAGATGTAGGCGTAAACAATGAAGGTGCGCAAAATGCGATGTCTTTTGTTAAAGGCTTAGTGGATCAAAAAGTTATCTCACCAGACGTAGATTACACCATTGCTGAATCAGGCTTTAATAAAGGCGAAGTGGCAATGACAATCAATGGTCCTTGGTCTTGGGCAAACATCGATAAAGCGGGCGTTAACTATGGCGTGACAACCTTGCCAATGTTTAACGGCAAGCCATCAAAACCATTTGTCGGTGTATTAACCGCGGGTATCAGCTCTGCGTCACCAAACAAAGACCTTGCGGTGGAATTCATCGAAAACTACATGCTGACTCAAGAAGGCTTGAAAGCGGTAAATGATGACACGCCACTAGGTGCGGTTGCTCTGAAATCTTACCAAGAAGAGCTAGCCAAAGACCCACGCATTGCAGCAACAATGGCGAATGCCGAAACTGGCGAAATCATGCCGAACATTTCTCAAATGTCAGCGTTCTGGTACGCAGAAAAAGCGGCAATTGGTAATGTGGTCAATGGTCGTCAATCAGTCAAAGAAGCGTTGGATACAGTTGCAGCGCGTATGACTAAGTAATCTTTCTCAAGGCTAACAGCCTCTATATTGAGAAAGGTAAAATAGGGAGGGTAATGCCTCCCTATCGTAAACCAAGCAACAATGTAACCTAAGTAACCATTTAGTTATCCGTCTGCTTTATTTAGAGCCAACTTAATACCCTTTATTAAAATTTATAATTTACGGCTCATGAATAGTGTTGATAACCAGTTTTGATTTGTTTGTTAACACTTATGCAGTTTCAAAAGCTTTCGATTTTACTTCACCATTTTTATGCTGACAGTGAAATTCGATACAGAAACGGAATTTATTATGTCATCGAATATTATGTCTTCTCATTCGGCCTCAATGTCTGAATCTCGCCCTTTTCCTTGGTTGAAAACCGCGGTTCTTACTGCCATTGCATTATTAAACGGCTATGCGATTGTACTTATGTACGCGCGTGGTGAATTTGCCTTTGCATTATTAACGCTTGTCCTTGCCTCAATGGGTGTTTATGTCTTTGCTCGTAAACGTACGTATGCGCATCGCTATATTTACCCTGGTGTTGCAGGGATGATCTTATTCATCATTTTCCCATTGATTTATACCATTGGTTTAGCTTTTACCAACTACAGTGGCGCTAACCAACTGAGTTTTCAGCGTGCCCAAGGCGTATTACTTGAACAAACTTTCCAAAGTGGTGATAGCTATAACTTTGAGTTACGTCAGCATGATAACTTGTACTCCATCGCACTTAAGCAGGGTGATCACTGGTTAGCTTCTCAGCCAATTTCGTTATCAGAAGGTTCAGTACAACAATTAGATGGCCATATCGATCTTGCGCCTGTAACCGAATTGCCAGGTAAAAAGACGGCTTTAAAAGATGTGATTAAAAACCGCAGCGTGTTGAGTCAACTTGAAGTTGAAACGCCTGATGGCGTGTCACTGGTGATGTCTGGCTTACGTAAATTTGCTCAAGTAAAACCGCTTTATAGATTAGATGCTGACGGCGAAACTCTCGTTAATAACCGCAGTGAACAAGTATTAAAGCCAAATTATGAGATTGGTTATTACCAGCCTGTGGATACGGATGGCCAATTCATTGCTGAGCCAATTACTCCAGGGTTTATCGTTAATATTGGATTTGATAACTTCACACGTATTTTCAGTGACCCAGGCATTCAAGGCCCATTCTTTAAAATTTTCGTGTGGACCGTTGTATTTGCGGCTGCGACCGTAGTACTGACTTTGGCAATGGGCGTGATTCTTGCGCAAATCGTGTCTTGGGAAGAGTTAAAAGGACGTGGCATCTACCGTGTACTTCTTATCTTGCCTTATGCGGTGCCAGCCTTCATTTCTATCTTAATATTCAAAGGTTTATTCAACCAAAGCTTTGGTGAGATCAACCAGCTGCTACAAGGGTTATTCGGCCTTAGCCCGGCATGGTTTACTGACCCAACGTTAGCGAAAACCATGGTTATCATCGTGAATACCTGGTTGGGTTACCCATACATGATGATCTTGGCAATGGGTATGCTTAAAGCGATTCCAGATGACTTATATGAAGCCTCAGCAATGGATGGCGCAGGCCCAATCGACAACTTTATGAAGATTACATTACCACTGCTGGTGAAACCAATGGTACCGCTATTGATTGCTAGCTTTGCCTTTAACTTCAACAACTTTGTATTGATTCAATTATTAACCAACGGTGCGCCAGACATGATAGGCACGAGCGTTCCAGCCGGTCATACCGATTTATTAGTGAGCTACACCTACCGTATCGCGTTTGAAGGCGCGGGTGGTCAAGACTTCGGTCTAGCAGGTGCGATTGCAACGTTAATCTTCTTATTAGTGGGCGGCTTGTCACTACTGAATATGAAGTTCACTAAACTAGAAGCAGAATAAGGAGATTCAACATGGCTATGGTTCAACCTAAATCATTAAAATACCGTGTCTGGGCAACGCATATTGGCATGTGGTTCTTCTTGGCATTGATGATGTTCCCACTATTGATGGTGATCGCGATTTCTTTCCGTGAAGGTAACTACGCTGCGGGCGATTTGATCCCACGTAATCCATCACTAGAGCACTGGAAATTGGCGCTGGGCTTTGATGTCGTGAATGCGGATGGCAGCGTGATTAAACCACCATTCCCAGTGTTATTGTGGCTGTGGAACTCTGTCAAAGTAGCTGGCTTAACAGCGATTGGTATCGTGACACTATCAACCACATGTGCTTATGCGTTTGCTCGTATGAAGTTTAAAGGTAAAGCGGTGATCTTACGTTCAATGCTGATCTTCCAAATGTTCCCAGCGGTATTGGCACTCGTGGCGCTATATGCATTGTTCGACCGTTTAGGCACTTACGTTCCATTCTTAGGCTTGAATACGCACGGTGGTGTGGTGTTTGCTTACATGGGCGGTATTGCACTACACGTATGGACAATCAAAGGCTACTTTGAATCGATTGATAACTCTCTGGAAGAAGCGGCAGCACTTGATGGCGCAACACCTTGGCAAGCATTCCGCCTAGTATTGTTGCCACTTTCTGTGCCAATCCTTGCGGTGGTATTTATCTTGTCATTCATCGCTGCGGTAACGGAAGTGCCAGTGGCATCATTACTACTTCGCGATGTTGATTCTTACACCTTGGCAGTGGGTATGCAGCAATATTTATACCCGCAAAACTACTTATGGGGTGACTTTGCCGCCGCAGCCGTACTGTCAGCATTACCAATCACGATTGTGTTCTTGCTTGCTCAGAAGTTCCTAGTGGGTGGTCTAACCGCAGGTGGTGTGAAAGGGTAATTTCACTGATATAAAGTAAAACTATAACGCCGCAGAATGCTTGATTCTGCGGCGTTTTTTTATGTTTGAATAGATAGTTTTCTTATGTAGTAACGAGAATCGCTAGTATCTGATCCTATCCTTTAATTAAACTTCCTTTTGTATCGGGGAAGAACGGATATAAAATTGGAAGTAGAATCATACAAACTATGAGAGATACAAAAATGAGTGGTATTCCTGCTTTTAAGTAATCAGTAAAGCGATACCCACCTGCGGTCATTACCATTGTGTTGGCAGGCATTCCTATAGGTGAAGCATAAGCACATGAACCACCGATAACGGTTGCCATTATTACTGCTCTGGGGTCTGCTCCTAAATTTGCAGCAATTGAGACTGCAATCGGTACAAGTAATGCTGTAGTTGCTGTGTTTGACATTACATTCGTAAGAACACAGGCGAGCATAAAGACTGCGAATGTTAAAACATAAGGTGAAGCATTTTGACCTAACGAGTCGATAACACCATTCGCAATTAATACACCAGCTCCTGATTTATCTAACGCCGCTGCTAGCGATAATGTTCCACCAAATAAGAAGATTGTTTTTAAGTCAATTGATCTCATTGCTTGTTTTTCATTGATGACACCCGAAAGAATTAATACTAAAGCGGCTATACTGCCTGACAGATAAAGAGGAATTCCTAGGGATTTTTCAAAAATCATTGCGAGAATAGTTAAGATAAGAACTGCTAAAGAAAGGTTTTGCTTCCATATAGGAACATCTTTGTGCTTATTGCTATTTTCTGTCTCGATATTTTCTTCATTTGTATCTCTTTGGGGTAAAAGCTTATAGCCAAAAAATGCAAAGTAAATAATTCCGCAGATCAGCATTGGTAAACCTATTTTAGCAAATTCAAAAAATGAAAATTGCATACCCATAGACTCTAATGCTGATTGGCCAATTAAGTTACCAGGAGCACCAATGAGTGATAAGTTTCCACCTAGGGCAGCAGCAAAGACAAGAGGCATTAAAAGACGGCTTCGAGCAAAATTTGATTTAGCGGCAATACCTATAACAACAGGTATAAGTACAGCGGCAGTTCCAGTATTACTCAAAACACCAGACATTAATCCAACAATAACCATTATAGCTATTATTAGTTGTCTTTCTGTTTTGGCAAATCGAGTAACTAATCCGCCGATTTTATTTGCCATCCCAGTTTCAAATAAAGCGCCGCCGACAACGAACATAGCGACGAATAAGATAACATTTTTATTTATGAATCCTATAAATGCAGTTTCTTCATCGAGAACACCAGTTAATACTAAGCCTAGACAAACCATCATAGATGTTACTGATAAGGGAACCTTCTCCCATATAAACATAATGACTGCAAATAATAGAAATAATATAGAAATAGTAGAGGGGGTCATGTTATTGGTCCTTCAATTTAATTATTTTTATGCCCCATTAATTGGAATTTTATTATTACTAATGGGGCATTTTATATGAGGATTTATGAATTGATTTTTTTTATAATAGCGTCGGTCACTTGTTGAGTTGTTGCTGTTCCACCAATATCCGGAGTGGTGATATTTTGGCTTGAAACTTCATCTATAGCAGACATGAGCATTTGACTAGCTTCTTTCTCACCAAGATGTTCTAGCATTTGTGAAAGTGTCCAGAAACTTGCAATCGGATTTGCTATACCCTTGCCTGTAATATCGAATGCAGAACCATGGATAGGCTCAAACATGGATGGAAAACGGCGTTGAGGATCGATATTTGCTGTAGGTGCAACCCCTAAGCTTCCTGCTAATGCTCCAGCTAAATCTGATAAAATATCGGCATGTAAGTTTGTTGCAACGATAGTATCTAGCGATTGTGGGTTTAATGTCATCCTTACTGTCATAGCGTCAACCAACATTTTATCCCAAGTAACATCAGGAAAATCTTTTGAGACTTCATCTGCAATTTCATCCCACATAACCATACCATGCTTTTGAGCATTTGATTTAGTCACTACGGTTAATAGCTTTCGAGGTCGAGATTGCGCAAGTTTAAATGCGTATCTCATAATGCGGGTAACACCAGTGCGGGTAAATATTGCCACTTCTGTTCCAACTTCTTCTGGTAAGCCTCGGTGAGTACGGCCACCATTACCTGAATATTCGCCTTCGGAGTTTTCACGTACAATTACCCAGTCTAAGTCACCTGTTTTGGCATTAGTAAGAGGGGATTTTACTCCAGGAATAATCTTGGTTGGTCTTACATTTGCGTACTGATCGAAGCCTTGGCAGATAGGAAGGCGTAAACCCCACAGTGTAATGTGATCTGAGATATCAGGGTCGCCGACAGCACCAAAGTAGATAGCGTCGTAACTTTTTAATTGATTCAGACCATCTTCTGGCATCATTATCCCGTGCTTTTTATAGTACTCTGAACCCCAATCAAAATGTTTAATATCAACATTAAATGTACCGATTTTTTGCTGTAAAGCATCAAGAACTTGTAGACCTGCAGAAATAACTTCAGGGCCAATGCCATCAGCTGGAATTGAGGCAATCTTGTATGTATTCATGTTTATCTCCATAAGGTTATTGGTAAAAGATGTTTAAATCTTTTTATTATTTGTGACACATGACGAGTATGGTTCTGGACTAATCATTTATCATTAGCATCTGTTTATATAAAAAAATAATATAATGAAACAAAGGCTAAGCCGATGAATTTGACACAACTACGATGCTTTATTGAGGTCGCTAAAACCTTACATTTTGGTAAAGCTGCGCAAAATTTATCAATGATGCCTGCTGCCTTAGGGCGGCATATTAAATTGTTAGAAGATGGTATTGGTGCGCGCTTATTAGATCGCTCTACTAGAAGTGTTATTTTGACTCCTATCGGTAGAGAATTTTTTGATGAAGCTCGAGCATTACTTCAACAAGCAGATTGTTTAGAATTTAAATATCGCCAAATTGCACGACTGAATGCTCATCAAATAAAAATCGGTGTTATTGATAGTGTTGCGATAGGAATGATGCCAACCATTCTAAGTAATTATAAAAAACGTGGTGGTTTGGCATCGATACAAATACTTGAAGATAAAACTAAACGCTTATTACCTCGCTTAATGTCAGGGCGACTTGATATGGTTTTTATTCGTCCTCCATCAACGGTCGATCCGTTAGTGGAAATAAAGTTTCTTGGTTATGAAGAGGTTATGGTAGCGGTGAATATTAACCATTCATTATCAAACTTTGAAATGATTAAAGTGCAAGATTTGATTGATCAACCTATGATTGTTCCAGATCAGCGCTCTAGACCACATAGCTATAAGCTTACAATAAAATTATTTTCGCATTATGGTTATAAGCCAAATATTGTACAGGTGGCTAATGAAAAGCAAACTATTATTAGCTTGGTAGCGGAAGATATTGGGCTTGCTTTAATCCCTAAATCCGCCGTGCAATATTCCTCAAAAAAAGTTAAATATATACCGTTGTCTGGTATAAACTCAGAATGTATAAAAGTACTACCGTTGGCTGCTGCTTGGTTAAAAGGTACCGAAGACCCTATTCGTGAAGATGTTTTAAAAATATATGAATGTTTATATATGAACGATGTTTAGGCTTGATGCATAACAATGCTAACTATGGGGAAAATTAGGAAGTAAAAATACAAACTTTGAATGTAAGGCTCTTAAGAGCCTTACATAATTTAGTTAATCTTAATCCCAATCAGGGGCGAAATCTGGATTCGCAAGACGATGATTACGATCAAGTGTCGCGATCTGTTTCATCTCTGCTTCACTGAGTTTCACTTTTGAATATTCCAGATTGCTCGCCAGATTCTTTTCCTTGGTGCTGGACGGAATCGTCACATAGCCTTGTTGAATAATCCAAGCAAGTACCACTTGAGCCGGTGTAGCTTGATGGTTTTCGGCAATAGCACAAATCACGTCATCTTTTAGCACATCACCATAAGCAAAAGGCATGTAGGCCGTAACGAGCATGTTGTGTTGCTGGCAAAATTCAATTACCGCACGATTTTGCAAGTAAGGGTGAACTTCAACTTGGTTAGTAAATATTTCACCCTCGCCAAGAATATCAATAGCCTGAGCCATTTGCGCCGTCGTGAAGTTAGAAATCCCAATATGAAGAGTTAAACCTAGGTCTTTTGCTTTTTTCAACTCGGTTAAGTATTCCACCATTGGAACCGACTCATCTTTTAGCGGCCAGTGAATTAACAGTAGGTCTACATAATCGCTTTGTAATTTTTCTAAACTTTCCTTTAGGCTTGGTAAAAAGTCAGCTTGAGCGAAGTTATCCGTCCAAATTTTCGTGGTGATGAATAATTCTGAGCGTGGAATCTGGCTGTCGGCAATCGCTTGACCGACTTCTGCTTCATTGCCGTAAATTTGCGCGGTATCAATATGTCGATAACCAAGTTTTAAGGCCATTTCAACTGATTGGTAGGCGTCTTGTCCTTTAAGACGAAAAGTGCCAGCACCAAGAGCGGGAATCGTAGTAGACATCAATGTATTCTCCTTAATTATTCAGAATAAGCTGGGTAATCCGTTAAGCCCTGCTCAGCGCCACCAAATAGCGTTTCAGGGTTATGCTCCGCTAACGGATATTGGTGCTTAATACGAGTCACTAGATCTGGGTTGGCAACAAAAGGACGGCCAAAGGCAATCATGTCGGCGTAGCCCAGCTTAAGTGCTTGTTGTGCTTTTTCTGGGCTGTATTTACCGGCCAAAATAATGCATTGATCAAACGCTTTGCGTAGGTTTTGTTTGAATGACTCTGGCGTATCGGGCGCATCATCCCAATCCACTTCGGCAATGTGAATATAGGCGATACCTTGTTTATTGAGCAGTTTCGCCGCTTCAACATAAGTATGCTCTGGGTCGCTATCGACTGTGCCATTTAAGCAAGTGAATGGCGCAAGGCGCACACCGACACGTTCTTTGCCGACTGCATCGACGAGTTGTTCAACCACTTCACCTAAAAAACGCAGCCTATTTTCGGTGCTGCCACCGTATTCATCAGTACGGTTATTCGCATCGGAATCAATAAACTGATTCACTAAATAGCCATTAGCGGCGTGCAGTTCTACGCCATCAAAGCCTGCTTCTAAGGCGTTCAATGCCGCTTGATAGTATTCAGATTTAACATGTTCAATGTCTTCTTTGCTCATGGCTCTCGGTTCAACCGTATCAACAAAGTTGGGTTGGTTCGCTTCATCAATGAATACTTTGACATTTTTGGCTGCAATTGCGCTCGATGAAATAGGCTGCACGCCACCGGTATTGCTTGGGTGAGTCACGCGTCCTACATGCCAAAGCTGGGCAAAGATCTTTCCGCCTTTAGCGTGAACCGCATCGGTGACCAACTTCCAACCTTGAATGTGTTCTGGCGTGTAAATACCGGGTGTCCAAGCGTATCCTTGGCCAAGTTGAGAAATTTGTGTGCCTTCAGCGATGATTAAACCTGCCTCTGCACGTTGCGCATAATATTCCGCCATCATCGCGTTAGCGCAGCCATCTTTTGCGCGTGAGCGTGTCATCGGAGGCATGACAATGCGGTTATTTAAAGTGAGATCACCGAGTTGAATCGACGAAAATAGGTCGTTTTTCATGACTGTCCTTATGAAAGTAATGATGAATTGAGAAACATACTAACAAGGCAATCACCTTTCACTAATAGCAATAAAGACAAATCACTTTTGTAAAAATTGCAAAAAAAAGCCCTAGTGCTGAACATAACACTAGGGCATTCAGGACTTGGACATTCAAAACTGGGACATAGTGGCTAGCATTATTTCCGGTTTCGAACTTCTATCGTCAGTAGCCGGTGGTTAACGCACTTGGCGTTCTTGGATCCGATGCACCAAAGAAACCAGAATCGGTATGCATAATTGACTGGGTACTGCCCATGGCTTCTTTTTCAACCACATTTTGTCCTTTGGCTTTCAGCAGATTAATCGTATCTTGGTTTAAGCCTTTTTCGATACGCAATTCATCCGGTAACCATTGATGATGAATACGCACCGCGTTAGTGGCTTCTGCGATATTCATGCCATGGTCAATCACGTTCATAATGATTTGTAAGGTTGTGGTAATGATGCGGCTTCCACCTGGACTGCCGGTTGCCAAGATAGGTTTACCATTTTTGAACACTAAAGTTGGGCTCATGGAAGAAAGTGGACGTTTTCCGCCTTGAACAGCATTAGCATCACCACCAATTAAGCCATAGCCATTTGGAACGCCAGGCTTAGCTGAAAAGTCATCCATTTCATTATTAAGCAAAATACCCGTACCTGTTGCCACCATGCCTGTTCCGTATGAAAAGTTTAAGGTGTAGGTATTGGAAATGGCATTGCCATCTTTATCCATCACAGAAAAGTGGGTAGTTTGGTCACTTTCATACGGCATAGGCTGGCCGTGTTTAATCTCTTTGGCTGGGCGGGCTTTCTCTTGAGAAATCTGTTCATACAATGAGTGGGCGTAGTCTTTGCTGGTTAAGCCTTTCATTGGCACTTCGACAAAATCCGGATCACCTAAGTATTCGGCTCGGTCAGCGTAGGCGAGTTTCATCGCTTCAGCCATCACGTGAATGGTCTCGGCTGTGTTGTGACCCATTTCGCCAATGCGATAATTTTCCAAGATATTCAAAATTTGAATGATGTGGATCCCGCCAGAAGACGGAGGTGGCATAGATGCAATGCGATAACCACGATAGCTCCCCATTACAGGGTCACGTATTATGGCTTTGTAATTGGCCAGATCGTCTACTGACATCAAACCACCTGCGGCGGTGACAGAGTCCGCAATCGCTTTGGCTGTTTCACCTTTATAAAAGCCATCACGACCTTTTTCTGCAATGAGCTTGAGAGAATGAGCTAAATCCTTTTGAACGAATTTGTCGCCAATTTGATAATCTACTTGCCCATTGTTTTTAAAGAATACCGGGATGCTGCTGTCCCATTTTTGTAGCCGTTCTTTTGCACTTTGCAGTGAAGTGTATAAATCTGGAGTCACGGTAATGCCTTGATCGGCCAGTTTGATCGCCGGAGCCATGACGGTTTTAAGATCCAGCGTGCCATAGTTTTCCAGTGCGGTAATTAAACCATCCACTGTGCCCGGTACACCAACGGCTAAACCATGGAAGCGAGATAACTCTTCGACCGCATTGCCATCTTTGTCTAGGTACATATCTTTGTAGGCTTTTGATGGGGCCATTTCACGATAATCAAGCGCGTAAGTTCGTTTCTTTTTGGCGTCATAGATCATCATAAAACCGCCACCGCCAATGTTGCCAGCACGTGGGAGTGTTACCGCTAGAGCAAACCCAATCGCGACCCCTGCATCCACTGCGTTGCCACCTTGCTTTAGAATGTCGACACCAATTTTAGATGCCAATTCTTCTTGGGTCGCCACCATGCCATGCTCTGCCCATACAGGGTGGAAGATACTTTCGCTTGAATAAATAGCCGGTGTTTGAGCAAAGCTAATATTGGCTGAGACGGATGAAATAACGGCAAACAACGAAAGGTTGAAAAAGCGTTTGAGCCTTTTAAAAATGTGTGAGTTTGCCGTGATGGAAAGTGCTGTAAATGAAAAATGGTGAGTGCTGGTTTTTGTCATTGGGATCCCTCATCAACGAAAAATTGGCTTTAGCTGCAGGGTGGGGAGGAGTGCAACTAAAGCCAAGAAGTAGAACAAGCAGATCAACCGAGGTTATGGATGGAATGTTAAAAGCTAGGTTGTGCTTGTTGTTTCGTCAGTGTGTGCGTTTGCATGACTGACCACTTTAGTGTGGTAGATAAATGGTATTTTCGACAGTTTTTAGTAGAAAATTTTTCGGAAATGTATGAGTGATCAGTTATATGATCAAAGTGATCCTGCTGTGGAGTATACCGTGCTGGCCTTGTTAATCTGAATAAGGGCGGTAATGCGCCTTAAACATTTGCTCCAGATCTATCGATTCTGTCAGTTCAATATGCTGATCTTTTAATGTTTGCGTGAAGGCTTGATTATATTGTTGTGCGGTTAAGCAATAAGGATTATTACGATCTTCTGCGTGATTGAGTGCTTGTTGGCAAGATTGATTAAATAGATATTGATATTGTTTTAAGGGTTTCAAAGCCTGTCGCTGGTGGCGAGAGGAGCTCAATTGCCAAATTGCGGCCATCGTAAGTAATAAGGTGAAGACAACAAAGAGCCGTCGCTCAATCGTAGAGAGAACGAGTGTTGGTTTCTGCTTATGTTGCTTGAGAAATACCGCCATTCGATCATCCTTAATCTGTGGCAAATGTGATGTATTTATAGCATTCTACCCAGCCAAATTCGCCTACCAAGGTCACGTTTATACTGACTTATGCCAACAAGGTGCAAGGTGGATCAGTCGGATGGTTTGCGAAAAGTGAACAGTAAAGGCTTACGATTTGCACTGAATTAAGTCAATCGAAAGCCTTGTTGTTCATAGCAGTTAACTTGCATTAAACCCCATGAGTTGAATTAAATGCTCTGCCGTTTTAATGGCATGTTGACGATTATCTAATCCCATTTTTTGATACAGATTCCGGATGTGTGTTTTGATGGTCGTCGGCGCAACATCAAATTCTGCGGCGATTTGATCGTTACTTAAACCAGAATAAATCAAACCGAGCACTTGCCATTCACGCTGAGTGAGCGGGCTGGTCCGGATCAGTTCAGGTAAATCAGGTAGCGATAATAGTTTCTCAACAAACTCTTCATCAAAATGTACAGAACGGGCTCGCTCTTTATTTGACATTAACTGCAATAAGTTCTGAGCTCGATGGGTTTCTAGTTCACCGAGTTGTTTATTGCGAATTAATGTTTGTAGAAGCGGAGTAATGGTTTCGCCGTTACATAAGAAGTTACCGATCATGCCGGTGCTGTTAGTGAGAATCAGAGCATTACTGAGATGTTGTAGAGCTTGCTCTGTTTGATTTTGTTTCACGGCGAGCACAGCTTCAAGCACGAGGTTTCTATTTTTATCGGCTTTCAGGTTCAGCTTAGTCGCTTGTGTCTGCATAAATGTCAGTACCTTTTCAGCTCGCTCAAGCTCGTTAATCTGTATTGCCCCACTTGCTATGTTACGCCATTGCAATTGTTGGAAATGGTTAACCGCAGATTTCGGTTCTTCGCAGTCAATCAGCCATTGACGAACGGCTTCATCATCGCCGGTGGCTTGCCAGTAAAGTAAGTTAGAAAAATCAGCATTAGCGCGCCAATCGATGTGATATTGATTGCTGGCTTTGAGTTGATTACAGGTTTCTAAATAGCGCGCCGCTTTATCGAGTTCACCACGAGAAATGGCAATGCGAGCGAGCATGGAATAACAATGCAATGAGCGTGATGCCTTAAATGGTGCGAGCACCTCCAACCCAAGGTGAGCACATTGTTCCGCTTCATCTAAACGGTTCCAACACCATAAGACTTGTGCTTTGATTCGCAGCATGAACTCATGCAACGGCACTTGTTGTAAATGATGTTCTTTACTGAATTGTTCGGCTTTATTTAATAGCTCAAATGCGGCTTGACCGTAGCCTCGAGCCAGTTGAATTTCACCTTGTTGCAAAATAGCCCAAAGCGCTTGGTGATAAACACCATCTTCACGCGCCATGATTTCGGTTTTATGCATGGTTTCAAAGGCTTTATCAAGCTCACCAATCACATGATAAACCTCACCGACAACCGAAGTGGCAACAATACGGCTGCGGAAACTGGATTCTGGCAATTGTTGCAAAGCGAATTCGGCGGTTTCTAATGCCAATGCCGGATTGTTTTGGTTGATGGCCACTTGCGCAGACAAGGCTTTGAATTCGCCAATTTGAGCGACGCTTAATTCAATGTTGTGTTGAGAGAGTTTCTCTTCAGCTTCGATGATCAAATCCAACACTTGATTGTATCTGTGCTGACTTTGAGCCAGCCACGCACGTAATAAACACAATCGAGGAGAAGTAAATAGAATATCTTCAGAGAGAGTATTGATGGCGGTTTCAACTTCTTGTAAATCCCCGCTATTAAACATCTGCCAGCCATATTCCGACAAGATTTCACTGACCAGATGGTGATCATCACTCTTCTGTGCATGAATCAACGCAGTTTCAGGGCGTTTCTGTTTTAGCCATGCTTTGGCTGCGTTGTGGTGCAATTTCGCACGTTGCTCAGGGATTTGCGTATAACGGCGGTGGCGTAAAAAGTCAGCAAATAAATGGTGGAATCGGAACCAGTTATCTTCACCTTCCATCGGATGTAAGAACAAGCCAAATCGGTTTAATGAGTCCAGCATGGCAAGTGCATCATCACGACCCGTTAATTCAGCAATCAATTCGGCGTTGAACATATCCAGCACAGAACATTGCAATAAGAAGGTTTGTAAATCGGTGGTCAGTTGGTCAAAGACTTCTTCCGCCAAGTAGTCCCAAATGTGATCCTGATTATAGTTAGCGATTGAATCTGGTGAAAGCTCCAGCGCGCCAGGAGATTGCTGCGCATGCAGAGCGATCAATTGTAATGCTGAGGCCCAACCTTCAACTTGGTTGCGAAGGGCTTCTAAAATTGGACTAGCGTATTGGCGATCAGCGATGCGTTTGTGGAAGAAGCGTTCCGTTTCCTCTTGGTCAAATGCCAGTAGGTTGTTATCGACTTCAATTAACAAATCACGCACACGTAAATTGGCGGTATTGAGTGGCGGATGAGTGCGACTGGTAATAACCAAGGTAATGTTATCTGGCATGTGTTTCAGGAAGAAGCGCAAACCTTCGTGAATGTCATCGTTATTAATGAGGTGGTAGTCATCGAGAACCAAATATGTCTGTGTCTCATTGAAGCCAAATTCTGCAAAAAGTTCGCTAAATAAGCTGGTTAAATTAGCGAATTGGCGACTCTCGGCCAGTGCTTGTGTATTCGGACAAGTGTTGTTGGTCGCTTTATTAAACGACTGTAGAAAGTAATTGGCAAAACGAAATGTATCGTTGTCATTTTCATCAATGTTATACCAGCCCAAATTGGGATGATTATTCAGCCATTGCGCTGCCATGGTGGTTTTGCCATAGCCAGCAGGCGAGCGGAATAGCACAAGCTTGTAATAAGGAGCATGTGTGAGCGCGTCGAGTAATCTAGAACGCAGAATGGCGTTATGAAGGCGCGCGGGGCGATTGAGTTTAGACGGTATCCACATGGCAGCGATAATTCTCTGATTGTTCGTATTTTCAGCGTTCTATTTAACTTAGGTCAAGATGAATAATAAAGCTGAAAATAGGCGGTAAATTTTTTTGTTATCGAGTTCAAACTTTTGATTATTTTTATCTGATGAACTGCGTATTTGTCTGGCTTTAAAATATCACGTGATAGCCAATTATGTGTGATCTGGCTCAGGTTTATATGGTAAATCCTGTCCTAGATCTCATTTTGTTCGAGTTTTCACTCTACTACGCCCTTTCTCTACTCCTTGTACGCCCTAAAAAGGGAGGATGTGACCCTTCGTTGATGTGGGCAAGATTGGTATTAACAAATTAACAGTCTGTCAACAAAGGTTATGGAGCATTCAATGCAAGGTGTTAATCCAACTCAAGAATTCGATTGCCAAACGGGTTCTGTATTAAAACAAGTGGCAAGCCGTGAAGGAATTGTTGACCATTATATCAGCGCGTGGGGAAAAGAAGCCTACGTGAGTGAGAAAACCATTGAAGAATTACTTCAAGCTCTCGGCTACGATACATCTAATCCTGATTCACTACTCGCACAAGCCGAGCAGCGTCACGCTGTTGATGTGCTCCCGCCCGTGAAAGTTGCACACGTAGGTAAAGAAGTACACGTTGAGTTGCACATCAGTGCCGCAGCACGTGTGAGTGAGTTTTCTTGGCTAGTGGAAACAGAACAAGGCGAACGTTTTGAAGGGTACTTGGAATCTCAAATTGTGGCCGATTACCGTGAAGAAAAAGGCTACTTAGTTTTTTCTCTTTGCAGTTCCCTACCTTTGGGGTACCACCAATTTTCACTGTTCCGCAAACGCCGTAATAAGCCGTTTGAAATGGCGCTCATCATTACACCACAAGCGTGCTTTAAACAGCCTCAACTAGAAAATGAAGAACGTTTATGGGGCCCGAGTATTCAGCTTTACTCTGTTACCTCGGAGTCAAACTGGGGCATCGGTGATTTCTCTGATTTGAAATATTTGGTCGAGAAAATTGCAGAAGGTGGCGGCGATTTTGTTGGCTTAAACCCGATTCATTCATTATTCCCTGCGAATCCAGAAGGAGCGAGCCCGTATAGTCCGTCTTCACGTCGTTGGTTAAACGTGATGTATATCGACGTTGAGGCTGTACCTGAGTTTGCGAAGAGTGAAAAAGCACAAGCGCAAGTTCAGCAAGCTGATTTCCAACAGCGCTTGGCAGACAATCGTCAAAAACAATGGGTCGATTATACGGAAGTCTCCGCATTGAAAATGGCGGTCTTACCAGAATTGTATGCTACGTTTGTTGAGCAAGAATTGGATAAGAACACACCAAGAGCGCAAGCCTTCCAACGTTTTGTAGAAGCGGGTGGTGAAAGTCTCGTACACCAAGCCGCATTTGATGCGTTGCATGGTGATTTGAAAGCGAAAGATGATTCCGTATGGGGCTGGCCTGTGTTTGAGGAAGGCCTACGTCACTTCGATAATTCGGCGGTGCAGAGTTATATCAAGAAAAATCAAGACAAAGTCCAACTGTTTATGTATTTGCAGTGGCTGGCAGATGAGCAACTCACTCAGGTTCAAGCGCTTGCCGTCGAAAAAGGGATGGCGCTAGGGTTATATCGCGATTTAGCCGTTGGTGTGTGTGACTCTGGGGCTGATACTTGGGCTGATCACGGCGCACTTTGTCAAGATGTCAGCATTGGCGCACCACCGGATATCTTTGGTCCGTTAGGTCAAAACTGGGGCTTACCACCACTTAATCCGTATGAATTGACCAAACGCGCTTATCAACCATTTATCGATCTTTTACGTGCCAACATGCGTAACTGTGGCGCATTACGTATCGACCATGTACTTGGGCTTCTACGCCTTTGGTGGATTCCGAAAGGTAAAGGGGCAAAAGATGGGGCGTACATCTACTACCCAGTGGATGATTTGATGGCGATTCTTGCCTTAGAAAGTCACCGTCATCAATGTGCTGTGATTGGTGAAGATCTTGGAACAGTACCCGAAGAGATCGTAGGTAAATTAAATGATGCGGGCGTGCATTCTTATAAAGTCTTCTTCTTTGAAACCGATCAAAGTGGTGAATACATCGCACCAAAAGATTACAAAAAGCAGTCAATGACGGCGTTATGTACGCATGACATGCCAACGTTACGTGGCTTTTGGAATGCTGCTGATTTGACGTTAGGCAAAGAAATCGGACTCTACCCAGATGAAGAGCAATTAAATGTGTTATTTGAAGACAGAAAGTCACGAAGAGAACATATTATTGCAACATTAGCCAAACATAATCAGTTACCAGAACTTGAGAAGAATGAATCGGGTGACGTGATGATTAACCAAGCGTTAAGTGAGGCAATGCAAATTCACATGGCAACAGGTTCAAGTGCACTGTTAAGTTTACAGCTTGAAGATTGGCTGGAAATGGACACTCCGGTCAATATTCCGGGAACAATGGACGAATATCCGAACTGGAGACGAAAATTGTTGTCTACTTTGGAAGAGATGTTTGCAAGAGAAGACATTTTGCAACTTGAAGCCAAATTAACAGCGGCGCGACGTTTATAGTTTTATTTATATCTGAATACAAAGGATATGAATACAGGGGAGCAAAGTCCGGACATACTTTGCTCGCCACAGGAATACATAGCTGAATTCCAACCACAAAATTCATTGTTAGGTCGCATCATAGATGCACTTAATACTTCGGCTAACCATAGCGTTGTATTAATCCTTTACCTATCCGAGCGACTTCCCGGCCAGGAATAGCTCGGTTTTTTTTGTCTAAAATTTATCGCAAAGGGGAAAACTTTATGGATGAAATGCGCCTTGAAGTTGGACATTGCTGTTATGAGACTTGTAAGGGCTGATTTCGGTATTCTACTGGAGTCAGCCCTTTTGATTTAATCTTAATCTGAACGTTATTGTCATAATCAATATATCTATCAATGCTGGTGATCTCGTTTACGCAAAGTTCGGGAGGCCTATTTAATTGAGGTTAATTAGATAAAAAGAAAGGAGCCGCAATGAACGGCTCCTTGATTGATTCAATTATGAAAGGGTTGCTTTCTTATTGAGCTTCAACGTAGTGAATTTCTACACGACGGTTTTGCTCACGACCTTCTGCTGTTGAGTTATCAGCGATTGGGTCTGCTTCACCTTTACCTTCTACAGTGACACGAGAAGAATCAACGCCATTCGCTGTTAGGTAATCCGCTGCTTTTTGAGCACGTTGCTCAGAAAGTTTTTGGTTGTACTCAGCAGAGCCGGTTGAGTCAGTGTAACCTGTTACTGTTACATTTACGTCTTGGCGTTGGTCAAGATAGGTAACAACTGGGTCAAGAGAGCTTTTCGCCTCTGGAGTTAGCTCTGTTGAGTCATGACCAAATGCACCTTTAGATAAAGTTGCTGCTGGTAGTGGCTCTGGAGCTGGCTCTGCTTCCACCATTGGCTCATCTTGAACCATCGCTGCTGTTGTTGCCGCTGCAGCTGCTGTTGCTGCAGCACCTTTATCAGAACTACCGAAGTAGTAGCTTAAGCCAAGTGATACATAGTGAACATCGGTATCACCAACACTTGAACTGCCCACGTCATCAAACCATTGGTATTCTGTACGAACACGCCAATTATGACTAAGTTGATATTCTAAACCAGCACCTAGCATTAATGACCAGTTATTATCGCTTTCAGACTCACCGATAGAAGATTTGTGTTCAATATCATTGTAAGAGGTGCCGGCTTTACCAAATAGGTTCCAAGCACTGCCTAGGTTCCAGTCAGCTTTTAAGCCTAATTCACCGTTTTGAATTTTGCTTTTAACATCTTCAGCTGCGAAATAAGTTTTTGCATTTCCTAAGTAGTTATAACCACCCTCTAGTGATAGCCAGTTATTAAACTGATAACCACCGTAGACACTGCCGCCCCACGCATCATCATCACTGTTATCATCACAGCCTTCTTTAGGGTCACAGAAGCCAGAAAAATAGCTCCAACCAGTTTTGGCACCTAAGTAAAACTCACCCGCATTTTCAGCAGCAGCGTTTACCTGAGGCGACATTAAAAGAGATAGAGAAATGATAGACGCAACAGAAGGGTATAGAGAAATCCGTTTAATATTCATATCGGCACCAACCAAAGTTAATTAATCCGTACAAGGGAGACCTAATGCTTTAACTTGGTAAAGATTAAGTCATGGTTTTGTTAGTTAGTCACTTGAAAACTATAAGTTTATCAGGAGCTAAATACACAATACTGATGTAATGTTAGTTTATCAATCACTATCTGTGAAACTTTTTTAAATATAATTTGTCGAATTGATTTGTTTTTTCTAGTCAATGTAACAAAAATCATGCCAATCTCTATAGTTTGTGTTTTTATGTTAATGTTATTCTCCTTTTTTATTTCAAAACAATATCTTATGTCTAATATATTAATTGTAAATAATATTTGCATGGCTTGTGTGTATGCGTGTTTTGCGCTTTAACAACACTATTTATATTGTTTTTAGTGATTTGATTCTAAAAATGAATTTACGAAAGTGTGATTAAGATCACTTTTGTATTTGAGGTATACGTCCCAAAAAGTGAAATGCACGCTCATTTTGTTAGAGGGGTAAGGAAGGGTAAGATGAGGGATCTGGCGGTGAACAGCGTATCTTTCAATACGCTGCTTTTATAATTTAGTAAAATGCGATTAGTCTTCGTTGGTCGCACTGATCTTATGAATAGATAAATCAGCGCCATTGTATTCTTCTTCTTGGCTTAAACGTAATCCTGTCGCTTTATGGATGATTCCATAGACAACAAACGAACCAGCGACTGCAATGATAATACCCGCTAATGTGCCTAGTAATTGAACAGTAAAACTGACGCCTCCCATACCACCAAGCATGGTTTGACCAAATATACCAGCTGCGATACCGCCCCATGCGCCGCATACGCCGTGTAATGGCCATACACCAAGAACGTCATCGACTTTGGTTTTGTTTTGCATAAAGGTAAATAACCAAACAAACATACCGGCAGCGATAATACCTGTAATGAGAGCGCCAATTGGATGCATCAAGTCAGAGCCGGCACAAATTGCAACTAGACCAGCGAGTGGGCCGTTATGAATAAAGCCAGGGTCATTTTTACCCATGATCATAGCCGCGAGAATTCCTCCAGCCATCGCCATTAATGAGTTGATGGCAACAAGGCCACTAATGCCATTGATGGTTTGTGCAGACATGACATTAAAGCCAAACCAACCGACCGATAAAATCCATGCACCAAGTGCTAAGAATGGAATGTTAGAAGGGGCGAAGTTTGTGTGTTTACCCGCTCGCACTCGGCCATGACGCATACCTAAAAAGACCACAGCAATAAGCGCAATCCAGCCACCTACAGCATGAACGACTACGGAACCGGCAAAATCGTGGAAACCGGCACCGAATGTGGTTTCAAACCATGACTGTAAGCCAAAGTTACCATTCCAGATCATGCCTTCAAATAAAGGATAGATAAAACCAACGATAAAGAAGGTGGCAATTAAAATAGGATAAAAGCGAGCTCGTTCTGCAATACCACCAGAAACAATGGCTGGAATCGCTGCTGCAAAGGTTAGTAAGAAGAAAAATTTAACGAGTTCATAGCCATTGCCTGCCGATAAGGTTGGAGCATCAGCAAAGAAGGTATGGCCGTATGCCACCCAGTAGCCAAAGAAAAAGTAAGCAATAGTCGAAACGCCAAAATCGGATAGAATTTTAACCAGTGCGTTAACTTGGTTTTTATGCCTTACGGTACCCACTTCAAGAAAAGCGAAACCGGCATGCATGAGGAAAACCATGATCGCGCCCAAGAGCAAAAATAAGGTATCGGAACTTTGGGTTAATGCTTTTACTGCGCCATATACTTGAGTGGTGGACTCGTCCATTCAATATCTCTCCTAATAATCAAAATTGCGTGCACTATTTTTAAGCGCCATAACATCTAAGGCACCGTTTTGATGCATTTTGCCATTAAAAAGCAATTAGTGTGCCAGCTTCAATTAAGAAGGTGTTGGTTATTAATACGATAAAAAGTAGGGGGTTACGATATGGTGTTGAGAGACCAATAAGAAATGATGCACCATATTAATGCGTAATGATTATATATGGTGCACCGCGAGTGTTGCCAAAGTGTTAATTTGGTGCATGGTTAATCTCAGCTGAGATTAACTATTTTTCTGAAACTTCAGCCTCAGTCGGTTTGACATCCGTTTCTTTCAATACCGGCTTGGATTCGTGCTTTGGTAGATCACCTTGTTGCAGTTTGGCATTTTTCAGTGTTCGATGTAGTAGCTGAGTATAAATAGGCTGGCCACCGAGTAACTGCGCGACAATGGTTGCGCCGAGTGTGGTAATAATGAGAGGCAAAATTAGGTGATAGTTATTGGTCATTTCGATAACTAAGAGTATGCCGGTGATAGGGGCTCGTACCGTAGCGGCAAACAACGCGCCCATTCCTGCAATAGCAAACATGCCAGGTTCAATATTTAAACTAGGATCAATATTCAGTGCTAACTGACCATAAAATGTACCAAATAATGTCCCTAACGCGAGCATTGGAGCGAAGATACCGCCAGGTGCCCCTGAGCCGAAACAAATCAAAGTAGTGGCTACTCGTGCAAGGAATAAAATTAGCAGCAAGCTTACACTGTAATCGCCATTAGTTGCGCCGGGGATTAATTCAATACCGCCACCCGTCAACTCTGGTAAGTACAATAGGAGTAAACCGAAACAGCCACCAATGACGGTGCCAGTAATTAGATAACGTTTCTTCTCATTGCGGTGAATTCGCACAAACATATCTTGCGAAAATGTTACAAGGCGATTAAAGATAACGCCGAAAAAGCCAAAAATTAGACCTAATACTAAGAACAGCCACAATGTATTTAAATCTGGTGCTGTGTATTGCGGCATGGTGATCACCGCATCCTGTCCTTTTAAAGAACGGAAAACAATGGTCGCAATGACAGATGAAATGATAACGGCTTTTATTGACAATAGGTTGTAGCGAAAGTGAGGTCGCATTTCTTCAACCACAAACATAATGCCAGCCAGCGGAGCATTAAATGCCGCAGCCAAGCCACCAGCCGCACCACAAGCCAGTAAAGAGTGTCGTCCATCCTGATCTTTTAAACGAAAAATATCTGACACCATTCGCCCAACATTACCACCCATTTGAACCGTTGGACCTTCGCGACCCAGTACCATGCCCGAACCGAGTGCGCCTAAGCCGCCGAAAAATTTCACAGGTAAAACACGCCACCATCGCACAGGACGAATATCATCCATTGCACCTTCAATTTCAGGAATACCGGAACCAGCCGCCTCTGGAGCAAATCGATTCACGAGGTAATAACCAATAAAAGCTAAGCCTGCACTGACGAGAATAGCGGCAAGCCACAATGGCAACATGGAATTTAATTCTTGCTTTAGCCATTCAGTGCGAGATTCAGAAACCCAATGCACACCGATTTCAAAAAATGTCCCGATCAATCCGGCAATTAAACCCACAATGCTTGAAAGCACTAAAATGGAGACCGGAGTTTTATCGCGAGATAAAATGACGCCCACAAATCGCTTTGATTTGTAATGAGAAATAGAATGTCGGAGTGATTTTGAGTTGGCCATTTAAAATTGATTTCCACCTTGTGAATAACGTTGTGAAGGAATGAGCTCACTGTATGAAACTTGTTACATATAGACGAGATACGGCCTTGTCTTAAAGCTAAAATGCAACATGAATCACATTATAAGATGCTAGTGAATTATTACATCAAATTGTTACGAAAAGTTATTTTATTTCTATCATGAATATTTGTGTCAACATGACAAACTTGAGCTTTCACTTTTTTGTGCCATGCTTGTAACTAGCAGGAAGTGATATATTTTCTAAGGAGGAAAGCCTTTCTGCTGACGTAATCAAGATGTTCTAGATGTAGAGCAACGTCTGGTAGCTTTAGCTTCTAGTCGATAGCGTAGCGACATAGTGGAATATCAATTACGGATTAGCAAAAGACAATTTGGAAGTGACAAAGTATATAGATTGAAATCCTCGATTATGGTCAAAACAGAAAACACACGTTTGACCCGCATACTCACGATTGAGTCTCGAGGGAAAAAGCGCACTGCAACTGGTGCGCTTTTTTGTGTTTGCGGTATTTGCGATTGGGCTTTTCTAACCGCTAAGATTCATGTCGAAACCTTTATCAGCATTGATTATAATAATCGGCCTTTTTTATTCATCTTTGTTTTAAAGATGGGCGATGGTAGAAATCAAAGGTTCAAGGAGACAGCAATGCCGCAACAAGTGCCGACCAATATTATCACCGGTTTTTTAGGAACAGGTAAAACTACTGCGATTTTACATTTACTAAAAAACAAACCTGAAAATGAGAATTGGGCGGTTTTAGTCAATGAATTTGGCGAAATAGGCATTGATGGTGCGATGATGTCCGACCAAGGTGCGATGATCAAAGAAATCCCAGGCGGTTGTATGTGTTGTACTGCTGGTGTGCCTATGTCGGTTGGCATCAATGCGCTGCTGCGAACGCAACCGGATAGACTGATTATTGAACCAACAGGGCTTGGTCACCCAAAAGAAGTGACAGCAAAATTGTTGTCCGAACAGTTTGCACCTTATGTTGATTTAAAAGCCACTATCGCTTTACTGGATCCAAAATACTTATCCATCGATAAATACCGCGATAACCAGAATTTCAACGATCAACTTGAATCCGCGCAAATCCTTGTAGCCAATAAAATGGATAACGCCACTGAGCAAGATATCGCAGAGCTAGCTATTTGGTTTGAAACTTTTAAGCAAACACATCCCATCGAATCGGCTAAGTTACAATTGCTGACTGCCATTCATGGAGAACTACCACAAACGATATTAGATATTGAACGAACTGACATTACACAAGAAACGACTACATCACATCACCACCATCATAATCATGCTGATTTTGAGCCGCAGTTTGCGCTTAAACCGGGTGAGGCGTTTACCCGTAAAGAAAATAAAGGGCAGGGCTATTTTAGTTGCGGTTGGATCTTTGGTGCTGAAGTAAATTTTAATTTTGACCAGTTATTTTCGATGTTATCCGCCATTACTGCAGAGCGTGTAAAAGGCGTAATGAATACCGATCAAGGCTGCTATGCGTTTAATGTGTCGAATGGCGTGGTTAGCGTAAATAAAATGAGTTTGGATGGATTTGAATCACGGCTTGAAGTGATCGACAGCCAACTAATGCCGTGGCAACAGCTCGAAGATGTTTTGCTTTCTTTAATGGTCGATTAATTTTTTAAATAGCAGCGCATAATTGTGAACGATTGAATGTGATCGA
This sequence comes from Vibrio gangliei, assembly GCF_026001925.1. Classification (NCBI taxonomy): domain Bacteria; kingdom Pseudomonadati; phylum Pseudomonadota; class Gammaproteobacteria; order Vibrionales; family Vibrionaceae; genus Vibrio; species Vibrio gangliei. The sequence continues at coordinate 587,952 of NZ_AP021870.1, read as the reverse complement.
TAAAAAAGAAAAAGGCGGAAGGGAAATCTGCCGCCAATCAATCACACTGATTAAAACCTCTGTTCGCAAGAAATAATCTGTCGCTAATGTTTATTCGGTTAATATTAACGTTTGTTACGTAAATAACGTTTGCGACGTTCTTCTTTTTTCTTCGCTTTTTCTTCGGCTTTACGCTCGGCTTCTTCTTCCACTTCAATTAATTCTTGCGTGATCATTTCTGGCAACTCTAAAGTCACTTTACCTAAGGTGCCGCTACGAAGTTCATGCAGTAGAATTTCTGAAGCTTTATGTAAATCAATGCGGCCGCCGGCACGTAACGCGCCACGTTTACGGCCAATTTCTTCCATTAATTCGATTTCAGTTTCCGGTAATTCGTCGATGTTATAGCGTTCTTTTAGTAACTCAGGGTACTGCGCCGCTAAGTATTCAACCGTGTAAAACGCCACTTCATCGTATTCCATTGCGGTGTCTTTCACTGCGCCTGTTGCAGCTAAACGGAAACCACTGTGTGGATTTTCCACTTTTGGCCATAAGATTCCCGGAGTATCAGACAGCACAATACCGTTTTGTAGATTAATACGCTGCTGACGGCGAGTTACGGCAGGTTGGTTACCGGTTTGAGCAATCGTACGTCCGGCAAGGGTATTAATAATGGTTGATTTACCCACGTTTGGAATACCCATGATCATGGTGCGAATATCTTTACCGATATCGGTACGGTGCGGAGCAAGTTTACGACATAATTCCATTATTTTATGCACTTCTTGCGGGTTTTCTGTGGTGATCGCCATCGCTTTCACCCCTTGTTCTTTTTCAAAGTGCTCAATCCAAAGCTCCGTCAATTCTGGATCAGATAAATCACGTTTATTCAGTACTTTAATACAAGGTTTATCACCGCGAAGCTTAGAAATCAGCGGGTTTTCACTCGAAAATGGAATACGAGCATCCAATACTTCAATGATGACATCAATTTTAGGGATCACTTCCTCGATCTCTTTACGAGCTTTGTGCATGTGACCGGGGAACCATTGGATTGCGTTGTTAACCATTTGAATATATTGCCTTATTTTCTAATTAGTTCGCATGTAGTTGTCTATTGATTGAAAAATATAGAGTAGAAATAAACCGGTTTGCTCAATATAAAACCCAATCACAGACCACAGCGCTGTTATTGCCGCTCACTTTACCATTTTATTGACTGAGCGGGAATGCAAACGCCTAAATGTCATTTCATCAGCATGTTAGATAATTCAGTTTGTACGAAGGTTAGGCAATAAATACGTAATATCTGGCTACCGCGTTTTAGGGGGTTTTAGACACAATAGATGAACTTAATAAAGAAGCTCCGAGCGCAATACTGCTCGTTTTCAATGGTATATCAGAAAGTAAGCTGGTTGTTTTATCAAGCCTTAGAGCATTCATAGATATTAGGAGATAGTGTGATGAGTGAAGTGACTAAAACGCGTAATACTGGTAATGATGAAAATACAATGAATACGGGGCGTAGAGATATGATGAAAGTCGCTGGAGCTGGTTTAGTCGCGCTAGGTATTGGCAGCTTAACGTCAAGCCAAGCGATGGCGAAAGAAGAGCTAGAATTAACCAGTGAGTGGGATAAAACTTTTGCTAAAAGGGATGAAGTAACGCATAAAAAAGTCAGCTTTCCAAACCGCTATGGCATTACTTTAGTAGCAGATTTATATCAACCTAAATCAGCGTCAGGCAAACTTCCTGCCATTGTATTGAGTGGTCCTTTTGGCGCAGTAAAAGAGCAATCTTCTGGTCTTTATGCGCAAACTATGGCAGAACGAGGCTTTGTTACTCTTGCGTTTGATCCATCTTACACTGGTGAAAGTGGTGGCGAGCCAAGAAACATTGCTTCACCAGATATTAACACCGAAGACTTTAGTGCCGCTGTCGGTTTCCTAGGGTTACAGTCAAATGTCGACAGTGAAAAGATCGTGGCAACGGGGCGCTGCGATTGTTTTATTGCTGTTGTTAATCGGATTCATTGTGTGGGTGGTGAGAAAGTACTTCCAAACTCATCCAGTGCCATTGTCAGTTACGTTTTGGCAGGCAATTCGACGAGGTGACGTCAAAGCTGCACGCTTGTTGTTGTACACCAAATTGCTGCGTGAAAAACACCGCTATGCCTTCCAGCAAACACAAGATTTGGCCGACGTAGGACTTAATATTGCGCAATCAGATGGCAGCAAAACCTTTAAGCAAAGTTGGAAGCGCATTAAAGCGGAGAAAACATAAACATCGGTATTTAAGCTCTTAAAGCTTGCAGAGAAGATTAAAAATATTTCTGGTTAATGCCATATAGAAAAAGACCTTAGTATTAATGAACTAAGGTCTTTCTTTTATGAAACTATCTTGACTTTGACTTACAACTTAGCGCGAATCATATCTTCTAGCTTACCTTGGTCAACGGCAAATGCGCGGATGCCTTCAGCCAGCTTTTCTACCGCCATCGGATCTTGGTTGTGCTCCCATAAGAATTCAGCGTGCTTCATTTTTTCTGGCTTAGGCTGAATATCTTGAGTTGGCGTTAGTTTTTGCTCAACGTTGCCTTGTGCGTCTTCGAGTTCTTGAAGAAGCTGCGGGCTGATGGTTAAGCGATCGCAACCTGCTAGCTCAAGAATTTCGCCAGTGTTACGGAAGCTGGCACCCATTACAACCGTGTCGTAGCCGTGCTGTTTGTAATAGTTGTAGATGCTGGTGACTGATTTCACACCTGGATCTTCATCTGCGGCAAAATCACGACCTTCTTTGGCTTTATACCAATCCATAATGCGGCCAACGAATGGCGAGATGAGATATACGCCAGCTTCTGCACACGCACGAGCCTGTGCAAATGAGAATAGAAGTGTCAGGTTACAGTTGATGCCTTCTTTTTCTAAGATTTCAGCGGCGCGAATGCCTTCCCAAGTTGACGCCAGTTTAATCAAAATGCGGTCATTACTGATGCCAGCATCATTGTACATTTTGATCAATTGGCGAGCTTTGTTCACACTGCCTTCGGTATCATAAGAAAGACGAGCATCGACTTCGGTTGAAATACGTCCTGGAATGACTTTTAAGATTTCTTTACCAATGGTCACCGCAAGCATATCGCAAGTATCTTGCACTTGTTGATCGGTATTTTGGCTTTGTGATTTAGCATAGGCAATGGATTGTTCAATCAAATCGGCGTACGCAGGAATTTGCGCTGCTTTTAAAATTAATGATGGGTTAGTGGTGGCGTCTTGGGGTTGGTATTTGGCAATCGCATCAATGTCGCCGGTATCAGCAACAACAGTAGTCAATGCGCGAAGTTGTTCTAATTTACTACTCATGTATAACCCTATCTAATAATAAAAATAATATGGATTGAAAATCGGAATCAAGCGGCAGATTAGTGTATTGCTAGGCTTTGTTTCACAAGGCTTGATTTGGTATTCATATTGGAAATATATGCGAGCTAAGTCAAATTGTGCTGCGTAAAAGGATGCTTAGATCTCACTTTTTCTTTGCTGATCGTTTGCGCAAACGTTACAAATTTTCATGCGTTTCCAGTGGATATTTGAAGTCACTTCCTAATTGACCGAAGAAGCGGTTGAACCACTTAAAATTGTATTACTTTCAAGTTGACCCCCTGAATTCAAAAGGAAGCAATATGAAAGTCAAGACACTCGCTTTATTCATGGCATCATCGCTGGCATTAGTTGCCCATAATACAGTACAAGCACAACAGCCCGTTGTGGCCGGTTACTTTGCCGATTGGCAATATAAAAATAAAGACCACCCCTTTACCGTAAAAGATATTCCTGCGGATAAACTCACCCATGTTATTTATGCATTTTTGAGTATGTGCGGACCACACACCGGCGCTGGTGAAACCGTGATGCAACAAATTCAGCAACAATGTGAGGGTAAAGAGCCGTTTACTGCCGTCATCGTGGATAAAAAAGCAGCGCTTGAAGTCGATTTTGGTAAAACGGCTGTCGATGTTGACTACAAAGGGCATTTTGCACAATTAGCGCAATTAAAATTGGAACATCCCAACCTCACTATTTTGCCATCATTTGGTGGCTGGACGATGTCTGAACCATTTCATGAGATGGCGAAAGATAAAAAAACGATGGATCATTTTGCAAAAACGGCAGTTGAACTTATTGCTCAATATGATTTCTTTGGTGGAATTGACTTAGATTGGGAGTATCCAGGTGGCGGTGGTTTAACGACTTCTCCTTGGAATGAGGCCACTAAGTTAAGTGATGAACAAAAAGCATCCGAAAAAGAAGCCTACACCTATTTAGTGAAGGCGATTCGCACTCAATTGGATGCTTTGACATCAAAAACCAACAAACAATATGAATTATCGACGGCTGTTGGTGTTGGTCCTAAAGCAGCCCAGATTGATTGGAAATCCGCTGCGCCTTATCTAACCAATATGTTTGGGATGACTTATGATTTTCTTGGTGGCTGGGGAAAACAAACAGGGCATTTAACCAATTTGCATGCAACGGATCGAAGTTGGTGGGGTATGGGAGCGGATGTCTTTTTAGAGCAGATGATTGAGCTAGGTATTCCTGCCAATAAATTGGTGATGGGTGCGGCATTTTATGGCCGTGGTTGGGAAGGAACACAAAATTTCGATGGCAAATTACCTACTGCCGATTTGACGTCGGAAAAAGGTGCGACTTTCGGTACCAGTGAGCCGGGCTATTTCATGTATTGGGATCTGATGCAAAACTACGGTACTAAGCAAGGCTATCAACAGGGATATGATAGAGAATCACAAGCGCCATTCTTATGGAACCCTGAGAAAAAAACCTTCATCTCTTATGATGATCCACGTTCTATTAAAGCAAAAGCTGAATGGGCCAAACAAAAAGGCTTAGCGGGTATTTTTGCTTGGGAATTAACTGGGGATACAAAGGATAATGAGCTGGTGGAAGCTATGTACCAAGGGATGCAAAAATAGGTCTCATTAAATCAAAAATGCGCGATATCTATTCGCGCATTTTGTGTTTCATTATTTAATTACCGCTGAGGTTATTTATTCAATCGCATCAATTGCACTCGGTTCTTGTTGGCGCTGAATATAATCACGTTGCAACATGTACATACGGATGGCGTTGCGATATTGACCGTTCATAAAGAATTCTTCAATCAATAAACCTTCGCGTTTAAAACCAAAACTTTCGTACAGATAAACCGCTTTCTCATTTTCATCTGATACTTGAAGATACAGTTTGTTAATGTTCAAAATTTTAAATGCGTAGTTTACCGCACGATCGATAATTTCACGTGCGTATCCGCGGCCTTGGAAGTGTGGGGCGATGATGATCTGAAATTCAGCCGTACGGTGGATGTAGTTAATTTCTACTAACTCGACCAGTCCAACATGCTCACGATCAGTGTTCTCGGCAATAAAGCGGCGCTCATTCAAATCATGGATATGCTTAATGTATAGGCTTTCCAATTCCATAAATGATTCGTAAGGTTCTTCAAACCAGTAGGACATAACGGTGCGGTTATTGTTGAGGCTATGAATAAAACGAAGGTCGTCTTTTTCTAATGCTCTAATACGGATATTGTCGCTCATAACAGTCTCTTAATGCATAAATTACAACGAGTTGAGTATAGAGGAAACGATGGACCATTAAGAATGAAATAATTCGTCGATAACGATAAAAAATACTGCTCAATGTGTGACAGTGTCACTCTTGGGGGCTTTTTACAGTGTAAATTTTTTGATAAAAAAACACCCACTCAAGAAGGCCGGAGTGGGTGATTTTGTTTCTATTGCTTTGCCAGCATTTTATAGAAGAAGGTTGTGCCGTCTAATTCACCACTGGCACTGAGAGCAAAATCAGGGATGTAGCCAGCTTCGGTATAGTTCATTCTTTTGTAGAGGTCGGTAGCAATATCACCAACGCGAGTGTCTAAAGTTAAAAGATGTCGACCAGCGACTTGTGCTTCTTCTTCTAAATGTTGCAATAACGCCTTGCTGATACTTTTACCACGATGACGGGTGTGAACCATCAGCTTTTCAACCTCAGCGCGATGCTGAGCGTTCGCTTTTGTAGATAAACTTAGCTGTACACAGCCCACAAGCTGATTATTTTCAAAGGCGGCAAGTAAAAGACGAGCAGAGGGTCTGGCGTTAAGTTCAATCCCGACTTGCTGCCAATATTGTTTAGCGGTATCTGAATCGACTGGCGGTAAAAAACCAACTGATGCGCCGCTCGCTACACAGTCTTGTAAAAGAGCGATCAGCGCATCCATGTGTGGTTCTACATCCGTTAGTACTCTAGTTTGAAGCGAGTGAGTTTGCATAGTTATTTCCTTATAACACTGATCGCCGATTCACTGTTTTTTTAGCCATAGGGCTCATTGTTGAATGATCAATTTGTTTATTGAGCACTTAATTTATTGAGCATTAGGTTTATTGAAAACCCAGTTTAGCGAGCCCTGAGTGAATATTTTTACCTAATGCCGTGTGCTTCCGTCAACTAAGATTTCGGTCTATTTTCAATTTGCTTCAACATGTCATCTAATCGATTGAAAATGAGCTCACCTGCTATGCCAAGCCCGTTGTGTTCGTATTCATTGGTCATCCATGCCTTGCTATTCGGAATGTTGGCAAGTGTTTGACGAGAATAATCAAACTCGACATACATATCGTCGACATAGGTTGCGCACGCAAGAGGCACCGTATTACGACTTAATACATCGGTATCATATAGCGGAGTCCAATCGGCTTTATGGGCAAGTTTTTCGGCCATTTCTTTTAATGGTTTTAAACATTGCATCTGGTCAAACATCCACGGATAAACCATTTCACCGGTAAATAAAAATGGCTGACCAGGTTGGTAGTTAAACTCAGGGTAATGCTCGCGTACACGATGAGCCGACCAAGCCGACGCTGTATTACCTTGTTCATTTTGAGCAAAAGGTTGGCAATAAATAGCTTCGTGTAGAAATGCGTATATGGGATTAGTTTGATAAGCCTGTTCAGCCAACATTGTATTTAAGAAAGCATAACTTAACGTTGGCTGGCCATTTACTTCGATAAAGGCATTTTCCAACAGGTAATACATGGTTAAAGCAGCATCACCGCGTCCGAGATTAATACCAATCATTTGAAATTGTTCTACCGTGAACGCTTGCCCGTTAGGTAAGTTGACTGGGTTTTCAAGCAAGTAATCGGCAATACGCTGGCATAGTGTTTGAGCTTGTGGAAATTGATTAAAGAGCGCTTGATTCTTTTGTTTTACTCGTTGATATGTCGCGTGATAAACCTCATCGGCATGCGCATTAAGTGGTGGTATGCCACCGGTGACATAGCATCTAAGTAAGCTTTCAGGAAATAAGGATAAGTAAGTTAAAGTACAAAAACCGCCAAAACTTTGTCCTAAAGTTGCCCATTGTTCGATATCCAATTTTTGGCGAATGAATTCTGCGTCTTTCACAATACTGTCAGCACGAAAATGCTGTGCATATTGATATTGTGCTTCTGGTGCCATGCTCGCCAACGTTTGGTGAGTGAGTGGTGAGCTTAACCCTGTGCCGCGTTGATCGAGCAATAATACTCGGTATTGATTCAGTGCCGCTTTTAACCATCCAGAACGTGCATCAGGGCGAGGTGATGGAAAGCCTGGGCCGCCTTGAAAGTACACCAACCAAGGTAAGTCTTTATCTTGATTCTCTAATTTAATCACCTCGCGTGCATAGACTGAAATTGATTCGCCAGAGGGATGGCTATGGTCGAGCGGGACGGTAAATAGGTGTGGCTGATAAAGGAGTTCATGATCGATAAATGCAGCGAGTGAAGGATGAGTTGGCGTCACAGAAATCTCCTTGAGCGACAGTAATTGAGAGGTATATAAACATGTATGGGTATATTTCAAAGCAACAAAATCTAACAATATAATTAAAACTCAATACCGACTTGTAAAGCAAATATTGCCAACGACTTAGCTATTTGTTTCTTTTTCAGGTTATGATTCCCAAAGTCTTCAGTTTACAGGGTAAGTAGTATGTCTTCTCTTCGATTATTGTTCTCTACATCGACCAATCCATTATTTAATCTTGCGGTGGAAGATACGATCTTTCGCTCAATGAGTGCGGAACAAAAAGTACTGTTCTTGTGGTGTAATGATAATACTGTGGTGATTGGTCGAGCTCAAAACCCATGGAAAGAATGTAATACCCAACGAATGGAAAAAGATGGGATTACTTTGGCTCGTCGTCAAAGTGGTGGTGGCGCGGTATTCCATGATTTAGGCAACAGTAACTTTACCTTCATGGCGGGTAAGCCTGGTTATGATAAGTCGGTTTCTACTCAAATTGTATTAGATGCACTGCAGAAGTTAGGCATTAATGGTAAAGCGACAGGGCGTAATGATCTGGTGGTAGAAACAGAAGAGGGTGAACGTAAGTTTTCTGGTTCGGCCTACCGTGAAACGATGGATCGTGGGTTCCACCATGGCACGATTTTATTGAATGCGGATATGAGCAGACTTGCGGATTACTTAAACCCCGATCCAAAGAAGTTACAAGCCAAGGGAATTACATCGGTACGCTCGCGTGTCATTAACCTAAATGAACTTGATGCGACATTAAACCATGAGCGTTTGTGTGAGGCGATCAAGCAATCTTTCTTTGAATATTATGGCGAAGAATCTGAGCCTGAGTACATATCAGAAGAGGCATTACCCGATCTTCCTAATTTTGAAACTACTTACGCTAAACAACGCGATTGGCATTGGAACTTTGGTAACACACCTGAATTCAGTCACCAAATGGATGAGCGATTTGTATGGGGCGGGGTAGAGCTGCACTTTAATGTGAAAAAAGGGCATATTGAAGAAGTGCAAATTTTTACTGATAGCTTAGATCCTGCACCACTAGAAGCACTACAGCTAGCATTAGTCGGGCAGGTTTATAGTAATGATGGCGTTCATGCGGCGCTGGAAATCGTACAAAATCAGTTTCCACAGAATCAGCAAGAGCTTGAACAAGTGAAAAACTGGTTACAATTGCAGTTAGCGTGATGCAAAAAACACTTTAGTTATCAATAACAAAGTCTTTAAAGTTTGATTGGTAAATCAAAACGACATTTATTTTCAATAATATTGATGAAAGTGGTGTACATATTCCATTAACCATGTAGTATGTACATCGCTCTGTTGATAAGAGTGATTAATGCAACAATTGAGTAAAAGTAGAATCCGCAACATCCGTTTGTTTTAGATTTTCCCTTCGCTTCATCAAACATTAAATCGTTCAACACAGCACTCGCCATATCGGCGCTATTTAAATGAACTGCATTTATTGCACAAAAATAAGGGACAGATTATGTCTAAAGCAACTGGTATCGTTAAATGGTTTAACGAAGAAAAAGGTTTCGGTTTCATCACTCAAGACAATGGCGAAGCTGACGTGTTTGTACACTTCCGTGCTATCGCGACTGAAGGTTTCAAAACTCTGAAAGAAGGCCAAAAGGTTTCTTTTGAAGTTGAGCAAGGCCAAAAAGGTCTTCAAGCTGCGAACGTTGTTCCTGCTTAATTTTTGATTTCTTAGATACTTTATCTAAGTAACCGAATTGTAAACGCTGGCTTATTAGAGTCAGCGTTTTTTTATCTGCAAAGCACCCTTAATCCCTGATATATAAAACCTTTCTGTATATACCCTTATTCATATTCTTCTTGAATTATTAACCGCTATTTAATTATGGTTAATGTGTGTAATCGAATCTTTATCACAGAATCGCCTGTAAACATTCGCTAATTTAAAGCTTGCTGAAAATGCACTCGAATTGACTTTCTAATGAGTGTGATGGGAATAAGGCGCACAGGAGTTGGGCGCACGTGGTAATTAAAGGAAAATAATATGTCTCGTTCAAATGGCAGAAAACGTTTTTGGTTTCAACACAAACGTGGCCAAGACCAAGTCAAAAAATAATCAATCTCAAATTGATACCCGCCTTTTAGGCAAATAAGCACATCCGATTTGATGTGCTTTTTTAATGCCTGTTTATGAGGGCGTGTTTATTTTTTTCTGAAAAATGTATATGAAAGATAAACGCGACCTAAAAATATGATCGAAATTGCTCACTAAACGTATCAAGTATTACGTTAATAAAAGAGTGATACGTCATGAAGTGGACATACCTTCGACTGGTTTTATTCATTATTCCTATAGCAATTGTTTTGCCTTCTTGGCCTGTTTGGGCGAAAGAGGATCATTTTAAACTGGTCGGGGAAGCCAGAATGACCCACTTATTCTGGGATATTTACGATGCCAAGTTATATACCAAAACTGGGACTTTCCAGAGATATCAACCTCCAATTAAATTTTCACTTACGTATTTACGCAACATCAAAGCGAAAGATATTGTTTCTGCAACCAATCAACAGTGGGAACATCTAGGGCAAAACGGCTTGATTGGCAAATATGATCAACAGCTTTTATCTATGTGGCCAGATATAAATCAAGGCGATAGCTTAACTTTATTAGTGAATGACAAAGGGATCTCAAAATTTTATTACAACCAGAAAAAGGTGGGTGAAATTCAGGACTCAAACTTTAGTGAACAGTTTCTCGCTATTTGGCTATCGCCTAATACATCTGAACCCGATTTGAGAGCGCAATTAATCAAACGGAGTGAGTAGGGGGAAAGTATGAGAATTAAGTTATTAAATGTATTGCATTATAAGATCGTGACCATAGTTGGTTTATGTTTTGTACTCGCTAGTTGTAGTGCGCCAGATGTGGATTTTTACCAGTCGAGTCAGCCGCAATTTAATTTTAAATCCTTTTTTAATGGCAATTTAAAAGCCTATGGTGTGGTGCAAGATTATAAAGGCCAATTGACGAGAAAACTCGTCGTCAACATGGAAGCTACGTGGAAAGACAATATTGGCACTATTGAAGAAGACTTCATTTACGATGATGATGAAAGACAAAAGCGAACCTGGACGATTACCTTAGATGATGAAGGCAAGATTGAAGGGCAAGCATCGGATGTTATTGGTGTAGCAAAAGGTCGTAGTGCTGGAAGTGTATTTCATTGGCAATATTACGTTGAGCTACCATACAAAGGTGACACATTGGAAACCCATTTTGATGATTGGATGTATTTAGTCACCGATAATCGTTTAATTAACCGAACCAGTATAACTAAGTACGGCATTGAAGTTGCCCAAGTGACACTCGTGATTGAGAAAGAATAATGTTGTTATTTTGTTAAATCCTGCTGAGTAAGTCTCAATTTTTGGTTTAATTTTAGCCAAGTGGTCAGATCTCTTTCATAATTGACATATATACCCAAGTGACCTCTAGATGCTGAAACTCGCATCTTGAGGTTACTTGGGTATACATCAATAATAACAAGGGAATGATATGTCAGTTGCAACTATGACGGGGTTACAGGCGCTACAGGCTATGTTTGATGGCAAAATACCGCCGGCTTCAATTACACAGACCATGCCATTGAAAGGCATTTCGGTTGAATACGGTAAGGTCGTTTTTGAGGCAATGGCTGATGAAAGGCATCTCAATCCGCTAGGGGGCGTGCATGGCGGGTTTTTAGCCACCATACTCGATTCAGCCACCGCTTGTGCCGTTCATTCTGCGCTGGACGCGGGAATTGATTACACTACGATTGATCTTAATGTGAAAATGCTGAAACCAGTCCCACAAAATAAGCCTCTGATTGCCGAAGGAAAATTGATTAATTTAAGCAAGTCACTTGGTATTGCTGAAGGTTCGTTAAAAGATTCTGATGGCAAGATTTATGGTCATGCGACAGCAACTTGTATGATCATTCGATAGACAATATTGTCTGATATGAAATGCAGTGGTTCGCCGCTGCATTTTTGTTTCTTGTAAGAAAAATAGGGAAATATGGGCTTTATAGCGAATTAATGATTGAAGTTCTGTTTTTGTAAGGATAAGTTAACAGCAAGGAAGAGAAATTTAACAAGTTTTAACTGAGGTGTGTTTTTTGTAAGACACAATACTCAGCTTAGAATGCACATAAGATAAGGATAATGTCGTTATGCAACAAGTTGATGATGTAAGAATTAAGCAAGTCAAAGAACTTTTACCCCCAGTCGCAGTTTTAGAGAAGTTTCCAGCGACAGAAGAGTCTACTAATACGACATTTGAGTCCCGCCAAAGCATTCATAATATTCTTGAAAGTAAAGATGACCGCTTATTAGTGGTGATCGGCCCTTGCTCCATTCATGATACTGAAGCCGCGCTTGAATACGGTAAACGCTTAAAAGTATTGCGTGATGAGCTCAAAGATAACCTTGAAGTGGTCATGCGTGTTTATTTTGAAAAACCACGTACCACCGTGGGCTGGAAAGGTTTGATCAACGACCCGTACTTAAATGACAGCTACCAAATTAATGATGGCTTACGCATGGGGCGTAAACTGCTGCTTGATCTAACTGATTCAGGCATGCCGACCGCCAGTGAATTTTTGGATATGATCACACCTCAGTATGTTGGTGATTTGATCAGTTGGGGCGCTATCGGTGCGCGTACCACTGAGTCACAAGTTCACCGTGAATTAGCCTCGGGCCTATCTTGCCCAGTTGGTTTTAAAAACGGTACTGACGGTAATATTAAGATTGCGACCGACGCTTGTAGTTCTGCGGGGGCTTCTCACCATTTCTTATCGGTGACTAAATTTGGTCATTCTGCGATTGTTGAAACCGCGGGTAACCCTGATTGCCATATTATTTTACGCGGCGGAAAAGAGCCAAACTACAGTGCCAAACATGTTGCTGCAGTAAAAGCTGAATTAGCTGGTAATGGTTTACGTCAAAAAGTGATGATTGATTTCAGCCATGCAAACAGTTCGAAACAATTCCAACGCCAAATGGTTGTCGCTGAAGATGTAGCAGGCCAAATTGCAGCTGGTGAAGATGCGATTTTCGGTGTCATGATTGAAAGCCACCTAAACGAAGGCCGTCAAGATCTTGTTGATGGTAAAGCGGCAAATTATGGTCAAAGTATCACTGATGCATGCATTGGTTGGGAAGATACAGAAACCGTATTGCGCCAACTTGCGGATGCGGTTGCTGCACGACGTGCCGCTAAGTAAATAAATTAAAACTTATTGAGTGAACAACGCCACTTAACCTTAGCTGCTTGAAAGCTAAAGATTAAGTGGCGTTTTTGTTGAAATCGGTTGCTATTTAAGCTGAATTCAGGTTATTTAATTAAAAAATACGCTTTGTTGCGCTGGCGTTAAAAATGTCCATGCCACAAATCGGCTGATTTTTTGGCCTTGCGCCATCGTAAATACCTGACACTCTTTCACTCCAAGTTTCTTCAGCAGTTGCTGCAGTAAAGGCACATTTTCTTTCTTTGACACTAAACTTGTAAACCAACACACCTGCTGAGAATAATCATTACTCTCGCTCGCCATCTGCTTCAAAAAGGCGATTTCACCACCTTTACAGCAAAGCTCATTGGCGGTGCCTGCAAAATTAAGAACCGGCTGGCTACGTTTGCTCAGTTGCGCTGTTTTCCCTTTGTTCAAGTTATTCACTTTCCTCAGGCTACCTTGGCGTGCTTTTTCAAGTGATTCATGAAAAGGGGGATTACACACAGTCGCAATAAACAGGTCATCGCTTTGAATGATGCTATGCAATATGTGGTTGGAGTGAGTCTGGTGTCGGACTTTGATTTTGCCTTTGAGTTTTTTGTTTGACTGAACCAATAATTGAGCGGTTTTGATCGAAACAGGATCGATATCTGAAGCGACAAAATTCCAATCGTAACTTGTGCTACCAAGGATCGGGTAGATGCAATTCGCGCCTGTACCGATATCCAGCAGCGAATGTTTATGATTTGACGAGCTATTGTTTTCTTGAACGGTATCTAATGCTTTCACTTTTCTTTCAGTGGAAGCGATTAAATCGGCTAAGTGGTGGATATAGTCCGCACGTCCGGGAATCGGTGGACATAAATAACCTTGCGGGATCTGCCAAAACTCTAACCCATAATAGGCTTTTAACAAGGCTTCATTTAAAGCCAGCACCGCTTGTGGATCGCTAAAATTAACCGACTTTTCACCGCGTGGATTGCGAATCACATACTGAGTCAGTTTTGGGCTAGCTTGTTCTAATTTAGCAAAATCATACCGCCCTTGATGCAGATTACGTGGGTGCAAGCCTGTTGGTTTAGACGTCGACTTTTTCGTTGTATTTGTTTTAGATTTACCGCGAGGCCCAACCGGTGGTTTAGCGTGTTGTCTTGACGTTTTGCCCGTTGAGCGAGAAGAAGATGATTTGGTTTTTGGCCCAACAGGCATAAATGGCTCCAGGATGATAAAGAAAACAAACGGGAGAATGATAGCGTATTTAATGGATTTTATATACTGACTGGCGCTCAACCAACGTTGGCTCTAATTGAATTATTTGTTGAGGCGAGTCCGGTTGCCGTAGTCGGTTTAGCAATGTATCTACGGCTACTTTACCGAGTTGATGCTTAGGTTGATGTATGGTGGTTAAAGAAGGGGTAATATATTTAGTCAAATGAATATCATCATATCCAATGATAGAAAGATCATTAGGAATAGTTAATCCATCTTGAATAGCAGCATTAATGAGACCCATAGCCATCATGTCATTACACACGAATAAGGCTGTAGGCAATTTAGTATGCTGTTTTAATGTGTTCTGCTTTAATGTTTGATAAGCGTGAAAACCGCCATCACATTCAAAATTTCCCTGCGTTATCCAGTTTTCATTCAGGGAAAGGTTGTTGTCTAGTAAAGCTTGTTTAAAACCTTCGAAACGTAATGAGGCTTGGCTACGATGCAATGGGCCGGTGATGCACCCTATGTTACGGTGTCCATTGTCGATTAAATATTGTGTGGCAAGATAGCCACCTTTAAAGGAGTTGTCTTGAATCTTGTCGCTGGCGTACTCCATTGGTCCCCAATCCATAACAACGACAGGTAATTCTGGGTAGCGTTCAAAAATTTCTATTTTCTCTCCTTCTAAGGTTGAACACATCAGCAATAAGCCATCGACACGTTTTTGTAGCAATGTCTCAATAGAAGCTTTCATGCGCTCACTGTCGCCTTCGGTATTGCATAAAATTAAGTTGTAACCTTTCTCATAGCAGCGTCGCTCAACCCCTTTCAACACTTCACCAAAAAAAGGGTTAGTCGAGGTAGTCACTAGCATGCCTAGCGTTTTGGTGCACTTCATTTTTAAGCTACGTGCCAAGGCAGAAGGGGCATAGTTTAATTCTTTAGCAGCTTGTTTGACGCGTTTCTCTATGTCATCGCTTACGAAACGCGTTTTGTTTAGCACATGGCTGACGGTAGAAGTTGAGACTTGAGCCAGTCGTGCAATGTCTTTCATTGTTGCCATGAGGGAAATCCTTTATTTTGATCTCGTTAGTGAGCCTGAAGAAATGACTCCACTTCTTGTCGAGTCGGTATGGAAGTTTGTGCACCAAAGCGAGTGACAGAAATCGCGGCAGCGGCATGAGCAAACCGAATAGCTTCTTGAATTTTCATGCCTTCGATTAATGCTGTGACTAATGCGCCATTAAATGTATCTCCAGCTGCGGTTGTGTCAATAGCTTGCACTTTAAAGCCTTGAATATTTGAACCTTTACCGCATTCACTTAGCCATACACCTTTAGATCCTAGAGTGATCATAACGGTCGAAACTCCTTTAGCATGTAGCGCATCAGCAGCTTGTTTTGCAGAGAGATTGTCAGTAACACAAATGCCAGTCAGGAGTTCAGCTTCGGTTTCGTTCGGTGTAATAATATCAATTTGTTTAAGTAGTGAGTCAGGCAGAGCTTTAGCAGGGGCAGGGTTGAGCACAACCTTTGTATTATTTTCTTTTTTAGCATGTTTCACTGCAGATTCGATGCCATCTAAAGGTGTTTCTAATTGTAATAATAAATATTCGGCTTGTTGAATAGCCGCTTCATAAAGTGACGTACAGGTTTGATTTAATGCGTTATTTGCTTCTGGTGATAGGCAAATACAGTTCTCACCATCATCAGATACTTGGATCATGGCGATCCCTGTTGGTATATTTGGCACAATGGTAATGAAATCAGTATTAATACCATCTTTTTTAAATGATTCGATTATATTCAAGCCGAATGGGTCATTGCCAACACAAGCAATAAAACCAATATCTGCACCGAGCCTAGCTGCTGCTACTGCTTGGTTCGCACCTTTTCCTCCTGCAATCACTTGGTAATTTCTACCAATTAAAGTTTCACCTGGGCGTGGAAATGTAGGAACTTGCAAAACATGATCGGCATTGACACTGCCTAAAACGACTAACTTATTCATGTGATATCCTATGCTTGGATCTTGAAGTACATATTGGTATTCGTGGGCTAAATTAGCATTGATACCAATGCGCACTTTAGGTTTTTAAAAAGATATATAAAAAAGGGATGAGAGCAGGTGCTCTCATCCAAGCCGGTTTATTGGTTAATAACTTTTAAAGGAACAGGAATATTCTTTTCGACGGATTCGCCTTTTAAAATTTTATCCGCAGTTTCTACACCCAATTCACCAATCAAAGCTGGTTGCTGTGCGATGGTTGCGCCTAACATTCCGCGCTTAACTGCGGCAATCCCATCATCTGTACCATCAAATCCAACAATTAATACCTCTTTACCTGAGGCCTGAACCGCACGTAAAGCGCCAAGGGCCATTTCATCATTTTGAGCAAATACGGCTTGAACATCTGGGTTAGCCGCTAAAAGATTTTCCATTACATTCAGCCCTTTGGTACGGTCAAAATCCGCAGGTTGGCTTGCTAGTAACTCAAGTCCAGAGCCTTTCACGGCATTCATGAAGCCTTCACCACGTTCACGTGCCGCAGAAGTACCTGCAATCCCTTCAAGTTGAATGACTTTTGCTTTTTCGCCTACTTTTTCAATGATGTATTTACCTGCCATTTCACCACCAGCAACGTTATCAGAAGCAATATGGCTAACTACGTCACCTCGGCTTGCTCCACGGTCAAGAGTTAATACTGGGATATTCGCACGATTAGCAATACGAATCGCATTAGAAACCGCATCTGAATCGGTTGGGTTAATCAATAATGCTTTCACTCCACGAACTGAGAGATCCTCTACGTTCGAGAGTTCTTTGCTCGGGTCATTTTGTGAATCAAGCACAATCAAATTATACCCAAGCGCTTCGGCTTTCGCTTCTGCACCATCTTTCATACTGACAAAAAATGGGTTATTTAAAGTAGAAAGTACAATAGCCATCGTGTCTTTTGCTTGAGCCGAGACAGACATAGTACTTGCTAATACAGCAGCAGAAATCAGTGTGGTGAGTTTGTTCATTTTCATGTTGTTATTCCTTTGTTGTAGGGAAGCCTATCATTGGCTTTTTCTTTGGTTATTATTTCGTTTTAAAGGTTATTTGTTTTTGTTATCGACCATGACTGCTAATAAAATCACAACTGCTTTGGCAATCATCTGGTAGTAAGAAGAGACATCGAGTAGGTTTAAGGCATTGTTCAAGAAGCCAATGATCAGCGCACCAATTAACGTACCCATAATGCGACCACGCCCACCCATCAAGCTAGTGCCACCAACAACAACAGCTGCAATAGCATCTAATTCGTAGCCAACACCGGCAGTAGGCTGCGCAGAAGAAAGACGAGAGGTGACGATAATGCCTGCTAACGCGGCTAATAAGCCACAAATGGAGTAAACACCTATTTTCACACGGTCAACATTAATTCCAGATAAGCGAGTTGCTGACTCATTACCACCTAGCGCGTAAATGTAGCGTCCGAAACGAGTGTGATTGAGCATGTACCAAGCGGCTGCAAATACTACGACCATGATCCAAACAGGGACCGGAATGCCAAGGGTGTAGCCAGTACCAAACCAAGCAAAGCTATCTGCCACATCAGTAAAGCCTGTTGAAATAGGGCGGCCATCGGTATAAACCATAGTGACACCACGTAATAACGTCATGGTTACTAAAGTAGCGATAAAGGCTTGTACTTTACCTTTGGCGATAATTAACCCGCTGATCCCACCAAGAATGGCACCTGCAAGTAAGGCTGTTGGAACGGCGACAATGACAGGAACTTCTAATGCAATTAAACTCGCAGCGAAAGCACCACATAACGCTAATACTGAGCCTACACTTAAATCAATACCTGCCGTTAGAATAACTAATGTCATACCCACCGCAATGATCGCGCTCACGGAGGTTTGTCGTAGGATGTTTAAAATATTATCAATGGTAAAAAAGTTCGGGTTTAAAAACGACACCACAACGATTAAGAAAATCAATGCAATGAGCGATTTTTGCTCGATCAACCATTCTTTACTTATTAATGCTTTTTTAGGTTTATCCGGTAAATTTGATTGGTTCATGGTTCTGCTCATGCTTCGTCCTTACTTACATTTTTACCGACTGCACAAGCCAGTAATAATTCTTGATTTGCATCTTTTGCGTTAAATTCGCCACTGATTTTGCCCTCATGCATAACCAAAATTCGGTCACTCATGCCCAATACTTCCGGCATTTCTGATGACACCAGAATGATGCTCATGCCTTCGGCTTTAAATTGGTTGATCAATTGGTAGATTTCTTTTTTAGCACCAACATCAACGCCACGAGTAGGCTCATCCAAAATCAACACATTAGGACGTGTCATTAGGCCTTTCGCAATGGCCACTTTCTGTTGGTTACCACCCGATAAATTTCCGATGATTTGATCGCGTGTAGGGGTTTTGATATTGAATAGTTCAATAAAGTCATCAACTGACATTACTTCACTTTTATGCTGAATTTGTATGCCTTTGCTAAAGTGTTTTAAAGCGGATAAGGTCATATTGTCTTTAACTGACAAGCCAAGGACTAAACCATCACCTTTCCGGTCTTCCGAGATATAAGCTATCCCACAAGCAAGCCCTTCTTGGGGAGATTTAGGTGCAATGGTGCTGCCCTCAAGTTGAATCGAACCTGTATGATAAGGGAGGGCACCGTAAATCATTTTCATTAGCTCAGTTCGTCCAGCGCCCATCAAACCTGAAATACCAAGGATTTCGCCGCGTTTAAGCTCAAAGCTGACGTTGTTAATACCTTTACCGTTTAAATCACTGACTTTAAGGCGAGTGCTACCTGACTTAACGGCAATGCGAGGGTATTGCTCCTCAAGTTTGCGGCCAACCATCATTTCAATAAGTGCATCTTCATTGGTGCTGTGAACGGTGCATTCGCCGATAAATTTGCCATCACGTAATACCGTAATGTCATCACAAATCTCAAAAATCTCTTTTAAGCGGTGAGAAATATAAACAATCCCACAGCCTTGCTCTCTGAGTTCGTTAATCACCTTAAAAAGGAATTCGGTTTCTTTATCTGTGAGCGCATCAGTCGGTTCATCCATAATGATGACTTTAGATTCAAACGACAGAGCTTTGGCGATTTCAACCATTTGTTGCTCACCAAGACTTAAATCACCTAGCAAGGTTTTTGGATCTCGTTTGACATTAAGGCGAGCCAGTAACTGTGCTGCTTTATCATGCATTTGATTCCATAAAATACGTCCAAAAGCATTGGTGATCTCACGGCCTAAGAAGATGTTTTCCGCAATACTAATTTCTGGAATTAAATTTAGCTCTTGGTGAATGATACTGATCCCAGCAAGTTGAGAATCCCTCGGGCCTTTAAAGGCAACCTGTTCACCTTGGTAATTAATGCTGCCACTATCTAAAGAATAAATGCCGGTAAGTACTTTCATTAGTGTGGATTTACCAGCGCCGTTTTCTCCCATTAATGCCATGACACGACCGGGGTACACGTTTAGGCTCGCCTTGTCGAGAGCTTTAACACCAGGAAAGGCTTTTTCAATTTGATTCAGTTCTAAAATGGCTTGTGACATAAGGTGCCTCGTTTAGAGCGTCGACAGTTAAAAAGTGACACCGGATTGGAAAATAACATTAGCGTATGGTGTGCATTCTCCTGTACGCACAACAGCACGGCTTTGATTCGCTCGAATCTTAAAAGCGTCATGGCTGATGTACTGAATGGAAATGTCTTTACCGGTTAACTCTCTTTCTTCTTCAATACGACGTAATAGGGATGCATGGTATTCAGGGCTGATAGTCTTAAATTCTTCTGCTAGGATGACGCCTTGAATTTGTGTTTCTTTGAGATAAACATCTACAGTTTGAGAAAAAGTAGGAATACCCAGTGTTAAAGCCAGATCAATGCGTGTTGTCTCATCTGAAATAGGCAAACCTGCATCGCAAATGGTGACTTCATCTGTGTGCCCTAAAGTCGCAATCAGATAAGACAATTCTGAGTTCAGGAGGGGGCTCTTTTTCATACTATTAACCTTTTACATTTTGTTTTAGACGGCTTGGCTAATATGTTTTTCATGTTTAGCGAAACGTTTCGATAGTGTTTAAGCTGAGAGATCTGGATCACGAAGTAAAGATTGCACAGAATTATGTGTCCACCTTGCGTACAATGAGTTGGTCAAATTGATAGGCTGAATGATTAAAGCAATAGTGCTGAGCACAAGGCATTACGAAAAAGTGAAGATAAGGAAATACGTCAATATGAATCGCGAAACACAGCACCGCATTCGTGCTGCTGGGATAATCATTGAAAATGAGCAGATTTTGCTGATTAAGGTGAAAGATGACTCAGGTGAATACTGGATCCCGCCGGGTGGTGGGTTAGAAGCGCAAGATCGGCATACGAAAGATTGTGTGAAACGAGAATGTTTAGAAGAAGCGGGGATTCATGTTCGGGTGGGTAAGTTGATTTGTGTGCGTGAATTCTTAGAAACAGCGGCTAATCGTTATAATGCAGAATTTTTCTATCATATTGAATATTTTGATGGGCAACCGCATACCAATAATTTAGCTGGTTTGAATGATGAAGAATTGATCCAAGCTGTGGAGTGGGTTCCGATCGCTAAATTAAGTCAGATTCGCACTTTTCCGACAGACTTATTTGCATTAGCTCAGACGGCGAACTCGGATAATGAAAGTCTTCATCTTGGTAGCTACGTGCAAGGTGAATATGAAACGCAAGATCAATTAAACCTACCGAAAATATAATTTGAGCGGTTTTGTGGAGATGATGGCGTATTTTTGTGTTTATAATTCACAAAATTACCCTCACTCAATTGCTTGAGATCACTTCATAAAGGATCTGTGATGTTGAAAATTAAATCGTGGCTGCTGGCTTCCGTTGTATTGCCGTCTCCTTTACTGGCCGCCTCGTTAACGGATCCTCTCGATGGTCAATTTGATATGAGTGAGGTGATCGCAGAAAATCCGTATGCCTTTTTGCCTGTGCCGATTATTTTGACTGAGCCAGCCATTGGTTATGGTGGTGGTTTCTTCGGTATGTTTTTGCATGAATCGAAGGAAGCACGTGATAAGCGAAAAAAATTGGCACTAGAGTCTGCAGAGGGTGGCGTAAGTTTGATCCCGCCAAACTTTACGATTGTTGGTGGTGCGGCGACGGAAAATGGCACTTGGTTTGCGGGGGCTGCACATCGCCACACATGGCTTAATGATCGTATTCGTTATTTTGGTGCAGCGGGTTATGCCAACATTAATATCGATATTTATCATGATTTTGCTAACTTGCCGATTGATAAAGACATCGGTTTTCAGAGTCAAACTGAAGGGTATGGAGGCATTCAAAAATTGCAGTTTAAGGTTGCAGATACCCATTTATATTTAGGGCTATCTCAAGTCTGGTTCCACTCTGAAATTGGAGCAAAAGAGCCTATGGTTGATGGTGTACTTAAGCGAATTCTTGGAGATTCGAGCACATCTTCTGGTTTAGGTGTCATCGCTCAATATGACTCTCGCAATAATTTATTTTATCCAACCAGTGGCGGCAGCGCGAAAATGGAATACCTTTGGTATCGTGATGGCATTGGTAGTGACTATGATTTCAATACACTTACGTTGGACGGTAAATACTTCTTCCCGATCGCAAAAAAATGGACACTGGGTGTTGCTGGTAACTATCAAACCTTAACCCATGCAGATCAAAATCTTCCACCATTGGCTCGTCCGTATATCAATATGCGCGGTATTTCTCGTTACCGTTATCAAGGCGATTATGTGCTAACAGCGCAAACTCAGTTAATGTGGCAAGTGAGTCCGCGTTGGTCTTTGCAAACATTTGTGGGGGCTGGCAGCGTGGCAGAAGAAGCGAATGATTTATACAACGATACCCAAGTGGCGTATGGGGCGGGTTTTCGTTATTTGATTGCACGTCGTTTTGGCTTAAATACCGGGATAGATCTTGCCTTTAGTGATGAAGATACCGCATTTTATTTTAATGTAGGCTCGGGGTTCTAGTTTCTATTTTGTCGATTGCGACTCTTAACTCGCCAGTTCTTTATAGGTAAGAAATAGTCGAGCATCAAATTCGAGTTGATGGTAATCCGGTTCCATGTGGCAACACAGCGCATAAAAGGCTTTGTTATGCTCTTTTTCTTTGATGTGCGCTAATTCATGAACCACTAGCATGCGAAGCAATGGCTCTGGCGCATCTTTAAAAATGGATGCGATGCGGATTTCATTTTTTGCTTTTAACTTGCCACCGTGATTACGTGAAACAAAACTGTGCAATCCTAAAGCATGGTTGACGACATGAATTTTGGGATCGTAAATCACTTTAGAAAGTGGCGATGATTTTTTTAGATAACGATTTTTAAGCGCTATGGTGTAGTCATATAGCGCCTTTTCAGTCTTGATGTTATGCATCTGTGGATACTTATTGTGTACCCATTTTTCCAGCTTTCCTTGTTGGATCAAATTCTCAACTTGAGTGAGTACAGATTCAGGGTAGCCTTGAAGATATTTCAATGTGTCAGAAGATTTCATTCTTACTTATCGCTGCTAAATTGCTGTATCTGAGCCTTTAAAAGAAGGAAGTGGATAAAAGTATGGCTCATCAAACAAAGAAAATTTGATGAACCATAAACATACTCCGTTTAGGCTTTGAACTGAGCTTTACGTAAACGATTTAATACTGCCATGACATCTAGTGTGCGGGGCTTTGCGAGATCACCGTTATTTGGCATGGTTTTGTGCCAATCTGAATGTAGTGCTTGTTCAAAGATCTTAGCGGGATCTTTAGTCCAACCCGGTTGTTGAGATAACTGGAACCATAACCAACCAATGGCATTGAGTTCGCTGGTGGATTCAATTTGTTCTAATGCCGATACATCCACATGCTCTTTACCAAAACGTAGAGTATGCGTGCCTTTGCCTTGGATGCGGAATTTGCCTTCCGCTAGAATCTTTTGCAAACACATAGTATTGAATGAGCGAGCCGGGTGAATGGCAAGCGTTGTCTCTGATTCTAGCTTACGTTGGCTTGGGTGCTGTTTGACCACTTGTTTTGCTTTTTCTGTCACATCAAGCACTTGATAATCATGCATTTGAATAACGGTATCGGCTACATCGAAATAATCACCTGATCCACCCATCACTATAATCGACGAAATATCTTGTTCATCACGTAATTGACCAATGCGATCAACGAGTGGTGTGATCGGTTCATCACCTTTACTGACTAATGCCTGCATACGTTCATCGCGAATCATAAAGTTGGTCGCCGAGGTATCTTCATCAATCAAGAGTGTGGTTGCGCCCGCTTCCAAAGATTCTTGTAACCACGCGGCTTGTGACGTTGAACCGGATGCATCTTGAGTTGAGAAATCGTGCGTATCTTTCCCCATAGGCAGATGATTGATGTAGTTAGATAAATTCAAATGATGCACGCTACGGCCATCTTCAGCACGAATTTTCATCGCCTGTGGATCGGTCACAATGTATTCACGCCCATCGCCAGGGATATGATCGTAAATAGAACGCTCAATAGCCGTTAATAGCGTAGATTTACCGTGGAAACCGCCACCGACAATAAGAGTGATACCTTTAGGAATGCCGAGACCACGAACTTGGCCTTTATGTGGGGTAGTTAAGGTCACCGCCAGTGATTCAGGAGCTGTCACCGTAATGGCATCTTTCATCGGTAAATCGCAATCACCGGAAACACGCGGTAATACGCTGCCATCAGCCACAAAGGCAACCAAATTGTTTTCTGCTAGCTGACTGCGTAACGCCACTTGATCTTCGACAGTTTCGCAGTGGCGCTTTAAAGCATCCAAATCCATCTCACGCGCGATGGTGGCTCGGCGAATAAATTTAGGCAGATGGAAGGTTAAAATATTAATCGCTTTCTTAGCGAGAATTTGACGTCCATCAGCCGGTAAGTTGACACGAAAACGCAGTTCAATCCCATCTTGGTCGAAAATCACTGCGGTATGATCGAGCACGCTTTGCCCGTTAAATGCCATATCGACAGTGGCTTCTGGCTGAGCGAGCACGGAAAAATAACGTGCAATGTAATCACGAGCAGCGCGTTGGTAATCTTCAGATTGTTCAAGCAACCATTGTAAATCGGTTAATGGCCACGCGCGGCGTGCACGTAAACGTGAAGCGGTAGCATGAAGATCGGCTTGAACGGTATCAATGAAAAGGTCGAAATCAGTAAAATCATACTGTCCTTTGATCTGTTGGTAAGCACGATAGTTTTGTTTTTCGATATTTTTCAGTTTGAAGATCAGCGTTTCCATAGAGTTCCAGGGTTGCTTATGATGAAGAATTAACAGCTTGGCATTATATACTGAATTGAAGGCTATAGGGGAAATGAGTTGAAATGAATAATAGGTAACCTGAGTTCAGGATCGCTAGAATGAAAAAACCTCCTTTGCACTGTTTATATTGCTCGTGCTAAGACGAAATAAAGTCGTGCGGCAAAGGAGGCTGAATTTCAAAGTTCGACTACAGACCGAATCGAGAGTAAATTTATGGCTCTAAAGTCGTAAGTTGTTCTAAAGTAATGTCTTGCTGATAGTCTACGCCATCGACATCAAATCCATTCAATTGCATGAACTCTTGCTTATAACCTTGGAAGTCGCCAATGTCTTTAAAATTGGTCGCATTCATTTGAGACATAAGTTCAGTAACACGTTGTTGGACATTTGGTTTCATTTCCCAATCATCCATGCGGATCAAGCGTTCTGCGTCGACAGGAATTGGTTCATGGTTATACAGTTTATCGCTGAATAAGCGCTGCATTTGTTCAATACAACCTTCATGTGTACCATCTTCTTTCATCGCACGGTAGAGCGCCATAATATAAGGCGTGAAAGTAGGAATGAAGACACTTGCTTTAGTTACTAAGGCTTTACACACAGTGGCGTGAGCAGAACCATTGAAGTTAGCCAATTTTAAGTTCAAAGAGTGGCTTGCTTGGTGTAAATCAACTTTTGCCCAACCTAGAGTACCGTTACGGTAAATCGGGTAATTAGCTTCTGACCCAATGTATGAGAATGCAATGGTTTTACAGCCTTCAGCAATGGATTCACTGTTGATTAAGGTATCTACCCAAGATTCCCAATCTGAACCACCCATTACTTTAATGGTTGCTTCAATCTCATCTTCCGTTGCTGCTTCAATGGTGGTTTCTTGCCATTCATCCGTATCCAGCATGACGGTAGCACCTGTGACGTTGTCACCAATTGGTTTGATGCTAGATACCCATTTTTCACCAGTCTCTGGATTAGGGCGAACACCAGTGGCTAGGCTGTAGATGATCAGATCCACTTCACCTTCAAAGTAGGTTTCAATCGCTTCAATTACTTGGTCGCGAGTATCTTGTGAAAAGGCATCACCAATGATGTTGATGGCTTTTCTACCTTCTTTTTCTGCTTCTTGTTTGAAGAAAATATTGTTGTACCAACCCGCTGTGCCAACGCCTTTATCTGAAGGGCCACGTTCGAACGACACACCGATGGTGTCTGCTTGGCTACCGCCAAAAGTGAGTGCAATACGTGCCGCTAAACCAAAACCAGACGATGCACCTAAGATTAATACACGTTTAGGTCCATTTTTTATTTGCGTCGCTTTCTTAGCGAATTGAATTTGGTTTTGGATTGATGCTTCACATCCGTATGGATGGGCACTACGGGCAACCACGCCCTTAATGATAGGTTCAATGACCATACGATATCCTTTATGAATTATTTTTAAGTAATGAATCATATTAGGATAAGTGCAGCTTTAATGAAAAATATTGAGCGAAAAGGGTATAAAGCGTGTTTTTATTGGGTAATCTGAGAAAAAATTGTTTCAGATCATGAATGATTGTAGGAAGAATAAACGATTTCAAGTCGGTGAAATCCAGCTAGACCGTATAAGCATTCAGCCACTGAAACAATAATGAGTAAAATATTTATAAGATAGATTCGAGCTCAGACGCCATAAACTGAGCGATCCACGGTTGAGCTTCTGGTTTAGGATGGAGTCCATCTTTCATCATCCATTCAGGTTTTACGATGACTTGTGCTAAGAAAAATGGCACAAGGGGAATGTCTTGCTGCTTGGCAACCTCTGGGTATACATTAGCAAAGGCTTGGGTGTAACGTTTACCGTAGTTAGGCGGCACCATGATTTGCATCAATGCCACTTGGCTACCCGCAGCCTGACTTTGTTGAATTAATTGCAGCAGGTTTTTCTTGATGGTCGCTGGTGGGAAACCGCGTAATCCATCATTAGCGCCAAGTTCAATCAGTACCCAATCTGGCTGATGTTGTTTCAATAATGCCGGAAGACGCTGTAAACCATTACCAGTGGTATCGCCAGAGATGCTGCCATTAATGACATTGGCTTCTATACCTTTTTGTTCAAGCTCTTTCGGCAGTAATGATGGCCAACTTTGCTCAATTGACATCTGATAGCCTGCACTTAGGCTGTCACCTAAAATTAAAATCGTCGTTTTTATTGCTGTTTGTGGAATCGTTGCCTGTGAAGTTGCAGCGTGTGAAATGGAAGAAAAGCACAAAATAAAGAATAAGGATAACAGTCTCATCATGTCTCAATTACCTAATCAAAGTTCATCCGCCGACAATATTGTTATTCAAGCACAATCTGTCACAAAATCAGTTTCTACTGAGAAAGAACATTTAACCATATTAAAACAGGTGAACCTAGCCATTTACGCCGGGGAAAGTGTAGCCATTGTTGGAACATCCGGTGCGGGTAAATCGACCTTGATGACCTTATTAGCGGGCTTAGATATTCCAACCGAAGGTGAAATTAGTTTGTTGGGTAAGCCATTATCAAGCCTTGATGATGAACAACGTGCCGCTTTACGCAGTGATTCAATTGGCTTTGTATTTCAAAGTTTCTTACTTATTCCAACCCTCACGGCGCTAGAAAATGTCACTTTGCCTTGTTTGCTTAAAGGTGAAAAAGAAGATGTTGAAAGGGCAATTCAACTGTTGACGGAGGTTGGGCTAAAAGAGCGTTTAAACCACACGCCTAGCCAACTTTCTGGTGGTGAACAGCAGCGTGTTGCTTTAGCGCGTGCCTTTATGATTAAGCCCACGATTTTGTTTGCTGATGAACCCACCGGTAATCTCGATCAAGTCACTGCAGGGAAAATCGTTGAGCAATTATTTGAATTGAATCGTGCTCACAAAACCACACTTTTCTTAGTGACGCATGATAATGATCTTGCCAAGCGTTGTGACCGTATTGTGCATATGCAAGCGGGTGAGTTAAAAGAACAGGTATTGGAGGAGCAAGTATGAGCGATGTGCTTGCCGCTTCAAGTGATAGGTTAAACGCGAATCAAGTTTTACCTAACAGAGCGTTATTGAAATGGAGTTGGCGCGAAATTCGTCATGGCCAGCTGTGGCCGATTGCGATTGCGTTAACGTTGATTATTGCTTGTGTGTTTGGCCTTGCTGCGCTAGCCGATCGAATGGATCAGGTCATTGATACACAGGGAAAGAATGCATTAACGGCGGATACCGTATTTCGTTCATCTAACCCGTTACCTGAGCAACTACTTGATCTAGCAACGCAGCAAAATGTAGAAACAGCAACGTTAACGCGTTTTGCTACGATGGCGTTTAGTGATGACAGTATGCAACTTGTCACTGTGAAAGCAGTAGACAGTGCTTATCCTTTGCGTGGGGAAATGCTGTTGCAATCTGGTAATACTCAGTCTTCCCATGTGAAAGACGGTGAGTTATGGCTGGAACCAAGAGTCATGCAACAGTTACAAGTTTCTATAGGTGACAATGTCACAATTGGTGATGCAGATTTCAAGGTCACAGGCGAAGTATTACAAGAGCCGGGCTTATCTTTTAATCCATTTCAACAAATGCCTAGTGTTTTTATCAATCAGTCGGATGTCGAGAAAACTGGTGCGGTTCAACTCGGTAGTCGAGTGAGCTTTCGTCTGTTCATTAATGGTGATGACGCACAAATAGAAACATTGAAACAAGCGGTTGAACTAACGCCAAGTGATCGCTGGGTGGATGAGGACTCGCAAAGTCGCACTGCGGAAGTGTTCAATAAAACCAAGCAATATTTGTCCTTAACGGTGGCGATTGTGGTTGTCATGGCTGCCATAACCTTGGTTCTGACTTGTCAGCATTATGTGTCAAGCCGCCGTCAGACCATTGCGATGCTAAAAAGCTTAGGGGCTCAACGAGCTTGGTTATCACGTTGGTTGAGCTTACAAATTGGCAGTTTGTTTGTGATTGGTATTGTATTTGGCTCCATTATTGGTGTGATTCTGGAAATCTTGCTGCGTATTCCATTAACTGATGTCTTGCCAGAACCATTACCTGGCTATGGCAGCACGCCATTTTTGTTATCGGTTGGTACGTGTTTGGCGATTGGTCTACCGGCATTAGGGATTCCATTAATCGGTCTTCTTAATACCTCAGCAGCATCGGTTATGCAGCCAAGCCAAGCGAATATTCCTCGAAAAGCATGGTTATTGATCTTATTACCATTTGGATTATTACTCGCCATGTATGGCAGTAATATGCTGGTGTGGATTGTACTGGCGAGCATTGTTGTTTTGTTCTTAGTGTTAGCAGGAGTGAGCTTAGGTTTAGTGCGTGCTATGCAATGGTTGCCGGCATCGCCTGCATTAAAATTAGCATTGAGCCGCATTAATCGTTCCTCGATTGCCAGCGGTATTCAATTTGGGTCATTAGCATTGTCACTGATGTTGATTGCCATTATTTGGTTAGTTCGCAGCGACCTATTGAGTGATTGGCAACAAACATTGCCGCCAGATGCGCCGAATGTCTTTGCCATTAATATCGCTCCGTATGAAAAAGATCAGTACATAGAGCGCATTGATGGGCAAAACTTGATTCGGTCTGAAGCCTATCCGATTATTCGTGGTCGATTAACGGAAATTAATGGGGTTGAAGCGAAAGACTACGCAGAGAATGGCGAAGAGAGCAGTGACTCTTTACGACGCGAGTTGAACTTCACATGGTCTGATCATTTACCTGAAACCAATGATCTTCTACAAGGTACGTGGGGAGAAGCGGGCAGTGTCTCTGTTGAATCAGATGTCGCAAATGATCTAGGGCTAAAAATTGGTGATGAACTGACCTTTGTGATCAGCAGTCAATCGGTTAAAGCCAAAATTAACACTATTCGTAAAGTACATTGGCGCGAAATGAAGCCAAATTTTTACTTCATCTTTACGCCAGATGTACTGCAAGATATTCCAGGAACTTGGCTCGTGAGTTTTAAAGCGCCGACGGGTGATGAACAGCAAGCCGATGCCTTTTTAAATCAGATGGCGAGAGATTTTCCTACTGTTAGTCTTATGGATTTAAGAACCATGGCAGGTAAAGTTCAAGTGTTATTGACTCAAATTGTATGGTCGATAACGTTACTGGCAGGGTTAGCGGTGATTGCCGGCATGTTGCTGATATTCACATTATTACGTTTAAGTTTATCCCAACGACAAGATGAAATTCGCTTGTACCGTACCTTAGGCGCGAGTAAAAAGCGCATTAGCAAAACGGTTTGGTATGAATATGGCATTATGGCTCTGATTGCTGGCCTTGTGGCGAGCTTCGGTGCTGAAGCCAGTGTGGCTAGCCTGATGAAATGGGGGTTCGAGCTTGATCCAACGCTGCATTATACCTTGTGGATTGCTTTGCCATTGCTGGCATTTGTGACTCTGGCACTGGTGTTAAAGACATTGATTAAGCAGTTACTTATCCCTGTGAATAAAGTGAATGGCTGACTTTTTCCAAGTTATCCACAAAATCAGTGGATAAATATCGGGATAACTTAATTGTAAAAACAGCTTGATTCGCTTGTAGGCCGCAACAGTATTTAGATAGCGAAATTTGTTTATTCACAACCGCTTTTTAGCGTGAAAGTGAATAGATTGAGTCAAGAATTTTTTGTCATTTTTTTTCGCTAAATTTGATTGAAAAATGCTCGAAACTTGAGTAGCGACCAAATTCTGATTGAGTTTAATTTTGACCGTACAATTGAGTGAATTTTTAGACACTTGAACCAAAAGGTTTCATTTTTTGCTCGAAATATTTGAGTAAAATGGTAGGGTATTAAGGTAAGACTTTAGTCGTAAGTCGTACTTTTAGGTATAACGATTACCTGTTTTGTTTATTTTGCAGTAGGAAATAGTAAGCACACATGAGTTCTCCCCATATTGGTATTATTGGCGGTGGTATTGCAGGCTCAACAGCAGCGCTGCATTTTGCTGAACTTGGTTTCCATGTATCCATCTTTGAACGTGGGCAAAGCCTGGTTGATGGTCCACCAATCTGTCATTTACATGCGGGTGGGAACTTGTACCGTGAGATTTCTCAGCAGCAGTGTGTGCAATTACTGAAAGAATCGATAGAAACGGTTAAGTTATACAAACACACCATGAATGTGCGTCCCACGGTGATAGCGGTACCGATTCAAGACAAGGGACAACCAGAAGAGTTATTGCCTCGTTTGCAAGTGATTCGCCAAACCTATTCTGATTTGGTTAAAGAAGATGCATCGAACCAAGTATTAGGGGAGCCTTCTCACTATTACAAGCTTTATTCTAAGTCAGATTTAGAGGCGCTAGCTTTACTTAATGAGCCAGAACCAAATACGTTAACAGAGCAAAGCCTCGATGAGTGGATGATCCCCTTTGCTCGTAATGTAGATTTGAACACCTTGAAGTTTCCCGTTGTTCTCGTGCAAGAATATGGGCTCAGTGTATTCCGCTTATCGGCTACGGTGAAATTAGCGCTGCAACAATTACCCAATTGTCAGGTTTACACACAAACTCAAGTTACCGGTGTGAATAAGAAAGGCCCGCAGTGGCAAATCGATTTCCAACCGTATGACGCTTCGAGCCTATCTGAAAACCAATCCAATTCATCAAGTATTGATGTTGACTATTTGATTAATGCCTCTGGTTATCAAACTGGAGTCGTTGATGATTGGGTTAATGCACCTCGTTCACGTTTAGTTGAATTTAAAGCGGCTTATGTAACTCATTGGTCACAAGGCAGTGCGTTGTGGCCAGAAGTAATTTTTCATGGTGAACGCGGAACGCCGCAGGGTATGGCGCAACTGACACCTTATCCAGATGGCTATTTTCAACTGCATGGCATGACAGAAGACATCACCTTATTTGAAGATGGCGTAGCAACGTCGACAGCAGAAAGCTCACAGCCCAAGCTACCTGATTATCTCGTCAATAAAATCATTCACGGGTGGACAGAGCAGCAGCAAGCAGACCGGACTCAGAAAGCCATTCAACACATGGCACAATTTATCCCAAGTTTTGCCTCTGCCTCTTTAGGTGGAAAACCATTATTTGGAGCGCAACAGATCCCAGGTACCGATATCACGTTACGTGCAGCTAGTGTTTCGTTTGCTGGTGATAATTATGCGCGTATGGAAATTGTTAAAGCCTCTTCAGCATTAGAAGCCGCAATACAAATTGAATCTGATTTGCGTGAAAAAGGCTGGCTTGAAGGTAGCAATGTCGAACCAAAATTTGTATCGGGTAATTTGGACTCCGAACAAATTGTACAAACGGCCTGTGAACTTGCTGAGCAAAGACAATACCCAATAGCTTTGGCGAAAGTAGGGGGCGTGAGCCGAGGTTAATTTTGTTAATCTTTGTCGGGTAACGAAATCAGGGTAACAAAAAGCATAGCGTACGAGATTCGAATCCGTTTATCGAAATGAATCTCGCCTGCGGATCACAATCTCACTTCTACCTGACTCACCACTGGACAATGATCGCTTAAGTGGTGATAAAGGGCTTCTTCACGCGTAAACAACACTTGTTTTGCTTCTTGGCCGCGGCTAGGTTTACTGATAATGATGTGATCAATCAGTTGCGGGTAACGGTATAAGCGATTTGGATCTCGATTCGATTTAACTTGGCAAAGTGCGGGCGTCGTTTCCGTGATCAGTTCTATCTTGTTTTCTATCCCTTGTTGTATCCGTCGCCATAGCCAATCATTATGGAATGATAAGTTATGATTAAAATCCCCCATCACAATAAAAGCCTGTTCATCAGCCACTCTTTGCTTCATCCACTGATTTAAAGCTTGACCTTGTTGTTCCAATTGGCGGCAAGAGCGTGAGCTTTTCTTCGCTGCAGCACATCCGTGTTTAAGGTGAACGGATAGTAAGTGGACATCGGGTTCGCCTGTTTTTTGCAAAATAATATAGCTAGCAAAACGCAACTTGGAATTCGGTGACAATTCAATATCACGAGGATCTTTAACTTGCCAGTCAGTCGATACCGCAAAACCTGTGTATTGATTAAGATCGTCAAATTGATGATCTCGGTTAGAAGCCTTAGAACGGTCAGATAAGTAAACGCGGTAAAATGGGCCTACGACTTTTTCTATCGCATCTTTAGAGCCGACTTCCTGAAACGCTAAGACATCAGGTGCGATTTGATGAAATTTGGCATTGAGTAAGCTGAAATCTTGGTTGCTGCGTTTACTTTCTTTAATAGAGTGAATTGGTGACGTGGTGAGCCATTCGATATTCCAGGTCGCAACTTTGATCGAATCAGCAAAAACAGGGGCGGATAATAAGCCTAAAAGGCACAAATAATGCCATATTTTCGAAGTCCTTTTCATTTGTGATACGTCCTCACAATTACGTAAATAATGTTTTTAAAGTCTACGCAAAATTTAACATAGCTAGATGATTGTGCGGTTTTATTTCACACATAACTTGCAAAATTGTGAGCGAAAATGCTTGCAAAAAAAGATCTTTTTACTCCTCTGGGATCTCTTGATTTAGATCAATATTGCATGGTGAAGAAAACCGATAATGGCACAATATGTAGTGTTAGTTACGTGTTTTTTGTCTATATCATGGATATTTTTTGGAGGCAAGGTTAGGATGAGTCAATTAATTGTTATGAAAAGGGATGGCTCAAAAGCCTTGTTTCAGCAAGATCGTATTGTTGCTGCGGTACTGAGTGCGGCGGAAACGGTTGATGAAAAGTTGAAAGAATATGCCCAACAATTAGCCGACTGTGTTGAACAACGTTTGACAGAGACTCAAACTGATTTTCCTGATGGTATTCATATCCAAGATATTCAGACGATGGTGGAAAACTATTTGATGCAAGGTGAGTACAAATCACTCGCTCGTCACTATATTGAATACCGCCATGATCGTGATATTGCTCGTGAGAAATCGAGCGCATTAACACGTGAAATTGAAGGCTTAATTGAACAAAACAACACGGATCTTCTTAATGAAAATGCCAATAAAGATGGCAAAGTGATCCCAACTCAGCGTGACTTACTTGCGGGTATCGTGGCTAAACATTATGCGAAACAACACATTTTGCCACGTGATATCGTACACGCTCATGAATCGGGTGATCTCCACTACCATGATTTAGATTACGCGCCATTTTTCCCAATGTTTAACTGCATGCTGATTGATTTAAAAGGCATGCTGACTCGTGGCTTTAAAATGGGCAATGCGGAAATCGACACCCCTAAGTCAATTTCAACGGCGACAGCGGTAACCGCACAAATCATTGCCCAAGTCGCGAGCCACATCTACGGCGGAACCACCATCAACCGCATTGATGAAATCCTAGAACCTTATGTACTTGCTAGCCACCAAAAGCAATTGAAATTGGCACAAGAGTGGGACATTCCCAACCCACAAGAATTTGCGCGTAAGCAAACTGAAAAAGAGTGTTATGACGCATTTCAGTCACTTGAATATGAAGTGAACACACTGCATACAGCGAATGGTCAAACCCCATTTGTGACCTTTGGTTTTGGTCTAGGTGAGTCTTGGGCGTGTAAGTTAATTCAAGAGTCTATCTTACGTAACCGTATTGCTGGTTTAGGTAAAAATCGTAAAACGGCGGTTTTCCCCAAATTGGTCTTCGCGATTCGTGATGGCTTAAACCATAAACCAAGCGATCCACATTACGACATTAAGCAGTTAGCACTTGAGTGTGCTTCAAAACGTATGTACCCAGATATTTTGAACTACGACAAGGTTGTGGAAGTGACGGGTTCATTCAAAACCCCAATGGGGTGCCGTAGCTTCTTGAATCCGTATGAAGAAAATGGTGAGCTGATCCACGATGGCCGTAACAACCTGGGTGTGGTGAGTCTGAATTTACCACGTGTGGCGATTGAAGCGCAGGGTGATGAAAACCGTTTCTACGAGATTTTAAAAGAGAAGCTGCATTTAGCTCGTCGTGCACTGGATACGCGTATTAACCGTTTAGAGAACGTGAAAGCGCGTGTTGCTCCAATTTTATATATGGAAGGTGCGTGTGGCGTTCGCTTAAAAGCAGATGACAATATTGCTGACATATTCAAACATGGCCGTGCTTCAATTTCGCTGGGTTACATTGGCATTCATGAGACCGTATGCGCATTATTCGGTACTGAAAAACATGTCTACGATGATGAAACCTTGCGTTTAAAAGCCATTAAGATCATTGATTTCATGAAAAAGCACGTTGAAGACTGGATGAAAGAAACAGGTTATGCGTTTAGTTTATACGGCACACCAAGTGAAAACCTATGTAATCGATTCTGCCGTTTAGATGCAAAACAATTTGGTGTGATTGAAGGCGTGACTGACAAAGGTTACTACACCAACAGTTTCCACCTTGATGTGCAAAAGAAAGTCACGCCATACGATAAAATCGACTTTGAAATGCCATATCCCGAAATTTCAAGCGGCGGCTTCATTTGTTACGGCGAGTTCCCGAACATGCAGCATAATATCGAAGCATTAGAAAACGTATGGGACTACAGTTACAGTCGCGTGCCATATTACGGTACCAATACCCCGATTGATGAATGTTACGAATGTGGTTACAACGGCGAGTTTGAATGTACCAGTAAAGGTTTTACATGCCCGAAATGTGGAAATCACGATTCAAGTAAAGTCTCGGTAACGCGCCGCGTATGTGGTTATTTAGGTAGCCCTGATGCGCGTCCATTTAATGATGGTAAGCAGGAAGAAGTGAAGCGTCGCGTAAAGCATTTATAACTATACCCGTCATACTTGAAGTTGTAGCTTCGTTGACTTCATTCACCCCTATTTCTTTTCAAAAAGAAGTTGTAGGCAAACTACACTCATGGGGTCTCATGAACTTGTCGCCTTGCTACAACTCCAATTATTTAGGGTATAGAAGTGTTATTTGGATTTGGAAGTAGATGAACATTTCTCAATATTATTCTGTTGATGTGATTAATGGTCCAGGCACACGTTGTACCTTGTTTGTGTCCGGTTGTGTGCATCAATGTAAAGGGTGCTATAACCAAAGCACTTGGTCTCCGAGTTCGGGCGTACTGTTTACCCAAGAACATGAAGACGCCATTATTCGAGATTTGCAAGACAGCAGAATTTTTCGACGTGGTTTGAGCTTATCTGGTGGCGATCCGCTTCATCCGCAAAATATTGAAGCGGTATTGAAGTTGGTAAAACGAGTGCGGCATGAATGCCCAACCAAAGATATCTGGATGTGGACGGGCTACAGGTTGGCCGAGCTCAATGCTGAGCAGCAAGAACTGGTGAGTTATATTGATGTACTCGTTGATGGAAAATTTGAAAAAGATCTAGCGGACCCAAGCCTCGAATGGCGAGGTAGTCGTAATCAAGTTGTGCATTATTTAAACGCACGCTGACGTTTTATTTAAATACAGGCTAAGGCTTTGTCGGATAGAGCAAACAAAATCGACATGATCCGGAGATCATGTCGATTTTTTTATGGAGCTTATTTAAGGATAATGATAATTTGAGTTTTTATTCACTCACGTCATGTTTCCTTACCACTCTTGTTTTTAAGTCGTAGTATCAACATGAAGTGACATCTCACAGGGTTGTGTATTCATGCTTTCTCATCTTTCTCCGCCAGTACAAGATCCTATCTTGTCTTTATCCGTTGCTTACCGAAATGATCCTCGTCCAGAAAAAGTCGATTTAGGCATTGGGGTTTATAAGAATAGCCAAGGTCAAACACCGATCATGGCAGCAATTAAACAAGCGCAACAGCAGCAAGCACAAGAACAAAGCACCAAAGCCTACGTTGGTTTAGCCGGTTGTGAAGAATTTAATCAGTGCATGGTGGATTTGCTACTAGAAGATACCTCTGCTTATTCACGTGTATCGGCTATCCAAACGCCGGGCGCGAGCGGTGCTTTAAGAATGTTGGGAGATTTGCTCAAGATTGCTGAGCCGGAAACAACGGTTTGGATCAGTAATCCTAGCTATGTTAATCACCGTCCAGTGATGGAAGCGGCAGGATTGAAAGTGAAATACTATCATTATTTTAATCCCGAAACTCGCCAAGTGGATTCAGGCAAAATGTTGGCTGATCTTTCGCAAGCTGGCCCTAAAGATGTGGTACTTCTGCATGGTTGTTGTCATAACCCAACTGGTGCGGATATTAGCTTTGATGATTGGAAAGCCATCACAGACTTGTCTCAACAAAAGGGCTTTATTCCATTTGTTGATATTGCCTACCAAGGGTTTGGTGATGGCTTAGAGAAAGATGTACTGGGCCTGAAACACATGGCCAATAATGTGGAAGAAATGTTGATCACCACATCTTGCTCAAAGAATTTTGGTTTATACCGTGAACGTACCGGTGCTGCGATTGTGGTGGGTAAGAATCAGCAAGAAGCGAACAATGCCAAAGGTAAATTGCTAACACTTGCTCGTTCCACTTACACCATGCCGCCAGATCATGGTGCAGCATTGGTGAAAACTGTACTGCAAAGCGAGTCTTTGACTCAGCAATGGAAGGCTGAATTGGTTGACATGCAGCAACGTTTAGTGGGTTTACGTCAATCTTTATGTCAAGAATTGGTCAATAGCTATAATAATGACCAATTTGAATTCATAAAGTCGCACAAAGGCATGTTCACTGTGTTAGGATTTTCTAGCGAAAAAATGACGCAATTACGTGAAGAATATGGCATTTATGGCGTTGGTGATGGTCGTATCAATATTGCAGGCTTGCAAGAAACAGACATACAATATGTCGCCAATGCCATTGATACTCTGTCAAGAGCATAAGATATTCAAGCATTAAGTCGACAATTACGTTGAGTACACAGATTCGAATGAAAAGGTTAGTTAACATGAAAAAATGGGGCTTTTTTCTTCCTGCTTTGATGTCCGTTGCCATTGTTGGTTGTTCTACCACACCAGAACAAACAGACAATAGTGGTGCGAGTCAGGCAGAAACAACGTCTTCGGCTACAAAAACAGAGCAGCCTAAGACTGAGACCAAACCAGATTCTGGTTTATCTCCAATGGAAAAACACCCAAATGTGAAGCCAAAGCCAATGCCTACGGTGAAGCCTGTTGCTAAACCAACAGACAATAGTGTGACCTCTGGACGTAAAAGCGCTGATGGTAAATTGATTTTAGGCCAAAAAGAATGGGTTCACATTGAAAGTTTGGATGTTAACGTCGTCGCTCGTATCGATACTGGTGCGACAACCTCGTCGGTGAGTGCCATCGATGTTGTGGCATTTGAACGTGATGGTAAAAAGTGGGTTAAATTCAAACTCGCTCATGGTGACCGTGAATCGAGAGAGCTTGAACTTCCGGTTGTTTCAACCAAATTTATTCGTCAGTCTAATTCAGATGAAACCTATGAGCGTTACGTCGTCGAAGGTTGGATTAAAGTTGGCGACTTGAAAGTGAAAACACCGTTTACTTTAGCAGACCGTACCCACATGGATTATGGCTTACTGTTAGGGCGCAGCTTCTTCCGTGATGTCGCCATTGTGGACGTGAGCCGCGAATTTGTTCAACCTAAAGTGGCACTGGATGCAACTAAGTAACCTCAGCTGAGGTTAAGTAAAGTTTGACAAATCAATTCAAGAATTAGCCTCCAATTTTGGGGGCTTTTTTCTATCAGAGCTGCAAAGGAAAGGTCAATGTTCAACCAAATTAACCATGTTGCCATTATCTGTTCAGATTATGCTGTTTCTAAACGATTTTATTGTGAGGTGCTGCAACTGAAAGTAATTAAAGAAACCTACCGTGAGCAAAGGGATTCTTATAAGCTCGACTTAGAAATTTCTCCTACCAGCCAAATAGAGCTGTTTTCATTTCCTAGCCCGCCCAAACGTGTTGACCGCCCAGAAGCATGTGGATTAAGACACTTAGCCTTTACAGTTGCTGACATAGATAAAGCTGTGCATTATTTAGCGCAGTATGGGGTGGAATGTGAAGCCATTCGTGTTGATGACATTACAGGGAAGCGATTTACTTTCTTTAAAGATCCAGATGGATTGCCATTGGAATTGTATCAGTCTTAAATTATCCCGAGTTTAAGTTAACGCAACAAATGAGAGACAAACTTCATGTTGAAACCCATTCAAGCACTTATGGTGCAAGGCACAACATCCGATGCTGGGAAAAGTGTCTTAGTGGCCGGTTTATGCAAAGTGCTGAGTCGCCGCGGGGTCAACGTTGCCCCGTTTAAGTCACAAAATATGGCACTGAATAGCGCGGTAACGAAAGACGGTGGAGAAATTGGGCGAGCGCAAGCACTGCAAGCTTTTGCCTGTGGTATTGAGCCAAGCGTGCATATGAACCCCATTTTGCTCAAGCCTAATACGGATATGAAAGCTCAAGTCATTGTGCAGGGCAAAGCGTTACCGCAACAAGCCACTTTGGGAAATTCGACATATAAAGAATATACCATGCCGTATGTACTGGATTCCTTTGCTCAGTTACAAGCGCAGTATGATTGCATCATGATTGAAGGTGCAGGCAGCCCTGCAGAAATTAATCTGCGTGAAAACGATATTGCTAATATGGGGTTTGCAGAAGAGGCAAACGTACCGGTGATCATCGTTGCTGATATTGACCGAGGCGGTGTCTTTGCACATTTATATGGCACGCTGGCTTTGCTTTCTCAATCAGAGCAAGACCGCGTAATTGGCTTTGTGATCAATCGCTTCCGTGGTGATATTGAATTACTTAAACCTGGTTTAACATGGCTTGAAGCGAAAACAGGTAAGCCAGTTATTGGCGTGTTGCCTTACTTGCATGATTTGCAACTGGATGCTGAAGATGCCGTGGATGGCCAGCAAAATAGAAATGAACAGGTTAAATTTACGGTGTTCGTTCCTGTGCTACCACGCATGAGCAATCACACTGATTTCGATGCTTTACGTGCTCACCCAGAAATCGACTTTCAATATCGTTACCAAGGGCAAAGTCTTGCCGGTGCTGATTTGATTATTGTACCGGGTAGTAAATCCGTACGTGCGGATTTGGACTTTTTACGCCAGCAACATTGGGAGCAAGATATTCAACGTCATCTGCGTTATGGCGGTAAGGTGATGGGGATATGCGGTGGATATCAAATGCTCGGCTATTCGATTTCCGATCCAAATGGCATTGAAAGCGAAGCGGGCCATTCGCCAGGTTTGGGGCTACTGAATATTCAAACCGAAATCACCACGCAAAAGGCGCTCACACAAGTGATTGGGCGTATGTCGTTAATCCCAGATCAAAGCGTGGATATAAAAGGCTACGAAATACATGCTGGGGTATCGCTGGTGGAAGAACTTCAACCTATTCAATTGCAGACTCAAGTGGCACCACATAGAGAAGATAGTGCTCCTATTCATGCTGGTGAGCTTTTGGCTGAAGGGGCTTTGTCATCCGATGGTCAAGTATTTGGCACGTATTGCCATGGTATTTTTGATCAACCAGCGGCATTTGAGCATATTCTGCACTGGGCGGGTTTGGAGGAGATAGCTCCTACGCAAAGTCGTGAGCAGCAACAAAACCAGTCATTAGAACGTTTGGCCGATGTCATAGAAAGTGAACTGAATTTACAACTATTATGGCCACAACTTTATTCTTCTAAATCGTAGGTTATCAATGGAATTTGAAGCATTACTGACGCTAAACACGAATCAGAAGCTATTTGCTAACCCTAAACGCATCGCTTTACTTGAGCAGATTGGAGCGTCAGGTTCGATTTCGCAAGGAGCGAAACTAGCAGGGTTGAGCTATCGCGCGGCATGGAATGCGATTAATGATATGAATCAGGTGTCACCGTATCCTGTTATCGCCAGCGAAACTGGTGGCAAAGGTGGTGGTGGAGCCAAGTTAACCGAATTCGGTACCCGCTTGATTAAAGTTTACAGCCTGATGAACCAAATGCAGACCATGGTCATGCAAGCGCTGATGGATACCAATGTCACCACGGAAAGTTTGTTGGATGTCATGAGCCATTTCACCTTGAAAACCAGTGCTCGCAACCAACTGAAAGGCAAAGTCATTCGAATTGAATCGCAAGATGTAAAAGATAAAGTTGTCGTACAACTAGAAAGTGGCAGT
Source organism: Vibrio gangliei (assembly GCF_026001925.1). NCBI lineage: Bacteria > Pseudomonadati > Pseudomonadota > Gammaproteobacteria > Vibrionales > Vibrionaceae > Vibrio > Vibrio gangliei. The sequence goes on along the minus strand of NZ_AP021870.1, from coordinate 547,179 downwards.
GAGATCTCTGCTGTGATCACCCATGTCAGTACGTTGCAATTAAACTTAGCCATTGAGAAAGAGGTTTTACTGCTATTTAAAGCGCCATCGGTGATGATTTCGGAAACGGCTAAGCCAACAACGGACTACAACCAGCTTCAGGGGCAACTGGTGCATTTGACTCAAGGTGTAGAAAGCAGTGAAGTCTTTTTAGATATTGGCGCGGGTACATTGTTGTATGCTTCGGTGATTCACGATTCTCTACAAAACGTTAATTTACAATTAGATAAGTTTTATTTCGCTAGTTTCGATCCCAACCAAATTTTAGTGACCTGTATTTGATCATTGAATTTATGATGAGTTCGCGTATTATCACGTAAAACGTTATGCACTCATGTATATAGCGATGTATCTGGCTACTGCCTAAACGCTTATTAACCTTTGAGGATGTTATGAAAAAATTGCTACTTTCTACACTCGGCCTTGCTGCACTTTGTTCGACATTTACCGTTTTTGCAGAAGACATCAATGTATATGCGGCTTCATCAATGACGGATGTGATGAAAGAGCTAGGCGATAAATATAAAGCGGAAACAGGAGATAGCATCGTGCCTGTTTATGCTGGTTCTTCTACTTTGGCTCGTCAAATTGAGCAAGGCGCACCTGCCGATATTTTCATCTCAGCCAACCCTAATTGGATGACGTACCTTGTCAATAAAGGCATGACAACACAAGATCAAGTGAGCGATCTTGTTGGTAATAGCTTGGTATTAATTGGCTCGGATGAGCAAAAAGAGGCCGATATTGACCCTGGTACGTTCAAGCAATTGCCGACATTGCTAGGTGAGCACAGACTCGCGATTGGTGAACCGCAAAGCGTTCCAGCGGGTATGTATGCGAAAGAAAGCCTCACTAACCTTGGTTTGTGGGAGGTGTTATCAAGTAAAACCGCGCCAAGTAATAATGTGCGTTTAACTTTATCGTTAGTGGAGCGCGGTGAAGCACCATTTGGCATCGTATATAAAACCGATGCATTAATGAGCAAGAAAGTGTCGATTGTGCAAACGTTCCCTGAAAGTACGCACTCTCCAATTGTCTACCCAGCTGTCGCGTTAAATTCAAAGCCAACTAGCCAACAGTTTTTTGAATTTTTAAAAGGCAAAGAGGCAAGCGATACTTTCGTTAAATACGGTTTTACGCCGCTTATTGCTCAATAACGGTTATTTCATACATCAACCTGTAGCAAGGAAAAGCGTGTGATCTTATCCGATTACGAAATGAGTGCCTTATTACTCAGTTTAACAGTTTCCTCTACCGCAGTGCTTTGGCTCCTGCCGGTAGGGGTTTTCTTGTCTTGGCTTCTGGTCAAAAAAGAGTTTTGGGGTAAAAAAGTTTTAGACAGCATTATTCATTTACCCTTGGTGTTGCCACCGGTGGTGATTGGTTATTTATTGTTACTCACGATGGGTCGTAAAGGTGTTATTGGTGAGTGGCTTTTTAATCACTTTGGATTAGTGTTTAGCTTTAACTGGAAAGGTGCGGCTCTGGCTTCTGCGGTCGTGGCGCTGCCATTAATGGTGCGATCGATTCGACTCAGCTTGATGAATGTGGATCCAAAACTTGAACAAGCGGCACGAACGCTTGGTGCTTCACCATTGAAAGTGTTTATGACCATCACGTTGCCTTTAGTTTTGCCGGGCGTGATCACCGGAGCCATGTTGTCCTTTGCGCGTAGTCTTGGCGAATTTGGCGCTACGATAAGCTTTGTGGCGAACATTCCTAATCAAACTCAAACCTTACCTTTGGCTATGTATAACTTCATTCAAACTCCCGGTGCAGAAATGCAAGCAGGGCGTTTATGTGTTATTTCGATCGTTGTGGCTTTGCTGTCTTTACTGGCCTCTGAATGGCTGACTCAAAAGACTCAAAAACGCTTAGGTGTCAGCACAGAGAGTGGAGTGCGAAAATGATTGAATTGCATTTTAAGCAGCACTTTTCAGCCTTTGAATTGGATATCAATGCTACCTTGCCTGCGAGTGGGATCACCGCCATATTTGGTCGTTCAGGCGCAGGAAAAACCAGCATTATCAATGCCATCAGTGGGCTAAAAAATCCAGACAGTGGCAATATTTCTATCAATGAACAAGTTCTATTTAATTCAGAGCGTGGCGTGAATTTAGCGATAGAAAAGCGTGATATCGGCTATGTATTTCAAGAGTCGAGATTATTTCCCCACTATAAAGTAAAAGGCAATTTACTGTATGGCTATACTGGTGTAGGGTTACCGGGTAACTTTTATCAAGTCGTTGAATTGTTAGGATTAGATCATCTTCTCAATCGTTATCCTGCTGACTTGTCAGGGGGAGAAAAACAACGTTGTGCCATTGCTCGTGCTTTATTATCAGAGCCCAAAATATTACTGATGGATGAGCCTTTGGCTTCACTGGATTTACCAAGAAAACAAGAAGTGATGCCGTTCTTAGAAAAGCTGGCTAAAGAAATCCAGATCCCGATTTTATACGTTACACATAGCCTCGACGAAGTCCTTCATTTAGCCGATCACATGCTGTTAATGGAAGAAGGTCGGATTATTGAATCGGGTGACATTGAAACGGTCTGGAGTAGCGAAGCGTTTCAACCTTGGCACCGTCACAGTGAATTAAGCAGTCTATTCAAAGCTACCATTAAGCAGCATCACCCTAAATACGCCTTAACCTATGCAGAAATTGCGCCTGATATAGGGGTTTGGATGAGTAATATTGATGCGCAAACCAACGAACAAATTCGAATTCGTGTCCATGCTGTTGATGTTTCGATTACCTTGTCCAAGGCCAATGATACATCGATCAGAAATATTTTCCCTGTTACGATCAGCGATGTTGCGCCGATCAAAGACATTACTCAGCCTGTTGCGCTGCGCTTACGTATTGGGGAAAAAGACTCTGAGCTGTATTTATGGGCCAGTATCACGGCTTGGGCGTACGAAGATCTTAATCTTGAAATCGGCCAGCATGTTTTTGCTCAAATAAAAGGGGTTAAGATGACTAACCAAGATATGGGGCGTATGGGTTAACCTGAATTCTGATTAAATTAGAATTTATCGATTTATTAAAGGCTTAAGTTTTATTTCTTAAGTCTTTTTTATGTTTGTGAGATTACTAGGGCCTGTTGTTCTTTTGTGATTGTTTTTGCAGCGAATTGTTGGGCATTTGAACAAGGCAGAGGCTCCGTGGTGTAGCTAGTCTACACAAGGAGCTGATAACGCAGTACAAATGACCAACAAACGCTGCCCGAAGGGGTCGGCTAAAAGCGTTTTATGCTGCGTTAAGTCTCATTTACTTAGAATAACTAGGCTACAATCGACTTGCCTTGCCTTGCCTAAAACGCTTTTATCTCGAACAAAATTTAATCACAAAAGAACAACAGGCCCTACTAAACACATGGCATGTTTTTTGTATTCTATTTGTAAAGAAATCCAGCAAAAGGAGTGATTGCTATGTGGTTATCTATATTTTTCCCATCATTGAATGAAATCAGCGACAACAAAACGGCATTTTTTAGTGCAAGCCCATACGGAATGCCGATCATATTGCACCAAGTTGATGCAAGCAAGGCTGAGCAAGCGGGGCCACAAACTGAGCAGTTTTATGCTTAAACCTTGGTCAAAACCGCTTATCTTTACCGACTTTGACGGCACACTATTGGATCATGATGATTACAACTTTGATGCCGTCACCCCTTTGCTGCAGCAGCTTACGCAGCGGAACATCCCCGTGATTCCCAATACCAGCAAAACTTTCGCTGAACTGAAAGATTTGATGGCGAAATTATCCCTGCTATCGCCATTCATTGTTGAAAATGGTGCTGCGGTCTATTTGCCCAAATCCATTTTTTTACAGCAGCCTGAGCATACTGAAAGCGTACAGGAATATTGGTGTCGAACCTTTGCTTTGCCCAGATCTCATTGGCAATCAGCGCTTATGAAGGCTAAACAAGAGTTTGCTGATTTGTTCGTTCCAATGAGTGAAATGACGGATGCGTATTTGGCGGATATGACAGGGCTAACCTTAAATGAGGCGAAATTGGCCAATCAGCGTGAATTTGGTGAACCTATTCAATGGCTTGGAAGTGAATCAAAGCAAGCTGACTTTATCGACTACATGGTTAAGCAAGGGGCAACGGTTGTGAAAGGCGGTCGTTTTATTCATATCGGCAGTGACGCAAACAAAGGTCATGCTATGCAATGGGTTGTGAATATGTCTCAACAGACTTTTCTTTCAAATCATGATGAATGTAAGAATTGGTATAGCATCGCATTAGGTGACAGCGATAACGATATCAGCATGCTGGAAAAAGCCGATGTTGCGGTGCGTATTCGCTCTAAACATCATCCTTTCCCAGCTCTCGACCGCGATAACGATATAGTGGACAGTCAACAATATGGCCCAAGTGGTTGGGTGGAATGTATAGAACACATCTTAGAAGGGCACTTAGCGCAATAGCGATGATCAGTAAAAACCGAACAATAAAATAAAAACGCATGACATGCAGGAGGCATCATGGCTGACTTTTATCAAAATGGCATCGTAACAACATTACATAATTTATCGGAAAGACCAATTGAAGAGCTTGAAGCCGACTTAGTTTCTTTTTCCAATAAACGTTCTATGGGGTTAATTTTACCATCGTTATTTTCTGAACTGGAAGGTGAGGCACTTCCCAATATTGTTCAAGAGCTTAAAAGTGTCCCTTATCTTTCTCAAATTGTGATTGGCTTAGATAGAGCCGATCAAGCTCAATATCAACACGCCATTTCCTTTTTTAAAGAACTGCCACAGCACCATAGAATTTTATGGAATGACGGCCCACGTTTACAGGCTTTAGATAAAGAACTGGCAGAGCTCGGACTTGCACCGAAAGAACTTGGGAAAGGGCGCAACGTCTGGTACTGCATGGGATATGTTTTAGCAACAGGAAAAGCGGAGTCTGTAGCGCTACATGACTGTGACATTGTCACTTATGAGCGTGATTTACTCGCACGTTTGATTTACCCCGTCGCCAACCCACGTTTTAATTATGAATTTTGCAAAGGTTATTATGCACGGGTGGCAAACGGCAAGATGAATGGTCGAGTTGCGCGTTTACTGGTGACGCCACTACTTAAAGCCTTGAAACGAGTTACTGGGCCAAGTGTGTATTTAGACTATATGGACAGTTTTAAATATTCGCTGGCCGGAGAGTTTTCATTCCGTCGTGATGTCCTCAGCGATATTCGTATCCCAAGCGATTGGGGTTTAGAAATTGGCGTACTATCCGAAATGCACCGTAACTATGCCAGCAATCGCTTATGTCAGGTGGATATTGCAAAGACGTATGATCATAAACATCAGGATTTATCTCTCGATTCAACCGATGGCGGTTTATCTAAAATGTCGATTGATATTACTAAGTCCTTGTTTAGAAAACTGGCTACACAAGGTGAAACCTTCAATACCGAGCGTTTTCGTTCATTGAAAGCCACTTACTACCGCATTGCCCTCGATTTTGTCGAAGCCTATCACAATGATGCCTTAATGAATGGTTTGACACTGGATGTGCACATGGAAGAAAAAGCGGTGGAAATGTTTGCTCAGAATATCATGAAAGCAGGTCAAAGTTTCTTAGATAACCCGATGGAAACGCCATTCATTCCAAGTTGGAACCGTGTGGTGAGTGCGATGCCTGATGTTATGGAGCGCTTGAAAGAAGCCGTAGAATTAGACTACCAAGAATTTGGAGGGTAATAGATGACGACATCAAATTTACTCAGCGAGAAGGTTTGTCATCACCTTGATGTCATCTACAAAGGCATTGATCTTGAGGTGAAACATGAATGGCTCGCGAACGAACTGCTTGGGATCATGCGTTTATCGCCCAATCTAGATACCTCGATTCCCATGGCGGTTTCTCAAGAGTTATGGAGCGAAAAAGACACCATTTTGATCACTTATGGCGATAGCTTGCATCAAGATGGAGAAACGCCACTGCAAACGTTAAAATCTTTTCTCCATCAATATTGCATGCCACACATCAATGGTGTGCATATTTTGCCATTTTTTCCCTATAGTTCGGACGATGGTTTTTCGGTCATCGATTATTCTAGCGTCAATGAAGGGCTAGGTGATTGGGATGATATTGAATCCATTGCCAACCAGTTTAATTTGATGTCAGATTTGGTCATCAACCATTGTTCAGCGCGAAGTGCATGGTTCCAAAATTTCATTAAATCTGACGGTATTGGTTATGATTATTTTTATACAACTCAGCCTGATGTTGATACGTCAATGGTGACCAGACCAAGAACTTCACCATTGCTAAAAGAAGTCGAGACCGCAGAAGGGACGAAATACGTATGGTGTACTTTCAGCCATGATCAGGTCGATTTTGATTTCCGTAATCCCGAAGTATTAAAAGCCTTTGTTACGATCATTCGACAATATTTGGATCATGGTATAAGAACCTTTCGACTCGATGCCGTGGCATTTCTATGGAAAGAGTTAGGAACAAACTGTATTAATTTGCCACAAACCCATGAAGTGATTCGCTTGTTACGGAGTTTGATTGAACAAGCGTGCCCGCAGGCCATCATTATCACTGAAACCAACATCCCAAATCATGAGAACCTCACGTACTTTGGTAACGCCAATGAGGCACACGCGATTTATAATTTTTCTTTACCGCCGTTATTAGTCAACACTTTGATTACCGGTAATGGAGAGCATCTAAAGCGTTGGATGATGGGGATGCCACCCGCACAGCAAGGAACGACTTACTTTAACTTTATTGCTTCTCATGATGGTATTGGTTTACGTCCGGCAGAAGGTCTATTGAATGAAAAAGAAATCAATACTTTAGTCAATACCATGCAATCATTTGGTGGGCTAGTGTCTTGGCGTGCAACAGAAAACGGCGACCGTAAACCTTATGAGATTAATATTGCGCTATTTGATGCTTTGCAGGGAACGGAAAAAGGGCCAGATAAATATGGTATTGACCGCTTTATTTGCGCCCATGCGATCATGTTTGCGATGGAAGGGATCCCTGGCTTATATATTCATAGTTTATTGGGAACGAGTAACGATTATGACAAAGTCGAAAATACCAATCAAAACCGTTCTATCAACCGCCATCGTTGGGATTATCCGCAGCTTGAAAATTTACTCGGGCAAGATCATAGCCAGCATCACCAAGTGCTACAACGCATGACTGAACTGATTGAAATTCGTACTGAACAACCCGCATTTCACCCTAATGCGGTGCAGTTTACCTTGCATTTGAGTGGTGAGTTATTTGGTTTTTGGCGGCAGAGTATTGATAGACGCCAGAGTATATTTTGTGTGAGTAATATCAGCCTTGAGCCACAGACTTTAAATGTCGGTGATATGAACCTGATTCAAACCGACAAATGGAAAGATCTTTTGAGTGGGCAAGAAATTACCGAGTCATTGGCATCGATTGAACTCAAACCATATCAAACCGTTTGGATTAGTAATCGGTAAAACCCATTCATGCAATGAATAAAGCCGCAGTCATTAGTTGTACAGCGGGTTTTGTATTGATCACATTAGTTGACTTATAGACCGTGATTAATTTTGGATAATGCCTCGTTCACTTCAAAGAACTTGGCATGAACTTGTTCAACGCCAAATTGTTTCAATCTTGCCGAATGCATCTCTAAATACGCTTTTGCTGACGCTTGATCTTCAAATAGGTAAATGCCACCCGCTTCTTTTTGCTCTTGGCTTTCTGTCCAAATCTTGCTGATAAACCCCGGCTCTTGATTAATCGATTCTGCCAATCCTTGTAGTGCTTCGGCCATTTCTTTGCCAAATGGGCCTTCAAACGCAAAATGTACTTGCAGTAGTGTGGTCATCGCCTTAACCCTTAATATGTATATATTTCTAGCATTAATATCAGGGTTTTGAAAGGAAATCCATCTTTATAAGTGCTTACTAGCGGCTCCGTTACGTGTTTTTTCTAACCATTGATTTGGTGTCATTCCAAAGGCTTTTTTAAAAGCAATCGTAAAATTGCCGGGGTGGTGATATTGAGCATCATAAGCAGCTTGAGTCACCGTACAATCGGTAAATTGAAGTTGTTTCTTTGCAAATTCTAGACGCTTTTGGCGCACATAGTTTAATACTGTCATCCCCAGTTGTTGCTTAAATTTCGTTTGAAGACTACTGACGCTTAACGCGCAATGTTTGGCAATCTGATCTAATGAAAGCTCGTCATTGAGGTGGCGATTGATGTATTGCAATATCGCCTTCATTTCATCTTGAAAACGATGGGCTGCAAGACATTGATAATTGCCGTCAGTCGGTTTACTCAGTTGAGGGAGTAATATTTCAAACAACTGATGAATCAAGGTTTGTGCTTGCAAGTCGAATAGTTGAGCTCCTAAAAAATCCTCCGGCGGCGGGGTTGAAATTAATTGCTGAGCGGCATTGAGGATATCGTGGTTTAAGGAAAAAGACTGGTGCGCTAAATGTTGGTTTAAAAAATGGCTTAATCGGGAATCGTCATCACTATGCTCTTGTGGTTTATAAGCCCGTTGCTTAAACCATTTAGGGTCAATAATGATATTTAACTTTTCGATGTGATTGTGTTCACTTATCTGACGATGAAAAGTTGATTCTTGTTTTAAATTCACAGCTAAGCCAATGCCTGTTGGGTTGAACTTTGGTTGAGCTGAAAGCGTAAATGCTTGATCATCATAGCCAAACTCTAATTTCCCGTCTAAAAGTAAAGTGAAAATTACCCCCGCCGGCGCGTTTGATATGGTATTCATTTTAATACATTCATCAGTTTTTCCACCATGTAGAACAAAGCCTGTAGGTGAGCGATAGGATAAGAACTTTCCGGTCACTAAAGGGCGCGAATGGCGTTCGCAGATAACGGCATCTTGGCCGTGTTTGGTGACTAATTGAGTAAAAACCACATGGCTTGGCTGCACTAATTGTGGGCAAGGGCGAGTTCTATGCACAGCCATGGTATGAATCCTTCATAATATGTCTTCCTCATAAATCAAATACGATTTCGCATAAGTGTATTTTATTTAATTTATCAGCAGTCACTATATCATCCTTGCGAATGATTATCATTTGATTATTTTCTCTATGAAGGAATTTTAAACATGGAAACCAAATTCAAACTCAAGGCAACAACATTGAGTTTAGGCATCACCTCCCTTGGATTCAGCATCATTTACGGCGCTCAGGCCGCAGAGATGAAAGAAGTTGATTCACAGTCTCAAACCCATTTTGAAGAAGTCACGGTGTGGGGTGCAAAAGTCTCGAGTAGTAGTCAGCAGTTAGCCTCGGATGATCTTTCGCTAAAACAAGCGGATCACCTTTCTGATTTATTGCGTGATATACCAGGAGTCGATGTTGGCGGGACGCACTCAGTGAACCAACGTATCAACATCCGTGGTTTAAATGAGTCCGATTTGGATATTCGTTTGGATGGTGCATCGCAGCACGCCAATATGTTCCACCATATCGGTAATCTCACCATTAACCCTGACATCATTAAATCGGCTGATATCCAAGTTGGTGCTAACTCGGTCACTTCTGGTGGTTTAGGCGGCTCGGTGTATTTTGAAACCAAAGATGCCAAAGACTTACTACGTCCAGGAGAGCAATATGGAGCTAGGATCTTTGGCGGATATGGAAGTAATGCTTATTCACAAGGGTCTTTAACCGTTTATGGATTGCTGAGTGATCACCTTGATGGGATGGTCTATGTCTATGGTATTGATCGCGACAACTTTGAAGATGGTAATGGTGTCGAGACCATCGGTTCAGACGGCACTATTGGTAATATGTTGGCCAAAATTGGTTGGGATATTAACGATAGCAACCGATTAGAGTTGAGTTACGATTACTACCGAGATAAAGGCGATTATAGCCCGCGTCCAGATATGTCCGGCTCGGCCAACCAAGGATTATCAGAGCAAACCTTATTGCCTACCAAATATACGCGTAATACCTATACATTAGGCTATCAAACCAATAATGGTCATGGTTTCAAGCTAGATTCCACCTTGTATTACAACCAAACGGAAATTAATCGTGATGAATCCAATATTGCCGTGAATTGGCCTTCAGACCGTTTAACGGATAATACTGCAACCAACACCAATACCGGTGCCAATATGAAAGCACAATCGGACTTTGTATTGTTGGGTATGCAAAACCAATTGACTTATGGCGGCGAATACAATCAACAAAAAAGTGAAAGTGAATATGGCAGCAGCTATAGCATGAGCGAAAAGATGACCACTTCGGCGGTCTATATCGAAGAAAAGTTGTATTTAGTGCCAAGCTTTTCAGTAACAGCAGGGGTACGTTATGACTATAGCCAACGAGATGCGCTCACCGGCGATGATTCATTCGATAAACTAGGCTGGGGATTAGGCGCGGAATGGGCAGTGACAGAACACTGGACCTTATTTGCCTCTTCTCGAAGCTTATATGAAGCGCCTGAATTACTTGAAACCTTTGTAAAATACCAAGATGTCACGACCTTAGATGACAATGTTAAGCCGCAAACAGGAATTAACACGCAAGGTGGCTTTAAGTTCCATTATCAAGCTGGTAAACATTTTGTTGGATCTAACTTTACGGTCTTTAAAACTCAATTAGATGATTACTTGGTGCAAGAATATCAAGCATCGACGGGAGGCTACTTAATTACCAATGATGGTGATGCTGAAATCACAGGTTTTGAAGCGAGTGTCAATTATGGTTATGACATGTTCAATTCAAAATTATCCTATTCGAAGTCTGATAATAAAAATAAAACCAATGATACCCCAATCCTATTTAATGGACGTAGTTCTGATATGGGCGACAGCATTGCGCTTAATTTAGACTACCTAGCAGTGGATATTGATACTTTGTTTGGATGGACTTCACAATGGGTACTGGATGAAGACAACGTGTTAGACGGTGAACCAATTAAAGATGGTTACGATGTTCATAATATCTATGCGCAATGGGTTCCTAACTATATTGATGGGTTAACCATTACGGTGGGGATCGATAATCTCTTCAATGAAGAATATGCCTCTCATGCGTCTCGGACTGGATACGCACGAGGCATTGATTTAACCGACTATGAACCTGGGCGTAATTATAAAATTTCAGCGGCTTATCAATTTTAAAGCACGGTTATTGTGAACATTCGTTATCGCGAACATAAAAGATGGCGAACAATAACTAACGTCAAAAGGTAATAAATTGAAAGCCAAGAGGTAACGAGAGATTTCGTTACCTCTTTATTTATCATAATAACAGAGAAAAGAACTATGAAGCTGGTGGCAACGGTTGAGACAACCAAAGCGGAAAAATATCAAACGGTAATGGCAAGACACTTTCAACGTAAGGTGGAAGTGAGTTGGAGTGAAAATGAAGCGTGTGTATATTTTCCAACTGGAATGGGGTATTTAGCGGTGACAACTCATCATCTGCAACTTCGTTGTGAAGGGGAGACTGCTGAAAAACTTGCAAAGGTACAAGCAGTATTAGAGAGTCATTTTTATCAATTTACTCATCGTGAAAATTTAACTTTAGAATGGCAGCAGTTACCATGATGCCTTTCATCAAATTCAGCGGTAACTATGTTCATTTAATGAGTGAACAGGTATCTTAGCGCCTAGAAATTGATTTTTAGATAAAAGAGGTTTGTTGGAATGAGTAAAGCTAAAATCGGTATTGTGACTGTCAGCGATCGTGCGAGCCAAGGGGTGTATGAGGATCTTTCCGGGCAAGCGATCATCGATACTTTAAATGAGTATCTGATTTCTGAATGGGAACCGGTTTACCAAATTATTCCAGATGAACAAGATCAAATCGAAGCTATGCTGAAAAAAATGGTGGACGAAGACGGCTGTAGCCTGGTTGTTACTACGGGAGGTACGGGCCCTGCTAAACGTGATGTCACACCTGAAGCCACAGAAGCGGTATGTGATCGCATGATGCCGGGTTTTGGCGAGTTAATGCGTGCTGAGTCGCTGAAGTTTGTTCCAACCGCTATTTTATCGCGTCAAACCGCAGGACTACGTGGTAGTAGCTTAATTGTTAACTTACCGGGTAAACCAAAATCAATTCGTGAATGTTTAGATGCTGTTTTTCCCGCGATTCCTTACTGCATTGATTTGATGGAAGGGCCATTCCTGGAATGTGATGAAAGTGTGATTAAACCATTTCGTCCTAAGGCAAAATAAAAACAGTACAGTTTGTTGCTCCTTAAAGAGTAATACACTTAGTAAAACCAATAACATTAACGCCAGTAGTGCATCATGCCGTGCTGGTGTTTTTTATTTTTAGCGTTAAGGTATTGGAACACGAACACTAAGAGAGTCAATCATGGGGTTAGAAGCATTAGCTTTTATTGTCGATGGGTTAGTGACAGCTTGCTGTATGTATATCGCATCTCGTCTGTCTTTTTTAACCATAGATTTTACCTCGTTACTCGTGATTACTTTGCTGGTGGCGTTGGTTTCTTTAATACCGACAATCGGTTGGATACTTGGCCTGATTGTCTGGTTTTATTTACTTAAGACGGTTGCGAATGCCGATTTTAAAGATTGCCTTTGGGTGATCGTCACGACAAAGGCGATTTCGGTTGGTGTATTAGCGTTAATGGCAGCAATGATTCATTAAGAATTTAAGTCGTTGCAGATAAATTATGAGTAAATGATATGAAACAAAATAAATACGATGATCCTGATTTTTTCGATGCTTATGCCCAGATGCCTCGCTCAACAGATGGGTTGGCATCGGCCGGTGAGTGGGAAGTGTTTCGTTCACACCTACCTGAATTAAAAGAGAAAACGATCTTAGATTTAGGGTGTGGTTATGGTTGGCATTGCCAATTTGCTGCCGAACAAGGTGCGACGCAAGTGATCGGTATCGATCTATCAGAGAAAATGCTAGCCAAAGCAAAAGCACTGACTACAGCAAACAATGTCGAATATCAACAGTGTGCCATTGAGGATTTTACAGCAGAACCCGGATCGCTAGACGTCATTTTTAGCTCTCTTGCTTTGCATTATGTGGAAGACTTAGCCTCGGTATTTCGTAAGTCAGCTGAGTTATTAAAAACAGGTGGCGTATTGTGTTATTCGGTAGAACATCCGATTTTCACCTCCAACGCTTCACAAGATTGGCATTATCAAGACGGTCAAATTCAGCATTGGCCACTGGATAATTATTTTCATGAAGGGTTACGCAAAACCTCATTTTTAGGCAGTGAAGTCGTCAAATATCACCGTACGATGGAAAGCCATATCACTTTATTGTTAGATTCAGGCTTTGACATTCAAGCGGTTGTAGAGCCTAAACCATCAGATAAATTAGTAGAAGAAATGGGGTGGCATGATGAGTTACGTCGCCCGATGATGTTAATCATCGAAGCGATGAAAAAATAGCGACGCGATAAAAATACTGAGGTGATAAACAATACTGAGTCGATAGTCGTCTCGCTGTCAATACAAAGTGATTTTATGGAAGGAATGCAAGGATGAAAGTATACGGAGATACATTGTCGGGTAATTGCTACAAGGTGAAATTAGTGCTGTCGCTGTTAGGGATTGAACATGAATGGCAGCATGTGGATATTTTAAAAGGTGAGGCGAAAACCCCAACGTTTTTGGCGATAAATCCCAATGGCAAAGTGCCAACGGTGCTGCTTGATGATGGTCGGGTTCTCTCTGAATCGAATGCCATTATTGGCTATTTCGCCGATGGTACGGATTTGATCCCCCAAGATCGTTTCTTAAAAGCGAAAGCCTATCAATGGCTTTTCTTTGAACAATATAGTCATGAGCCTTTTATCGCCGTGGCTCGGTTTATTCAAAAATATCAAGGCATGCCTGCAGAACGACTGGACGAATATCATTCGCTTCAACCTGGTGGTCATAAAGCGCTAACCATCATGGAGCAAGCATTACGAGAGTCTGATTATTTGGTGGGAGAGACGCTGACCATCGCTGATATTGCCTTGTATGGATACACTCATGTTGCACATGAAGGTGGGTTCGATTTGTCTCAATACCCTGCGATTCAAGCTTGGTGTCAACGTATTTGCGAGCATGATGGTTATGTTGAAATGATCTAAGCATCAAAAAAAGATAAGAAATGAAAACGATTGGGTTGCTCGGTGGCATGAGTTGGGAGTCTACACTTAATTATTATAAAGCCATCAATCAAGGCATTAAGCAGGCTTTAGGTGGTTTGCATTCATCCAAGCTGTGTCTATACAGTGTCGATTTTGATGAAATTGAAAAGCTGCAGAATCTTGGGCAATGGGATCAAACCGTAAAAATACTGAGTCAAGCAGCCCAATCGGTGGAAGCGGGTGGTGCGGACTTCTTATTGATTTGTACTAACACTATGCACAAAGTAGCCGATGAGATTCAGTCCGGTATTTCTATTCCAATTGTGCACATCGCCGATGCGACCGCGAAGCAATTACAGGCCGATGGTATAAAACGTGTTGGGTTACTGGGTACCCAATTCACCATGGAACAACCGTTTTATAAGCAACGTCTCATTGATAATTTTGGCGTAGATGTCATTGTGCCGAATGCTGAAGATCAATCGATCGTCCATCAAGTGATTTACTCTGAGCTTTGTTTAGGCAAAATTGAAGAAAAGTCACGTAATCAATATTTGCGCATCATCGATAAACTGCATCAAGAAGGGGCAGAGGCAGTCATACTTGGCTGTACAGAGATTGCATTATTGGTTGAGCAGCGACATACAACAATATCCTTGTATGACACTACGGAAATTCACGCAGCGGAAGCGGTTCGCATGGTACTATCCGAGTAATGTTGTCTTTACGGATAGGGTTAACAGATCCTAAGGCCTGTTGATCTTTCGTGATGATTTTTGCAGCGAATTGTTGGGTATTTGAACAAGGCAGAGGGTCAGTGGTGTAGCTAGTCTACACGAGGAGCCGATAACGCAGTGCAAATGACCAACAAACGCTGCCCGAAGGGTTCGGCTAAAAGCATTTTATGCTTCGTTAAGTCTCATTTACTTAGAATAACTAGGCTACAATCGACTTGCCTTACCTAAAATGCTTTTATCTCGAACAAAATTTAACCACGAAAGGTCAACAGGCCCTAGTATTTAAGCCTCATATTTCAGTTCATCGAGCAATAATTGAAAGGCCATACGGTGTTGTCGTCGGTTCGGGTAATACAAATACAGCCCCGGACTTGGCGGACACCAATCCTTCAAAACGGCCACTAACTCACCACTGTTCAGTTGATCTTGCAGTAGATCTTCAGGTAAATAAGCGAAGCCAAACCCAGCTAGAGCTGCTTGTAAAATCTGAGTCGACGAATTAAAAGCAAACTGTCCATTTACTTTCAGTCGAAGTTGTTCGGTTTCATTTTCTAATTCCCACGCGTAAATGGTTCCACTGGCATTTAGCCTCATATTGATGCACTGGTGTTCTAGGAGATCTTGAGGTTTTTGTGGTGTGATTTTCCGAGTAAATACTCTTTAGAACAAACCACAAGAAATCGGATATCTGGTGAAATACGTACGGCAATCATGTCTTTTGCGATTTGATCGCCCGTTCTGACACCAGCATCAAATCGTTCATTGACCACATCCGTTAAGCGATTTTCTATATTGATTTCGATTTCAATTTGAGGGTACTTCTTGGCAAATTCTTTGAGTTTTGGCCACAAAACAGTTTGAGTAGCATGGTCTGTGTACGCGTGAAGAATTATTCATCACGTCAAAGTTATGGATTCAGGACATGGCCAATACCGAAATGGCGTCTGCGGCGATTGATGCCTCATTGGAGAAGATGGGCTTAGAGTATTTGGATCTTTATCTGCTTCATCAGGCAATGGGCGACTATTTCAGCGCTTGGCGTGCATTGGAAGCTGCTTACGAAAAGGGTAAATTGAAAGCAATTGGTGTATCAACTTCTATGCGCATGTATTAACCAACTTCTGTGAAACAGTGAAGATCAAACCTATGGTGAATCAGGTTGAGTTACATCCTTATTTTGCACAGCCAGACGCCTTGGAAACCATGAAGTATTATAATGTACAACCCGAAGCGTGGGCCCCTTTAGGCGGTGGTCGTTACAACCCGTTTGAAAATGAAATGCTGCAAAACATTGCGGCTGCTCATGGTAAGACGATTGCGCAAGTGATTTTACGCTGGAACGTTCAACGTGGCGTAACGGTCATTCCAAAATCGATTCATAAACATCGTATTGAAGAAAACTTCGCGATTTGGGATTTCAATTTGAACGATGAAGAAATGGCGCAAATTGGTTCATTGGATCTGGGTTATGTTGGTGAAGCGGTGAAACACTTTAACCCTGAGTTTGTGCGCGGTTGTTTAGGCATGAAGATCCACGATTAATTCAATCATTTAAACTAATTGGAATAAAAATGCCGCGTTCTGGTGGTTATCAAAACGCGGCATTGCTGTATCTAATTTAATCCACGGATTACTTTTCAGCAAAAATTTCCATGAAGTCACGTTTTAAGATAGGGTCACGGCGTGCTTTTTTCAGCTGCTTGATCATATCTTTAATGCAGTTCTGTAGCACTTTATCTAATAGGCTTGCACGGTATTCCTGTTGGGCTTCTTCATCCATGCCGGCTGGCATTTGAAGGGTTTCAAACTCTTGCATGAAATCAATAGCTGCGAAAGTTTGACCGACAGAAATCAACGCATGGAACTGTTCAAAGTTATCCAGAATATTTTGCGCACTGGCCGGTAATTCATCCCATACATCACGTACGGCTTCTTCCGACACGTCGTGAATGGAAGTGACCATTGGAATGGCTTGCTCAGGCACTTGTTCAAATTCGATCAAGTGACGCAGTTCTGGTGAATATGTGCTTAAATCAACCGCTTCCATTGATTCTTCTTCTACTGCATTTGTTTCTAGTTGTTCTGACATATAAGGAAACCTCAATTAATTCGGGCACACTATTTTGTAATATTGTTTTGGTCAATGTACAAATTATGCAAAAGCATTACATATTGGTGTAATACAGCCTGCATTATGGATAAGCTTTTTATGAAGAGCAACTGATCTCAAGCTCATGTGCCCAAGAAGGCGGCAAATTGGCATAATGATCCAACTCTGGCTGCTCATCATAGGGGGTTTGTAGTAAAGAAAATAATCTTTCTACTTCTGTGTAATCGCCATTCTCTGCCTTATCTATGGCAATTTGAGCAAGATGATTACGCAAAATGTACTTAGGATTGCAGCGACGCATTGCCTGGCAGCGTTGTTCATCCGATTCTGTTTCTAAAGTGAGTCGCTGTAGGTATTTGTCTAGCCATTCCTGCGCCGCTTCCCGGTCGAGAATTAAATCAATAACTG
This sequence comes from Vibrio gangliei, assembly GCF_026001925.1. NCBI lineage: Bacteria > Pseudomonadati > Pseudomonadota > Gammaproteobacteria > Vibrionales > Vibrionaceae > Vibrio > Vibrio gangliei. Next base: position 529,782 of record NZ_AP021870.1, on the reverse strand, counting down.
GTTGTATTCCTTGCTTATCGAGCATGGAAAGTTGTCTGAAAAAGCGGGTGTAATCGACTTTATTTTTGGCCAATAAGCTGAACATTTCACCAAATAATACCGAATCATTTTCATGATGGCTGATTAACCCGGTTTTTTGACGCATTAAGCGGCTAAATTCTTGGTTTAACTCAGGCTCATACAAACTTAAAGCCGCATCAAGATCGGCTCTTTCTATATAAGGGGATAAGGCGTGGGCGAGAGCGGTTAAATTCCACAATCCAATATTAGGCTGGTTTGCAAATGAGTAGCGGCCTTGGTAATCAGAGTGGTTACAGATAAAACTCGGGTTGTAATTATCGAGGAAGCCAAAGGGTCCAAAGTCGAAGGTTTGACCCAATATCGACATATTATCGGTATTGAGTACACCATGAGCGAAGCCAAATGCATTCCACTTAGCAAATAGCTGCGCAGTACGAATGACAACCTGTTCTAACATCGCCACGTAAGGCTTTTCTTGATTTTGGCAATCAGGATAGTGATTGAGCAAAGTGTAATCGAGTAGCTCTTGGAGTTGTTCATGTTGGCCGGTATAAAAGCAATGTTCAAAATGACCAAAGCGAATGTGGCTCTCTGCCAAGCGAATACAAATAGCACCGGTTTCTGTTTTTTCACGATATACCGGCGTGGTGCTGTTAATTAAACCTAAAGCGCGAGTGGTGGGAATACCTAAATGGAATAGCGCTTCAGAGCATAAATATTCGCGAATACTGGAACGCAGCACCGCACGGCCATCGCCTTGTCGAGAAAAAGGGGTAAGCCCTGCGCCTTTAATATGAATGTCATAGCGCAACCCTTGTTTGGAGTGAATTTCAGCTAACAGTAATCCTCGGCCATCCCCAAGGTCAGGGTTGTAATACCCAAATTGATGACCGGCATACTTCATGGCTATTGGGCGAAATACATCAGGTTGCGACTGACCTGAGAAGGCGGTTAATAAGTCAGTTTCAGGATCACTTGGTAGAGATAACGCTTGTGCTAATTCACTATTCCAATGTACCCAATGTGGCTGGTCTAAAGACGTGGGGGATACCGCTTGATAAAACCCAGCGGATAAACCATGAAAATGATAACTAAACTGTGCGCTCGACCATGATGACATAATGAAAGCCTCTTTCTTTTAATGTTATAAATTAGCATACTTACAGGCACGCAAATACCGACCAATATTAAGGCTACTGGTTGGGGACAAATTATAAAGCGAATAGAGGGAAATAAATGGCATCTCCGATAACGACAAATCTTGCCGTTACTGTGCTTCTCTTATCATCCATTCCGGCGGCTATGGCTGCTAAAAAAGCGCCATCTCGAGCGCAAGAAAGTTTTTCAACCGCGATTGTATTAACTGACAGCGATGCGATTACTTTTGGTATCCAAGATTTTAATCCTAACTCATTTCACTTATTCGAAGATGGTGATATGGGGGATGATGCCTCATTAGATTTACGCAATAGGGTATCTGTGACTACATTGCCTTACTCTTGGGTGGTGGATAGCCCCAGTCCCTATTTTCAGCATGAATTTGCCGTTCGTGGTGGGTATGTTTACTTTGAAAATGAAATCAGCCTTGATGACCGCCCTGACTTGCCGCCTGACAATGATGAGAATGAAGTTTTTGATGCCTTTTTCCAATATCGGCTGATTTGGAATATTACGGATACCTGGAACATTAAATATGGTCTTGGGAACCATTTGATGTATTTCAAAAATGATCACAGCTATAACAGTGCTGAAAGCCAAACGCTTCAACCGCAACTCGATGGTTACGTATATAATGTTTCAAGTCGAGCTTACGTCGCAGAACCCAATATTGAACTCAACTATGAGTTGTACCGTAAGTGGGGCTATTGGAAATACACCTCTTCATTTAACTATTTTTACGGAAAAGTATGGGACCAAAATAGAGAGTATGAATTTGGTAATCCCAAAGGTTGGTATATGGTTAACGGATTAAAAGCTAACTACAATCTTGTAAATTGGTCTGGCTATATTCCATCAGCCTATACCAGTTTTAAACGTATTGATTTAAGTGGGGATCCAGTTAACTCGCTTGGTACTGATAATTATTATGAACTCTCTATCGGCTTGCTGCTAACGCCGCCTATTTTGAGAGACTATGTCGATAACGTCGGTATCGGAATTAATATGAACTATGGCAGCGCATTAAAAGGTGGAAGTTTGGTTTTATTCTTTAATGAGTAACGGGTGAGAAGGTTACCAAACTTGCACCTTCGTAAGACGTCGGTATAAATGAAGTCACTTGAGTATATGAATTTATCAAATTGGACAAAGAGGGAATAAGTTTGGGATTTTTTTCAAAACTGTTTGGCGGTAGCAAGCCAGACGCAAAAAAAGAAATAGAACCAGTGGAATATAATGGATTTTTGATTTACCCCGATCCTATTTCAGAAGGTGGTCAGTTCCGAATTGCAGGGACAATTACAAAAGAAGTGGATGGCGAAATCCAATCTCACCGTTTTATCCGTTCTGATGTTGTGTCATCGCAAGGTGATGCATGTGAACTGATGATCACAAAATCTAAGATGTTTATTGATCAATCATCAGGAAAGATCTTCTAACTTGATTTATGTTTAAACGGCTGAATTTTTTCTAAATACAGCGTATATGACGTCATTTGTGCATCATTTCATCAATAATGAATCTCATGCATATCAGGTATGACCTGTTTTCACTCTCAATGTGTTGTTTTTTTACGTCATAAGGGTGAGAATCACCTTACTTAGAGTTATATGTCATACAAAAATGTTTTTTTATTACGTACAACTTACGGTTACTATCAGGTTTGTTTCATTTCTGTGATGTGGATCTTTATGATGATGCATTGCAGAAACAAACTGACATGATGTAAACGACGAATTTATTGTGCCAATGTTCAAGGAATAGCTATGCAGATTGGTGTACCAAGAGAAATACTTGCGGGTGAAACGCGAGTTGCTGCCACGCCGAAAACGGTAGAACAGCTTTTAAAACTAGGCTTTACGGTCGCAATTGAGTCAGGAGCGGGTGCTCTTGCCAGTTTCGATGATGCCGCCTACGAAGCCGCGGGCGCTTCAGTTGTCAATACAGAAGAAGTATGGAAATCAGAGCTGATTTTGAAAGTTAATGCACCTCGCATTAATGACGAAACAGGTGTTGATGAATTTGACCTTATTCAAGATGGTGCGAGCCTTGTTAGCTTTATTTGGCCTGCACAAAATGAAGAGCTTCTTAATAAACTAGCGACTAAAAATATCAACGTGATGGCGATGGACTCTGTCCCACGTATTTCTCGTGCACAGTCGCTGGATGCATTAAGCTCAATGGCTAACATTGCTGGTTACCGTGCAGTAGTAGAGGCAGCGCATGAATTTGGCCGTTTCTTTACCGGTCAAATTACCGCTGCAGGTAAAGTGCCGCCAGCAAAAGTTTTAGTTGCGGGTGCAGGTGTTGCGGGTCTTGCTGCAATCGGTGCTGCTGGTAGCCTTGGTGCGATTGTTCGTGCATTTGATGTTCGTCCGGAAGTAAAAGAGCAAGTTCAATCGATGGGCGCAGAATTCTTAGAAGTAGACTTCCAAGAAGATACTGGTGCTGGCGATGGTTACGCGAAAGAAATGTCGGATGAATTCAACAAAAAAGCAGAAGAGTTGTATGCGGCTCAAGCCAAAGATGTTGATATCATTATTACCACTGCGTTAATTCCAGGACGCCCAGCACCGAAGCTTATCACCAAAGAAATGGTGGATAGCATGAAAGCGGGCAGTGTGATTGTTGATCTTGCTGCGGCAAACGGTGGTAACTGTGCGTACACAGAAGCCGATAAAGTGATCACAACGCCAAATGGTGTGACGGTTATTGGCTACACGGATATGGTTGGTCGTCTACCCACGCAATCTTCTCAGTTGTACGGTACAAACCTTGTTAACCTTCTAAAACTCCTGTGCAAAGAAAAAGACGGCAACATCAATATTGATTTTGAAGATGTCGTTTTGCGTGGTGTTACCGTGGTTAAAGAAGGTGAAATCACCTGGCCTGCGCCACCAATTAAAGTGTCGGCTCAACCTCAAGCAGCACCAAAAGCGCAAGTAAAACAAGAGCCAAAAGTGGAAGAACCGAAATCACCGACGAAGAAAATTATCGGTATGGTTGTTGCTGCTGGTGCATTTGCTTGGGTGGCGAGTGTGGCTCCTGCTGCATTCTTATCGCATTTTACAGTATTTGTACTTGCCTGTGTGGTGGGCTACTACGTGGTTTGGAACGTATCACACTCATTACATACTCCGTTAATGTCAGTAACGAATGCGATTTCTGGCATCATCGTTGTTGGGGCATTACTTCAAATTGGGCAAGGTAATGGCGTCGTTTCATTCTTGTCTTTCATCGCAGTATTAATTGCAAGCATTAACATTTTTGGCGGCTTTACTGTTACCAAACGTATGCTTGAAATGTTCCGTAAGAAATAGGAGTAACACATGTCTGCAGGATTAGTACAAGCGGCATACATTGTTGCTGCTGTTCTTTTTATCATGAGCCTTGCGGGTCTTTCTAAGCAAGATTCAGCTCGTGCGGGTAACTACTACGGTATTGCTGGTATGGCAATCGCGTTGATAGCTACGATCTTTGGACCAGAAACAAGCGGTCTGGTATGGATCATTCTTGCGATGGCGATCGGTGGTGCAATCGGTATTTTCTACGCTAAGAAAGTAGAAATGACTGAAATGCCTGAGTTAGTTGCTATTCTACATAGCTTTGTTGGTATGGCTGCGGTTCTAGTTGGCTATAACAGCTACTTAGATATGGGTACATTAGTACTTAACCATGCTGAACACGTGATCCACTTAGTTGAAGTATTCCTAGGTGTGTTCATTGGTGCAGTAACGTTCAGTGGTTCTATTGTGGCGTTCTGTAAGTTGCGTGGCTTAGTGTCATCATCTGCGATGAATATCCCACATAAGCATAAGTGGAATTTACTGGCGATTGTTGCTTCTACATTATTGATGATTTATTTCGTTAATAATGATGGCAGCATGCTAGCACTATTAGTCATGACTGCTATCGCTCTAGTATTTGGTTATCACTTAGTTTCTTCGATTGGTGGCGCAGATATGCCAGTGGTTGTTTCTATGCTGAACTCTTATTCAGGTTGGGCAGCAGCGGCCGCAGGTTTCATGCTAGCGAATGACTTATTGATTGTAACAGGTGCTTTAGTTGGTTCATCAGGTGCGATTCTGTCTTACATTATGTGTAAAGCCATGAACCGTTCTTTCATTAGTGTTATTGCAGGTGGCTTTGGTAATGACACAACGAGCGCTTCAAGTTCTGATGAAGAACAAGGTGAGCACCGTGAAACGACCGCAGAAGAAGTGGCAGAAATGTTGAAAGACTCTAAGTCAGTCATCATTACTCCAGGATACGGTATGGCGGTAGCACAAGCTCAATATCCAGTTTACGAAATCACAGAAAAACTTCGTGCCCAAGGTGTAGAAGTTCGATTCGGTATTCACCCAGTAGCAGGTCGTTTACCAGGTCACATGAACGTACTATTAGCAGAAGCAAAAGTACCTTACGACATCGTATTAGAAATGGATGAGATCAATGATGATTTCTCTGAAACTGATACCGTACTGGTTATTGGTGCGAATGACACGGTAAACCCAGCTGCGCAAGAAGATCCAAATAGCCCAATTGCAGGTATGCCTGTATTGGAGGTTTGGAATGCGAAAAACGTGATTGTATTTAAACGTTCAATGAGTACCGGCTATGCTGGTGTACAAAACCCATTGTTCTTTAAAGAAAACACACAAATGCTTTTCGGTGATGCTAAAGCCAGTGTGGATGCCATTGCAAAAGCACTATAATTTGTAGTGTTAGAATAATAAAAACCAGTCATGTTTATGGCTGGTTTTTTTTATTTTTGACATTTGGAAAAGCGTGACTTATTTAACAAATCGCTTTGCGTAAAAGTTACACAAACGTTAATAATGACTTAAAAATGACATGAAGAGGGGATTTAAGTTGAAATAAATGTAGTATGATACGCTGCATAAATAGAATGACTAGGATGGTTAACCTTTGAAATTTACAAGATTTTTTATCTTATCGATGAGCTTAGTGGCTTGTGCGGCGACTGCTGCAACATTGCCAGAGCGTATCGATCAATTTAAAAAATCATTTGAAGATTCCAAAGCAATAGCAACCTATGATCTCCGTGTTATTCAAACTGATTTTCCAACCAGCCTTTTATCACCAGACTCATTACTTCCTCAAACGGACAAATATCCACTGCAAGATATGCAAAGGTTATATACCTTAGCGACGACCTGTAAAGGGAAGTATCCATTAAGCCCTACAGTAACGGAACCATTAGTCTTTTCACGAGCTATGTGTAAAGGCACAAATTTACCAATCAAGTGGTTTATTCGTTCGGGGCTTATCCATCCTGGCGGTGGGACATATGCAGCACGTTACGCGGAAAGCCATCCAGAGCAATATAAGCAGCTATTGCCATTTATGCATATTAAAGAACGCCCAATGGCAGATCCTGATAGCTTGCTCGGTCGTTTACAAGTCATGCCATACGATTCGATTGCAGCGCTTATCTCTGGTTCAGAAACCATCATAGCGGGAAATGAGTTTTGGCTTAGACGTGGGACACAATATTATGTGTTTGATCAAAAAACATTAGATAATAAGTTAACTAGCGTTGAATTGCTTGCAACGCCTGCCGCTCAAAGTGAGCATTGTTATGTCAAAAGTGGCAATGTATGCTGGGACATTAAAAATAATTCAGATGTATTATTCTATAGCATCTTAGCGCTGGGTATTGTAAACGTAATACTTATTTTCGCTTGGGGCTATTCTCGCTGGTTAAATAAAAGAAAAGAATTGCGTAGCCGCATGTTGGTGTTACAAATTCTTACTCACGAATTAAGAACACCAATTGCAAGTTTATCACTGACAGTAGAAGGTTTTCGTAGAGAATTCGAACATTTACCTGATAGTGTATATGATGAATTTAGACGTCTATGTGAAGATACAAGACGATTAAGACAATTAGCGGAAGCGAGCAAAGATTACCTCCAATCAGATACTCAAACATTGGCAACGGAATGGATTCCATCCGTCGATGAATGGTTGGAATATCGTTACACACAAGGCGAGTTCAATATTAATATTGAGCTTAACCAAGATCTTGCTGTCAAAGTCAATATCTACTGGTTAGGGACGTGTGTCGATAATTTAGTAAGGAATGCATGTAAATATGGTGTTGATCCAGTCAAGTTAAAAGCAACAACTTATTCAAATAAGCTAGTACTTGAAGTGATTGATCAAGGCCAACTAACTAAAAAGGACTGGGCTAAATTGCGCAAACCATTCGTAAGTAAAAGCGGATTAGGGCTTGGCTTAACTATTGTTGAATCAATGGTGGCGCGAATGGGTGGCACAATGAGTTTGAGTGGCCCACCGACAACATTTAAATTGGAGATTCCCTGTGAAACAGACACTGCTACTCGTTGAAGATGATCGCAATCTTGCTGATGGTTTACTTGTGAGCCTAGAGCAAGCTGGTTATGAGTGTTTGCATGTTGAACGTGCAGCTGATGTTGCAGCCGTATGGGGTAAAGCGGACTTAGTTATTCTCGACCGACAATTACCTGATGGCGATTCGGTAACATTTTTAAATGAATGGAGAAATATCAAATCGGTACCAGTCATTTTATTAACTGCATTGGTATCAGTAAAAGATAAAGTTTCGGGACTAGATGCTGGTGCAAATGATTATTTGACTAAGCCATTTGCTGAAGCAGAATTATTCGCCCGTATTCGTGCGCAACTACGTACGCCAGATGCGGAAGAAGATGGAAATAGCATTATTGTGGGTGATATATCGATTGATAAAACCACACGCGAAGTGAAATACCATGATGATGTGATTGTTATGACTCGTACCGAGTTTGACCTGTTGGTTTTCTTAGCCAGCAATCTTGGGCGTGTATTTACGCGTGATGAGTTACTTGATCACGTTTGGGGCTATAATCATTTCCCAACGACGAGAACAGTAGATACTCATATTTTGCAGTTGAGACAAAAAATTCCAACGATCAAGATTGAAACTCTGCGTGGTGTCGGCTACAAAATGAAAGCCTGATAACGTACTGAGAGCTAATTACTTTTGAAATTTAAAATTATTTTAGTTACCGCGTCACTGTTCGCTGCTCCTTCTTGGGCGGCGAACAATTGGTTCTATGAACAGACAGCTTTGACTAATGCACATAAATTTCTACTAGAAGGCCAATTAAGACAAAGCTTTGATTCTATGGTTCAGGTTTGGCAAAAAGAACCCGAAGCTCATATCAAAACTCATCTTGATCAGTTGTTACTCAAATCCTTGGATAAGGATTGCGGGCGTTCATTTGACAGTACAAAACTGCCTGATTGGCTAAGTAAGTTGTCAATACAGCGACAGGTCATTCAAAGCCCTGGTAGAGTCAATTATCGCCTCAAAATAGATGCCCAAGCTGAAACTGAACTCACTCAATTTGAGTTTATTAAATGGCCTGATCATATATTGATGGCAAGCACAAACACGATATCCAACGGTGATGATAGTGTTTGGGAATATAGTCAACGCGTAGATTTGAATTCACAGCTTGAAAGTGGGCTGTATAAGATCAAAATTACGACCGATGGTGGCCAAGCGTGGGAAAGTTGGATTTTGCTGGCGCATCCTAATCATCGACAAACAGTTCGTTGGAGCTCAAAGGATTCATGGGTTGTTGAGAAGACTGCGCTGTTAAATCGATTTTGTCCATTGCCTGTTATGGATGTTGCCTTATATGGCAATGTCGATGGTGCCTATAAAGAAGTATGGAATCAAAGCTATGAGTCTGATTATCCAAACGTGGTTCCAGCAACTAAATTACCTTCAAGCCGGTATCTATTGGGTGTATCTATTACACACAAGCGCTGGCAAGGAGAAATAACGATTGAAGATAAGCAAATATTAAATAAAGCTTATGATATTTCAGATTAGATAATGAGAAAAATATGTTTGATGATTTACCCACTCTGTCGCATGCTGAACAGCAAGAAGCGGTAGAAGAAATCCAAAAGTTGATGCAACAAGGCATCAGCACTGCTGAAGCGATAAAAATTGTGGCAGAGAAAATTCGAAAAGAAAAAAATGAACAAGCCTCGGACTAGAGGCTTTTGTTTTCTTACACTAAAGCACTATAACTAAACATATTCGTTACAAAAAGAGGGCAGTTAAGCCCTCAATCTTGGTATTAGTACAAACGGTCTTCAAAATCCTCAGATCGTGGATGATGTTTGTCTCTATGAGACTTGCGTTTTGATTTGCTTTTTTCAATCAACTCGCCATCATAATCATCGAAATCTCGTCTGTGTTTTTTACCAGACAAACGAGAGTTATCATTCTTTAACCACTTATCCCAGTTACTCATTTTCCTATCCAAACGTCTTAATTGTTATGAGACAAGACCAAGATTATGTAATAACAATGTGACAGTAAAACGAAGATTTTTTTATGTAAGGATTAAAGTTTTTAATCGTCAGATGCGGTACTGAGCTCAAAAGGAACAGAGGCTAACTGATTAATACTATCGATTTTTTCGTTGTCTTCATTCCAACATAAGTAAAGTGATTGCTCCATAACAGGGGCATCGTCGACTAAAAATAACTTACCAGAATCAATGTGTTGAGAAACTACTGGCTCAGGTAGATAAGCCATTCCCGTATTGTGAGATAAGAAGTTCACGACTACGTTACTTGATGAAGCGTGAAGTAAAGGTGTGCGCTGTAATTCGGTGATTCGAGCGTGCTCAATGGAAAAACGAGTACTCCAATCTAGGTAAGCAAGTGGGATTGCCGCTAGCTCCCGAAAACTGATACCTGGTTGAGTCGCGATCAATTTAAACTCAAAATTAGCCACTTGTTTTAGCTTAAAGCCTTCAACCTTTGGTGGATCGCCTAAAATTGCAAGATCGATGCTTTTTTCTAATAAAGCACGTACGATGTCTTGCCGGCTGACAGACTCCATACGAAAAGCAATTTCAGGCAGAGTTTGGTGGCTGGCATTAATCCACTCGGAAATGCCACTTAGCTCCCAAACACTCGATGATGCACCAAGTGCAATTTGTTCCATGTAATTTTCGCTAAGAGAAACATCTTGACGAGCGCGGCCCCAAGTCTGAAGAATAGATTCCGCATAAGGAAGTAAGCGTTCTCCGGCTGGTGTGAGATGAACATTACCACGTTGTCGAGAGAATAGAGGGCTGCCCAGTTGAGATTCTAACTGTCTGATACGAAAGCTAACTGCTGACTGCGTTAGGTATAAACTTTCCGCTGCACGCCCAAAGTGACGAGTCTTGCCAACTTCCAAAAATGTCCTTAATAGTTCAGTATCCAAAGTTCACCTCAAATGAGTTGATATTGTTTTCATTCTTTGACTAAGATGAATGTAATCATACTCTAAAATGATAAAAAGTTTTTATTAAAATAAACAAAATCTTTTGTTGTACAGAGAGACAATAAACACCTATTTTCCCAGAAATACAAGTAACACATTGAAAGAGTTGAAACATGAGAAATCTAGGAAAGTTTTTTGATAATAAACACTTCGCCCGCGGTTTTAACCGTTCTGGTGAATTTACTATTAACGAAGCACAAGTACTTGAGAATTACGGCAAGACAATGCAGGCGCTTTTTGAAGGCAAAATCACACCTGAAGATGAAGATGAATCAAACTTCATCGCCGCCTTTCAAGAAGGAGGAGAGGGTATCGTGAGTAAATATGCCCAGTGTTGGAAAAAATATTTGAGCAAGACGCAAAGAAAACGAACTTATACATTATGCAGTACTGTCAAATCTGGTGCTTCATCTTATGAAGATGATGATTCCGACTCAGATGATCTTCTTTTAGAAGATTAATATTTCTTGGATTACCCGAAGCCCGTCATAGTGACGGGCTTTTTTTTTGCTCAAAATATCATCTAAAAAGAAAGGCACGGTAACAAACTGGATAAATGTAACATTGAGATATAAGCAACTGGAATCAATCACTTATACTGTGGTTGAGTGGGAGGGGCTGAATGTTAAGCAATGCAAAAAAAAGATACACACAACTTATCAACAAAATGAAGTGAAATGACAGCCTTAAATTATCTAAAAATTTCGGTGTGTAGTTTTATTACAGCGTTGTCTTGCGCTATTTATTTGTATATGCAAGCTCTTAAGTAGGTTACGCTGTCACATAATCAGTTCGAAAAAATAGCCACCGAGTGGTAGCTATAAATAAAAAAAAACTAGATAGGGCGCTATTTAGACAACGTTTTGATGGCATTAGTTAGGCTAGCAACATCGGCACCGTTAATGACGTATGTATTGTTAGTATTAGCACCTTGAGTTGGCATGACGACTAAAGCTGGCGTGCCTTTAAACCCGAGCTGAGAGAATAGTTGTAGGTTATGTTGATAGTTTTCTGTCGGTTTGAATTTACTCAAATCGACACCGGCTTTTTTCGCTTGTGACTCAACGACTTCTTTCGTTAACTTTCCTTCGTTCAAGCCTGATGCGTATACACCATTATGATATTGCTCATAGCCTTTAGAGCCTTTTTGAGCAAAGGTTTCTATACCTATTTGTGCTGCATATTTAGATGGTTCCCAGCGGCTACCAAAAATTGGTGTCTCCTTAAAAATAAAGCGAACGTTAGGGTATTGTTTTTGAAGTGACTCAATAGTTGAAGAGATACGATAGCAATATATACATTGATAGTCGAAAAATTCGATTACATTAACTTTGGCATCTTTAGGGCCGGTATAGGGTGTTGCTTTATCATTTAGTAATGCATTTTGATTCGCAATAACTGCCGCTTTTTGAGCATTAGCTTGTTCTTGTAATTGTTTTTCTTGGAGCTTCTGGCTTGCTTTGATTAAAAACTCTGGGTGCTCAACTAGGTACTGGGCTGCAATTTCGCCAATTTGGGCCTCTTGCTCTAGTGTGAACGTGACATTGTCACCCGCAAAGGCGTGGCCTGCTGATGCACTTAGTGCAATGGTTAAAAGTGTTTTTTTCATAAAAATCCCAGTATATTTTTCTATTAAAGCAATAAGATAATTAATTGAAATAGAAGTTCCATCAAATTATCTCTGTAACAGATCCGTAGAACCGAGTGATTTTCGTCGAAACCCCAAAGCAAGGATGAAATACGGTTCTTAATTCAGAGGTTAACACTGCTTTTGAATTGATGTTGCTCGCCCAATCATAAAAAGCCCTTAATAGTGCACATTTACTGATTAGGAGGTTCTATTTAATGAATAAGCGGCTGGTTTTATTTGTCTTGGTTTTTGTCGTGAGTTTCACAAGTGCGGCTGATGATAGCCAAAGGTATGCTGTAGCTAAGTATTATAAAAAGAAAATTTATAAAGAACTTAGCCGCGTAGATATCAAGACTGGTGAATGCCGTGTGATGTTAACAATGATTCATCTTAATGCCACGGATGCAAAGTTAAAGCGTTACCGTACAACGGGTGATAACAAAATTTGTCGTCTTACTCGTAGTGCACTGAGTCAATATAAAAATAAGATTATTAAGTATGATGTCCCAGAAAAGATGCTGAGACTGACCGTAACAGTTCGATAGTAAAGATCATCAAACTCAATCTGATTATCATAGACAAATACTGATTTAAGGTTGTAGTTTAAAGTTTTTTAAATCAGACTTTCATACATTGGGCTTACAATAATAATGCGCATTATGTGTGTTATGTTAAATTATGTGGTTCGTTTTATCAATTCCACATACCTACCTCATCCATTAAATAGTCATAATGGTATTCAGTTTTTACATTTAGCAACAAATAAACTTATTGCTCATCTAGTCTAAATGATTAAGTTCAAATTTGTAGATCTCTTTACCGTTTGAGATAACTGACCAGTTAGATTTCGGTTGATTTGGACTTAGAGTTACCTGCCACTTATTAGTATCAACTGGGAGAATTTTATTCTCGTCAGATAAGGATTTTAAGCTCAAGGTTGATTCTGATGATTTCTCTTCAAGATCAATCGGTTGTAATTGAATAGTGAGGTTATCTTTACTCACTTTTTCTACCACCAACTTTGCATACAAAGGTGCAATATTTAGTTCACAATGCTGATTAATCTGACATGAATTATCACTATTACTTGGCTGTTTATGCTCGATTGTTCGCCATGTAAATGCTGTTACTAACACGCTGAAAATGATGATAATTTGTACAAGCCTTGCTTTGGTGAGTTTCTCTGCCGCCATTGTGCTTTTGTCCTATGCAACTTACTTCAAAGTTTTACGATCTGACCTGTATAACCGTTTGGCTTGTCAGGTATAGTAAGCAACGAAAATGTTACTTTTACTTAAAACCATTGTTACTACGAAAACCATTGTACTACTGAGTCTTTGGAAGATAACGTGTGTTTGGGTGACATTACAACACTAATCCAGTGTTGATGCTATGTAGTTAATTATAAAGATTGGAAGCATTCAAGATGAGCCAAGAACATCAGCTTGAGCATAATTATAACTACACGGTAGTCCGTCAATTTGCCTTGGTGACAATTTTATGGGGCATTGTTGGGATGAGCGTGGGAGTTTTAATCGCAGCTCAATTAGTTTGGCCACAGCTAAACTTTGATACGCCGTGGTTGACGTATAGTCGTTTACGTCCTTTGCATACTAATGCCGTTATTTTTGCGTTTGGTACAAGTGCCCTATTTGCATCTTCGTACTACGTGGTCCAAAGAACGTGTAAGACGCGTTTATTTGGTGGTTTATTAGTACCGTTCACTTTTTGGGGTTGGCAGGCGATCATTTTGTCCGCAGTAATCTCACTACCTTTGGGCTATACCACCAGTAAAGAATACGCCGAACTAGAGTGGCCTATTGATGTGGCTATCGCTATCGTTTGGGTTGCGTATGCGATCGTTTTCTTTGGCACTTTAATTAAACGAAAAACCTCACATATTTATGTGGCAAACTGGTTCTTCGGTGGATTTATTTTAACCGTTGCAGTGCTACACATCGTGAATAGTATGGCAATCCCTGTGTCATTTGGTAAGTCATACTCGATTTATTCAGGTGCGGTCGATGCCATGATTCAGTGGTGGTATGGACATAATGCGGTTGGTTTCTTACTTACAGCTGGCTTCTTAGGGATGATGTACTATTTCGTACCAAAGCAAGCTGAGCGTCCAGTTTATTCTTACCGTCTTTCAATTGTGCATTTCTGGGGTTTAATTTCACTGTATATTTGGGCAGGTCCTCACCACTTGCACTATACCGCACTACCAGACTGGACCCAGTCATTAGGTATGGTGATGTCAGTGATCTTATTCGTACCTTCTTGGGGCGGTATGATTAACGGTATCATGACCCTATCTGGTGCTTGGCATAAACTTCGTTATGACCCTATCCTACGTTTCTTAATTGTTTCTTTGTCTTTCTACGGTATGTCTACATTTGAAGGCCCGATGATGGCAATTAAAACGGTAAATGCCCTTTCTCACTATACCGATTGGACCATTGGTCACGTACATTCAGGCGCATTAGGTTGGGTTGCAATGGTAACTATCGGCTCGATGTACCATTTGATCCCTAAACTATTTGGTCAAGAGCGCATGTACTCAGTTAAGTTGATCAATGTGCATTTCTGGTTAGCCACAATTGGTACGGTTTTATACATCGTTGCGATGTGGATTTCAGGTGTAATGCAAGGTTTGATGTGGCGTGCAGTTAATGCAGACGGCACCTTAACTTATAGCTTCGTTGAAAGTGTTGAGGCGTCTCATCCATTCTATTTAGTTCGCTTTATTGGTGGCGTAATCATTGTGTCAGGCATGTTACTAATGGCCTACAACGTTTATAAAACCGTTACTTCACCAAAGGATAGCTTAAAAGCGATTCCTCAACCGGCAATTTAGGAGGCTATGAAATGAGTTCAGGAAAGAATCGCCATTCAATAGTCGAGAAAAACGTCGGTCTATTGGCAATTTTAATGGTGTTCGGTATTAGCTTAGGTGCATTAGTGGAAATCACCCCACTTATCTTCCAAAAGCAGACAACGGAACCTGTTGAAGATTTAAAACCCTACACTGCTTTAGAGATGGAAGGTCGTGATATATACATTCGCGAAGGTTGTAGTGTTTGTCACAGTCAGATGATTCGTCCATTCCGTTCTGAAACTGAGCGTTATGGTCACTATTCTGTTGCGGGTGAATCTGTTTGGGAGCACCCGTTCTTATGGGGTTCTAAGCGTACGGGTCCCGATCTTGCCCGTGTAGGCGGTCGTTATTCAGATGAATGGCACCGTGTTCACCTTATCGACCCTCGTGAAGTTGTGCCGGAATCAATTATGCCAGGTTATCCGTGGTTAGCTGAAAATAAACTTACAGGCGAATACACAGAGCAGAAATTACGTTTGTTCCGCGATGATTTTGGCGTTCCTTATACCGATGACGACATTGCAAATGCTAAGAAAAGTGTCGAAGGAAAAACAGAGCTTGATGCGATTGTTGCCTACCTTCAATCTCTTGGCCAATCGATGAAGTAAGGAGAAAGATATGGATATCGTCACTATTCACAGTATCTGGACACTTGGCTTATTCATCAGTTTTTGTGGTGTGGTTTGGTGGGCTTACGGTAGTAAAAAGCGTAAAGCTCGTTTTGATGAAGCTGCGAACCTTATCTTTGATGATGAGCCAGTAGAATCAAATAAAGATAAGGGAGGAATGCAGTAATGACTACATTCTGGAGTATTTGGATTACCGTTATCACGCTCGGTACTATTTTTGGTATTGCCGCGATTTTGATTTGGTGTCTAAAAGATAAAATGGGCGTTGAAGAAGGCGCGGATATGGGCCATGAATACGATGGTATTCGTGAACTCAATAACCCACTGCCAAAATGGTGGACTTACCTTTTCTTCTCAACGTTTGTCTTTGCAGCTATATACTTAGCGTTATTTCCAGGCTTAGGTAATTACCCAGGCTTACTTGGCTGGACGAGTTCTGATCAGCAAGTTAAATCTGTTGCACAAATGGAAGCCTCGATTAAAGACGCTCAAGCAAACAAGCAACTTGATCAATATGCAAAAGAGCTTGATGATGCTGAGCAATTTTACGGTCAATCTTTCAAGCGTTTAGCGAATAATGCTGATGGTTCTGGCTACAAATCAATTCCTGATATTGCTTCAGATCCCGATGCACTACGTGTTGGACAGAACTTGTTTTTACAAAACTGTTCACAATGCCATGGTTCTGATGCTCGTGGTCAAAAAGGCTTTCCAAACTTAACTGATCAAGCATGGCTTTACGGTGGTGAACCAGAAGCTATTTTGACCACAATTCGCCATGGCCGAATTGGCGCGATGCCAGCTTGGGGAGAAACCTTTGGCGAAGATGGTGTTGAAGAAGTGGTTAGCTATGTTTTGAGCTTATCAGGTCGTAAAGTCAACACCCGTGATGCTGCGGCCGGTAAAGTTCGATTTGCCGCTTGCGCAGCCTGCCATGGTACAGATGGTAAGGGTAACCCTGCATTTGGTGCGCCTGATCTTACTGATAACGACTGGTTATTTGGCGATTCACGTGCTGATGTAACAGAAACGGTTAAATACGGCCGCCAAGGTGTTATGCCTGCTTGGGATAACATTTTGGGTGAAGATAAAATTCATCTTGTTGGCGCTTATGTTTGGAGCTTGAGTAATCAACCCTCTAAGCAAGCAGCGCAATCCAACTAACCGCTAAGTGGTTAACAGCCCCACACTCTGGGGCTGTTTTTTCTTGTAACTACTACGTTTTATTTGTGAGAAGACTATGCAAACTCCATGGTATAAGCAGTTTTGGCCTTGGTTCTTAATTTTTCTACCAATGTGCGCCGTTGTTGGCAGCTTCGTTACGTTAGGTATTTTCACTAAAAACAGTGTTGATTTAGTTTCAGAGGATTATTACAAAGAAGGCAAAGGCATCAATGTAGATTTAACCAAAATCCACGTGGCAAAAGGCTTTCAACTAAAAGCCAGTGTTATTTCTACAACGCAAGGCATCAGTTTTAGTTTTGATAAAGGTAAGTTACCAATCTACCCAGCTTTGAAAGCAACATTTACACATAGAACTTTGCCAGATAGGGATTTTGAACGTACCATCACCTCTGATGCAAATGGCCAATACCGGTTAAATCTGGATACGCCACTGCAAGGCCCTTGGTTTATTAAGTTAGAACCTCACAACAAAGAATGGTTAATCCAAGGGAAAGTGACATTTCCAACACAAACTGCAACTGTTTTACTCGATTAAGGCGTAATTATGTCGGGATCTTCAACGCAACAAATGTGTTATCACTGCGGTGATGCTGTACCAGTAAACGCAATTTTCAGCGTTGAAATTCTTGGCAAGCCTCGCCCTATGTGCTGCCCAGGCTGTGAATCTGTTGCCCAGACAATTGTTGATAGCGGCCTCGTCTCTTATTATCAATATCGTACTGCTCCGGCAGACAAGGTTGACCTCGTTCCTGAACAACTACAGAAACTGATTCATTACGATAATGTTGATGTGCAACAAGAATTTGTTCGACATAATAACGAACTCAGTGAGGTGACACTGTCACTTGAGGGGGTTTCTTGTGCTGCATGTGCTTGGTTAATTGAAAAACAATTATCTGCATGCACTGGTGTAAAACAAATTCGCGTTAATATTACCACGCAAAGAGCTAACCTTGTTTGGGACAACAAGCAAACTCGTCTGAGTGAGCTTATTAAGCAAATTCATATTATTGGTTATAAAGCCGCCCCTTTTGAACCCAACCAACAAGAAGAAAGCTACCATCAAATGATGAAGCAGTACTTGTATCGCCTAGGTGTGGCTGGCTTGGCGACAATGCAAGTCATGATGCTCGCTGTCGCTCTCTATTTTGAAGTTTTTTCTGATCTCGACCCTGAATTTAAACAATTTTTACGCGTCGTGAGTTTAATCTTCGCAACTCCGGTTTTACTCTATTCTGCTCAGCCTTTTTATATTAATGCCTGGCGCAGCTTAAAAGCTCGCACTTTGGTTATGGACGTCCCTGTCTCTATCGCGCTTATCTTTGCTTATGTGTCCAGTTTGTGGGCAACGATTGCGGGGACAGGAGAAGTTTTCTTTGAATCCATTTCTATGTTTACGTTCTTCCTGTTAATTGGACGATTTCTTGAAATGCGAGCGCGACGAAAAGCTGCTGCAGCCAGTGCCAACCTACTAAAATTGGTTCCGGCAATGGCGACGAAGTTAAGTGGCAAGCAAGTTCCTGTTCGTAGCCTAGAAATCGGAGATAAAGTCCGCGTTCTTCCAGGGGAGCATATCCCTGCTGATGGTAAAGTTCTTTCCGAGTTAACCCTGGTTGATGAATCTATGTTGACCGGTGAATCACTACCAGTCGAAAAACATACTCATGATTTTGTGTATGCAGGCACAACGAATGTTGGTGATCATTTTGAATTGGAAGTCACTAGCCATAAAGCGGATTCTGTTATTGCAAACATTGTCCGCCTACAAGATGAAGCTCAATTTTCAAAGCCTAAAATCGCAGAGGTTGCTGATTACATCTCAAAATATTTCGTCGCGATTATTCTTGTTATTGCGGCAGCAACTTGGATCTTTTGGCATCAACATGAACCAGATTCGGCCTTTTGGATTATGCTTTCGGTGTTGGTTGCCACTTGTCCATGCGCCCTTTCACTTGCCACTCCTACTGCGGTGACGTGCTCGACGTCAAAGCTAGGCAGTCTTGGTATCTTACTTCGTAAAGGTCATGCTTTTGAGACACTGTGTAAAGTAAACCACATTGTTTTGGATAAAACTGGGACGCTAACAGAAGGCAACATCATGATCAGCGAGGTTGACTCCTTTTCAAATGAATATTCCCAAGAAGATGTTTTATCTATTGCTGCTAGTCTTGAAAAGCACGCAAATCATCCGATTGCGGCCGCATTTGAAATCTATCAGAATAACGATGTTACTGTGACTGACGTTCGTAATCTGGTTGGCTCTGGCATTGAAGGTTATTATCAGAATAAACATTGGCGCATTGGCACATGGCGATTTGTGACCCAATCTGACAATGATCAGCAAGCACAATTCTCTTCCATTTATTTATCCTGTGAACAACAGATTGTGGCGAGATTTGGTTACTCTGATCCGATACGAAAAGAGTCGGCTAGATTTATTGAAGCTCTCAAATCACAACATATTGATATTACAGTTTTAACTGGGGACTCGGAACAAAATACACGTAACGTATTGAATCAACTTAATATTGACCATTTTCAAGCGAGTATGAAACCACAGGATAAGTTGGATTACTTGCAACAGTTAAACCGTGACAATGTCACGCTTATGATTGGTGATGGCATCAACGATGCCCCTACACTTGCCGGCGCTCACCTCTCTGTTGCTATGGGTGGTGGCTCAGATGTAGCAAAATCATCTGCGGATATGGTGTTATTGGGGGATAAATTAGATAAAGTACTTGAAGCACGTTGTTTGGCACTACAAACCCGAAAAATCATTCATCAAAACTTAGCT
The DNA here is from genome assembly GCF_026001925.1 of Vibrio gangliei. Lineage (NCBI taxonomy): Bacteria > Pseudomonadati > Pseudomonadota > Gammaproteobacteria > Vibrionales > Vibrionaceae > Vibrio > Vibrio gangliei. The sequence continues at coordinate 510,138 of NZ_AP021870.1, read as the reverse complement.
TGGTCACTCGGCTATAATGCTTTGATTTTGCCTTTGGCAGTCATGGGCTTTGTTGCTCCTTACTTTGCTGTAATTGGCATGTCCGCGAGCTCGATTATCGTAGTAACCAATTCTCTGCGATTACTCAAATAAGGTTAATTTATCTATGGCTAGCTTATATTTGCTCATACCCATTGCCATCATGTTTGTCTGTATTGCCGTCGCTGTTTTTGTGTGGGCGGTAAAAACGGATCAATTTGATGATCTAGACCGACAAGGTAGTAGCATTCTATTTGATGATAGCGATGAAATAAGCCAATCAAAAACCCTCAATACTAACGATACCCCTTTAAATAATAATAGGGACAATGATGAATCCTGATTGGCTTGCTGCCTTTTTGGTTGGCTTTTTAGGTGCAGGCCATTGCATGGGCATGTGCGGTGGTATTGCTTCTTTGATGAATATAGGCCAAGTTAAACCTAGCCATACTTGGTTAAATCCGCTTTGTTATAACATTGGCCGGATGCTTAGCTACAGTTTAACTGGCGCGATTATAGGTGCCTCGGTATCTTCAATAACAAGTTTTTCAGGTTTGAATGCTTCTCTGTTGTGGCTACGAATCTTGTCCGCTTTATTTATGTTAGCTTTGGCTCTTTACATAGGACAATGGTGGCAGGGATTACTGGTTATTGAAAAAGTGGGACAAAAAATCTGGCAATATATCTCACCAATTGGTCAAAAACTTTTACCAATAACACACCCTATTCAAGCCATCCCATTTGGTTTTATTTGGGGCTGGCTACCTTGTGGTATGGTTTATTCTATGCTGACTTGGTCAGCCGCCGCAGGTGATAGTTTAAATGGTGCTATGTTGATGTTTGCTTTCGGCCTAGGTACATTGCCGGCTATGCTCTTTATTGCAATCGGTGCATCATCTTTTAATCAGTGGGTTAAAAGCCTTATGTTTCGTCGTATCGGAGCGAGTTTGTTAGCCGCTTACGGCATATTCCAGTTATATCAGGCAGTTCTCCGCTTGCTGTAATATAACGGTGATATACGGCAATTTTGTGCTGTCCTTTAGTGGTATGAGATGCTAAAATTTTGATGTATATCAATTTAAACTGCTCGGTATTTTATGATTTCTGATAACGCAAAAACAAAACGTGTTCAATCTGGTGGCTGTGCAATTCATTGTCAAGACTGCAGTATTAGCCAATTATGTATCCCGTTTACTCTGAATGATTCAGAGCTGGATCAGCTAGATGAAATCATTGAACGTAAAAAGCCAGTTCAGAAAGGACAAGAAATTTTCAAAGCTGGCGATGAGCTAAAATCTCTATATGCGATTCGTTCTGGTACGATTAAAAGTTACACCATTACGGAGCAAGGTGATGAGCAGATCACAGCTTTCCACCTTGCGGGCGATCTCATTGGTTTTGATGCCATTAATAACAACGCTCACCCTAGTTTCGCTCAGGCATTAGAAACGTCAATGGTGTGTGAGATTCCTTATGAAACATTAGATGACCTGTCTGGCAAAATGCCTAAATTACGTCAGCAAATCATGCGATTAATGAGTAATGAGATCAAAGGTGACCAAGATATGATTCTTTTGCTTTCCAAAAAGAACGCAGAAGAACGTTTAGCAGCATTTTTGTATAGTTTATCGACTCGCTTCTCTCAACGCGGTTTTTCTCCACGTGAGTTCCGATTAACAATGACGCGTGGTGATATTGGTAATTATCTTGGTCTTACAGTTGAAACCATTAGTCGTTTGTTGGGTCGGTTCCAAAAAAGTGAAATTCTCAGCGTGAAAGGCAAATACATTACAATTACGGATCATGATGCGCTGCAAAAACTAGCCGGATTCGTAGAAGACTAAAAACATCATAAACTTACCGTTATGAGAAGCCGCTACCCTATAGCGGCTTTTTTATTTTTAAAATCCAGCTCATGTCACTAATAATTCTGATAAATTTCAGCTAAAGTTAACCTATACCGATGGGATTTTATGTGTTGTAGGCCCTAGCATAAGTTAAGCATGTTGACCCCTTTGGTATGTAAGCCATTGAAATGGTGAATTTGTTAGGAAGGGAGAGCATATTATGGATTTATACAAAAGTATTTTAGTCATTGCTGATGTTAATAACGTAGAACAGTCGGCGTTAGCTCGTGCCTTTCAAATCGTACGTGATTTGCCGAACCCTGCCCCAATAACGTTCTTCTTATCTATTTATGATTTTTCATACGATATGACATCTATGTTGTCATCCGAAGAAAGAGATGCGATGCGCCGCGGCGTTATACAGCAGCGTGAAGGATGGATGCGTGAAGTTGCTGCGCCATACCTAAAAGACGGCGTTCAATTTGAAGTGAAAGTGGTTTGGCATCATCGCCCTTACGAAGCCATCATTGCAGAAATCTTTGAAACCGGCCACGACCTTCTATTAAAGGGTACTCGCAAGCATGATGTACTAGAGTCTGTATTCTTTACGCCAACTGATTGGCATTTATTACGTAAATGTCCTTGCCCTGTTCTGTTAGTCAAAAATCATGATTGGCCTATTAATGGCAATATTATTGCTTCCGTCCATGTGGGTTCTGAAAATACCACGCATACAGCACTCAATGATTCTATGGTTGAGCAAGGTTTAAAATTCGCGAAACAACTGAATGCTGAATTGTACCTAGTGAACTCTTACCCTGTGACACCTGCGAATGTCACGGTTGAACTTCCAGAATTTGACCCTACTTCTTATACCGATGCAGTACGCGGCTTTCATCTCACCGCAATGAAGGCTTTACGCCAGAAATATGGTATTGATGAAGAACATACTTATGTTAAAGAAGGTCTTCCAGAAGATGTTGTGCCCAAAGCGGCTCAAGAGCTTGATGCGGGGCTTGTGATACTCGGTACAACAGGACGAACTGGCTTGTCAGCTGTCTTTATCGGCAATACTGCTGAAAACGTGATCGATAAAATCAATTGTGACGTATTGGCACTGAAACCAGAAGGCTATATCAGTCCTTTGGCCCCAGAGTAAACATCTTACTATTTGAAGCTAGCTCAATATAAATAATAAGCCCTCATGATAGTCGTTCATGAGGGCTTTGATATTTAGAATACTTGGTTTTTAGTGACAGGTTAGATATTGGTCACATCGATGAAGAGTGACTCGTCAATATTGGTCGACGAAATGGTCGCTTCACTGAATTCATACTCATCACGTTCACCTGCTCGTTCAAGTGGCAAGTTCACGAAATCAAAGAGTTCTCTATCCGCAAGTTGGCTCGGACTGACGTTTTGAATAGATTTAAATGCTTTTTCTACACGTCCAGGCGTTTTTTTATCCCACTCAACCAGCATCGCTTTAATAGCCTGTCGTTCTAATTTTTCTTGTGAACCACACAAGTTACAAGGAATGATCGGAAACGCCTTATGTTCTGCGTACTTAATCAGATCTTTTTCACGACAATACGTCAGTGGACGAATAACCACATTACGACCATCATCTGAGCGCAATTTTGGTGGCATGGCTTTTAAGCGCGCACCGTGGAACATATTCAAGAATAAAGTTTCAACGATATCATCCATGTGGTGACCAAGTGCGATCTTAGTTGCGCCGATTTTCTCCGCAAACGAATATAAAGTCCCACGACGTAAACGAGAACAAAGGCCACAAGTCGTTTTACCTTCAGGTACTTTTTCTTTTACAACGGAGTAAGTATCTTTATCCACGATGTAATAAGGAATATCTAAAGTTTCAAAATACTCTGGCAAGATATGCTCAGGAAAGCCTGGTTGTTTTTGATCCAAGTTTACGGCAACCACTTTAAAGTCAATTGGGGCTGACTTTTGCAACTGAAGTAGAATATCAAGCATAGCAAAAGAGTCTTTTCCCCCGCTGATGCAAGCCATAACCACATCACCTTCTTCAACCATGTTGTAATCGATAATCGCGTTACCAACATTACGTCTTAAGCGTTTTTGAAGTTTGTTAAATTCCAGTGTTTCTTTTCTTGGATCGACTTGACTCATTACTTACTCACAAATAGTTTATCGAAACTATGCAAACAGGTTACATCGTTGGGGCGCCGATTATACGGATTTTTCTGGTTAGGTAAAAGCACTACCAATTAGCTCTTGGATGACTTATTGAGTAATGGCAGTACACGGAAAGTTTCTTTAGGTAATATCAGAGAATCTTGCGACGATAGATCTTCTAGCTTTATCTGCGCTTTACCTTGCTTAATGGGGAAAACTGAGCCTGCCGCAGACAGAATTTCACCGTCCTGAAGGTCAGAGAATTCTAGAGTTAATCCAATCACTTCTGGTGAAAACCAACTCGAAAACATGCCGCCTAAATCATCAAGCATTTTATCCATTTGAGGTAATAATGCGGCGATTTTTTGGTAGCTCACATGACCCGATAATGGGTGTTTAGTCATCACGACCATTGAGAAATCACAGGTTTTACCTTTTTCGGTATCGACATACACGATGGGTCCGACTTGACGTAAATTATTATCAAGCGGAACGATCAATTCTTGAGAAGATGGAATAACAAACTCTTCATAATGCTTGTCTTTTTCCATCCATGCTTTGTCAATTTTACAGATTGAACCATTGCTTTGATCTTGAAAGAAGAATGCCACTTTGACTTCTGGGTGCCCTTCTTTCACATTGTTTTTCATCTGGCTATACAGTTTCGAATAATTAAATTGATACTGCTGAGCCATGGTTGGTAATGAAAATAAAGCAACACCGCTCAATAAGGCGGGTAAAGTGAACTGACTAAACCGCATTATTTAACCGTCCAATAATCAGAGTTATGTTTGATCATTGATTGCAAATCATCGACATAGTCTTGTCCACGCTCAGAATAACTCAATAAGCCATCCGTCAATGCAAGTGCCGCTTCTTGTGATTTTAAATCCTCACCTTTCTTAGCAAGTTGAGCACGAATATCACGCAGCGCTTTATAGGCATCATTACGGTTCACGTTCATAAAATAAGCATGAATCGATTGCTGTGGTGAATCAAATTTAGCCACTTCATGGGTTGCACCTTCGACTCGTTTTAGAGGTACCAAACCGCACCCTTCGACATAGCACCACTGTCCAAAAAAGTTATTACCTTGCTTAGCAAAGCGTGATGAACCCCAAGCTGATTCATTGGCAGCTTGAGTAAGTACTAAAGCTTGAGGTAATACATTGACTCTATTTAGCATGGTGTCGAGCCAAGCCTGATCTATACCTGTTTCAGGAATTGCGACATCGTAATCTTGAGCAAGCTGTTGTATTTCAGAAGACGGTTTTGGTATGGACTCACCGCCTTTCATTTCCTTTTGTAATTCAAGCAAGATCTTGCGCTCTGCCAAGACACGAGCATTCTCTTTTTGCATTCCAGGTCGTAGCGTATCAAAAAAGTGCTGTTTTTTTTCATTGATATCGACTGGCGCAGATTGCTTAACCACTTTAGTGGCTTGCTCTTTTGGCGATTTATCTGCTTCTGGCGTTTTGTCATAATGATTTTGAAAATAATATACCGCCCAGAAAGCAAGAATGATTAAAGGGATTCTGACTTTTTTACTCATGCATCAAATACCTGTGATTTTTTATCGTTATTACCAGAAGAATTGTTATTGTTCGGCGGTGTGTTACTGCCACCGGATTGAATAACGCGCATTCGAATACCGAACATATCTCGGTAGATGATTCCTTTTACATGGAAAAAGAAAGGTAGAACAAATATGAATCCGATGCCATAAAATAAAGCGGCAGCAAAAAACATCAATAAGATCAAAATATAAACTGGGGTTACGGCCAGTATTTTTTTATTAATCGCACGTAGCGATAGGAATAAAGAACGCATTGGTGTGACACGTTTCTCACACACTAGAAAAACTGCATTGCTGAATGCCATCGATAAATATAGTGATAAGAATGGTAGAAGTAAGCCAGATAGCCCCTGTAGCACTAAGCTCATTATCGTGACAAGCATGACAGGGATAGTAAATTGTAACCCTTTAAAAATATGGTTGGTTTGTGTTTTAAAGCCGGTTGCGTGACTCATGGCCATTAAACAAACACCAGCATACAGTGGCGCGCTGATAATTTCGTAGCTAAAGTTGGCCACCATAACAGATTGAATAATACTTTGAATTTGGACTTCATCAGCACTCCCATCGAGCAAACTAAAGAGAACACTGGGATCACCTAACTGCATTTTTAGAGCAATAATAAAAATGGCTAACTGAAGAATGATTAAAACGATGATCGTAGGTGAAAATGACCAAAAATTCTTGAGTGTGAGCTGCCAAGCCTCTTTGATGATATTGTTGGCTTTCAATTCATACTGTCCAGACAAAGCGGTATCTACTCTGCCACCAACATTGAATTCTTTTTCTTCATTATTACTCATAAAACGGTTATCCAGCATGATTACTCTACAAATTTCCGCTCATTATACTCATGCAAATTGATTATGCGAGTTTGTGACTTTTAATAACCATTTCATTATGTAAATCAATCTCTGTTACGCTGTGAGCAATCTTTTTTGAATTGCGCTTCTTATTAGATGATAATTGAAGCGTTTTAGGGCAAAAAAAGCTAGGAATTCTAGTTAATGGCGACTATGATCCGCCGTCAAATTTTTGTGTCTTACATTGCGGTTCTTACTTGGGAGAAATACAGAAATTGAAAGTTGAACCTAATCACAACGCCACGGTTATTCAGCTGACAGGCATCAGCAAAAGTTTTGATGGTAAATCAATCATTGAAAACTTAGATTTAACTGTGAATCACGGCGAATTCCTCACTATTCTTGGACCTTCTGGCTGTGGCAAAACAACAGTATTAAGAATGATCGCTGGTTTTGAATCGGTAGATTCAGGCACGATTCTTCTTGCTGATGAAAATGTGACCTCCCAACCGCCTGAAAAAAGGCATGTCAACACGGTATTCCAAAGCTACGCCCTTTTTCCACACATGACCGTGTTTGAAAATGTTGCTTTCGGATTAAGAATGCAAAAAGTCTCAGAAGCAGACATTACTTCTCGAGTTGAAGAAGCGTTAAAAATGGTTCGTCTTGAATCTATGGCGCAACGTAAACCTAATCAACTTTCTGGTGGCCAACAACAGCGTATTGCCATTGCTCGTGCCGTTGTGAATAAACCTAAAGTTCTTCTTCTTGATGAATCTTTATCTGCTCTTGATTATAAATTGCGAAAACAAATGCAATTAGAATTAAAGCAGCTTCAACGTCAGCTAGGTATTACCTTCATCTTCGTAACTCACGATCAAGAAGAAGCGCTATCAATGTCAGACCGTATTATCGTCATGCGTGATGGTGTGATTGAACAAGACGGCTCACCGCGAGAAATTTACGAAGAGCCGAAGAATCTGTTTGTCGCCAGCTTCATCGGTGAAATCAATACATTTGAAGCAACCGTAGTTAAACGTAATGATGAAAAGACCATTACCGCATTAATTGATGACGTGGAGTGCTCTGTTCACTACAAACGTCCTGTTGAGCCTGGCCAACATCTTAATGTTCTTCTTCGCCCGGAAGATATCCGAATTGAAGAAATTAAAGAATCTGAAGATATTGGCATTATGGGCCACGTGACGGAGCGTACTTACAAAGGTATGACGCTCGATTCGGTTGTTGAACTAGAATCGGGTATGCGTGTGATGGTGAGTGAGTTCTTCAACGAAGATGATCCCGATGTGGATCACTCTATTGGACAAAAAGTCTCTATTACCTGGGTTGAAAGTTGGGAAGTTGTGTTACCTGTCGATGCACATACGAGCCAATTTCAAAAAGAAGCCGAGTAAACGCAAATGAAGAAATTGAATCTTCAAAATAGCATTGTGCTGCTTATTGTTTCTTGGCTCATGCTGTTTGTATTTATCCCCAACTTGATGATCATCATTACGAGCTTTTTAACTCGTGATGAAGCCAATCTGATCGACATAACATTTACGCTCAGCAACTATACACGCTTGCTTGATCCACTTTATGCAAAAGTGATGATGCACTCATTGTATATGGCGATTGTGGCGACTGGTTTGTGTTTGATTATAGGTTATCCTTTTGCCTACATTGTGGCCAAAATGCCTGAAAAGTATCGCCCTTTCATGTTGTTTATGGTGATAGTGCCGTTTTGGACGAACTCTTTAATTCGTACATATGGCTTAAAGATCGTGTTAGGTACACAAGGTATTGTGAATAAAAGTTTGATGGCCATTGGTGTTATTGAACATCCGATGCGAATTATGTACACCGAAACTGCAGTCATGATTGGTTTGGTCTACATATTGTTGCCTTTCATGATCTTGCCTTTGTATTCAGCCATTGAGAAATTGGACCGTACTTATATTGAGGCTGCACGAGATTTGGGTGCCAATAAAATTCAAACCCTAATGCGTGTGATTTTACCTTTAACGATGCCTGGTATTATTGGTGGCTGTTTATTGGTTCTATTGCCTGCACTTGGTATGTTCTATGTGTCGGACCTATTAGGTGGCGCGAAAAATCTATCGATCGGTAATGTGATTAAGAGCCAGGTGCTAAATGCTCGTGATTGGCCATTTGGTGCGGCGACGAGTATTGCCCTGACTATCGTGATGGCTTTGATGCTTTATGCCTACTACAGAGCTGGTAAGTTGTTGAATAAAAAGGTGGAGTTAGACTAATGAAAAAGTCTGTTGGTGGAAACATTGCCAAGTCTAGCTTTTTAAGCCTGGTATATTTGTTCTTATATTTACCGATTATTGTCCTGATTGTGAACTCATTTAATGCCAGTAAGTTTGGCATTAAATGGGGTGGTTTTACAACCAAATGGTATGGCGAATTAATTAATAATGACAGCTTAATTCAAGCCGCCGGACACTCAATCACAGTAGCCGTTTTTTCTGCAACTGCCGCGACTATCATTGGTAGCTTAACTGCAGTCGCTCTGTTCCGATATCAATTTAAAGGCAAAGCTGCGGTCAATGGCCTGCTCTTTGTGGTCATGATGTCGCCAGATATCGTGATGGCGATTTCATTACTGGCTTTATTTCTTGTGATTGGTTTTGAACTTGGCTTACTCACTCTACTTATTTCTCATATCACCTTCTGCCTGCCCTTCGTGGTAGTGACGGTTTATAGCCGTTTAAAAGGGTTCGATGTGAAAATGTTAGAAGCGGCGAAAGATTTAGGCGCAAGTGAATGGATCATTTTAAAGCGCATCATTTTACCATTAGCGAAACCGGCCGTTGCTGCAGGTTGGCTATTGAGCTTTACCCTTTCTTTAGATGATGTGATTATCAGTTCGTTTGTTACTGGTCCAAGCTATGAAATTTTACCTTTGAAAATTTATTCCATGGTAAAAGTTGGCATTTCACCGGAAGTTAATGCGCTGGCCACGGTCATGTTAGTGGTGTCTTTAATTCTGGTTATGCTTTCACAGGCACTTGCACGAGATAAAGTGAAGTAAAAATCAATTGTTCACCCTATTCAAAGCCTGCATTATTCTGTTTGATTAATGCAGGCTTTTTGCTTTTTGATAACTTTCTATTAGCCTGTGCGTTTTCTATAGTTTGCTCATTTTGAACCTATAAGCGATATCCGGTTAACTGAAAGGTGAATTCCATAAATATTTCATGATTAAAACTCCGACTGCAGCGCTGAGTTCTGCACCTTGCGTTCACTTGAGTATATTGTCATTAAAATGGATGAATTGTGTTTAAATGCTTTAAAAATCAATTTATATGGCTATACTCTCACTGTTTTTTTACAATACTTATCGTCGTTTTTTGACATATTGCAAATATCAACAAACCACCATTCTACATAGGGAGAAATCAATGAAGACATGGTCTAAGCTTCTTGTCGGTGCTGCATTGGCCGCAACATTTACGACAGGTCTTGCTCACGCGGAAGATAAAGAGCTTTATTTTTATAACTGGTCTGAATATATCCCTAACGATGTTCTGCAAGACTTCACTAAAGAGACAGGTATCAAGGTCATTTACTCTACTTATGAGTCGAATGAATCCATGTACGCTAAATTAAAAACACAAGGTAAAGGATACGATCTCGTCGTGCCTTCAACTTACTTTGTTTCAAAAATGCGTAAAGAAGGCATGTTAATGAAGCTAGATAAATCTAAGCTTTCTCATTTCGCAGACCTAGATCCTAACTATCTCAATAAACCTTTTGACCCTGGTAATGATTATTCAATCCCATACATTTGGGGTGCTACCGGTATTGGTATTAATACCGATATGCTTGATAAATCATCTATCAAAAAATGGGATGATTTATGGGATCCAAAATGGGTTGGTCAATTGATGATGATGGACGACCCTCGTGAATTGTTCCATATTGCCCTAACTAAACTTGGCTACTCAGGTAACACCACGGATCCTGACCAAATTAAAGAAGCCTATGAAGAATTGAAGAAGTTGATGCCGAACGTTTTGGTATTCAACTCAGACTTCCCAGCTAACCCTTATCTCGCGGGTGAAACATCACTAGGTATGTTGTGGAATGGTTCAGCATACATGGCTCGTAAAGAAGGCGCACCGGTTCATATCATTTGGCCAGAAAAAGGCGCTATCTTCTGGATGGATAGCCTAGCGATTCCATCAGGTGCGAAAAACACTGAAGCGGCGTATAAGATGATTGATTTCTTATTACGTCCTGAAAACGCAGCAAAAATTGCGATGACCATTGGTTACCCAACACCTGTGAAGACAGCATATCCATTGCTGCCTAAGGATTTTGCTCACGATCAAGACGTTTTCCCACCTCAAAAAGTATTAGATTCAGGTGAGTGGCAAGACGATGTAGGTGATGCGAACGTATTATACGAAGAGTACTTCCAAAAACTGAAAGTTGATATGAACTGATCATATAACTGCCCGTTTAAGTCTAATGAGAAAGCCGCTAAATTTAGCGGCTTTCTTTTGGTCTATCACCAATATATTTACGCTTTACCCTAAGAGCTCTTTGACTAATTTGGGGACTTCTATACTGGCTTTTCCATACCGCTTTTCGGCGAATTCGCTTTCCACTGCACTAGGCTCCAAATTGATTTCAATCGTATGTGCGCCGTGCATTTTTGCATCATGTACGAAGCCAGCAGCAGGATAAACTACCCCTGAAGTGCCAATAGAAACAAATAAGTCAGCATCTTCTATTACTTCATATATTTCAGCCATTTGTAGCGGCATTTCGCCGAACCAAACAACATGCGGTCGTAAAGGGCTTGGAATTTGACAACAATGGCATAAATCATGAACGCCAACATCTTCTTGGCATTCAAACACTTGATTTGATTCAGGACAGCGAATTTTTAATAGCTCACCATGCATGTGAATAATATGCTCACTACCAGCGCGCTCATGTAAATTATCAATATTTTGCGTGATGATGGTAACCTTGCCTTCCAGTTTGCGCTCTAATTCCGCAAGGGCTTGATGGGCTGCGTTCGGTTTTACCTGCGGGTTCTTTAAACTTTGTCGACGTCGATTATAGAAATCTTGAACTAATTCAGGATCATACGCGTAACCTTCAGGTGTCGCTACATCCTCAATTCGATGGTTTTCCCATAATCCATCTTGAGCGCGAAAGGTTTGAATACCCGACTCTGCAGATATCCCTGCGCCAGTTAATACAACAATATTTTGATATGGAAAAAACATGGCAGTTCCTTTGTCTTTTTTCTGACCGACACAACGGTTGTAAACCATCAAGTGGCAAGTCGTTCTATCTCTTAAATTTACTTGGTTTTAAATGGAATAAAAAATCGAATTTTCAAAGATCAGTGATAGATCGACTTTCCAAGTTTAGCTATTGATTTAAGCTATGATTTCGAAAATATAAATGTTGAAAACAATCAATTCCAGAATTGATCTGATGGTTTAATGACAATCTATTAGGTAATGAGCTATGATTCAGTTTGCTGATTAGCAAAGTTTAGACCTATCAACTATTTATAAGTGAAGTCCATGGGTAAGATTTACCAAACCTTAATAACCTTACTACTCTTTTTTTCTTTAGGTGCACATGCCGAATGGGAACCTACTCACCAAACCAAAGTGCCCCAAATATCGAGCAGTGCTGAAAAAATTGCACAGCAAGTAGAGGAACTACCTGACCCATTATTCATGACTGCGGCAGATCATGCCAAGATTGACGAACTTCTTTCTACCACACTTTATCAAATTGGCGTCAATACCAAAGGCTTTGAATCGGCGCTAAAAACCTATCGAAAAGTAGATGGTGAAGACGCATGGATCACAACGCAAGAATATTATTTAACTCTACACAGCTTCAATCGCTCAAAGCAGAATTTGTTGAAACTGGTTGATAGCCGAGTGTATAACAAATTGACTGGCTTTGGTCCATTCGGTGTCACTCAGTTTAAGAATGAAATACATATTACACAGCTAAACGCTCAGTTTTTGCTGTATTTTCAAATCCAAAGTTTTAAGCAATTTATCGAAGATTTAGCGATTTCCCCGGTTCCGGTTATTGCTATGGTCATCAAACTATTCTTAGTTTATTTAATCTTAAATTGGTGGCTACGTAATAGCCCGGATATGATTCGTCATTTCCGGAAATCTAAGCTAGAAACCACGAATGCTCCCCCGCTTTGGATTCGTCTTATTTGGTATATCAGTAAAGCGAATAAGCCCATTGCATGGTTAATAGCCATCACGGTTTCCCTCGACATTCTTTCAGGTCTACAAAGCCTTCAACATGTCAAATTCCTAGATATTTTCACATGGTGGGTATTAGGTGGATCTATTGCGGTTAAATTCATTTTAGAATTTGTTTATCGCAATAGTCGCAGTACATCGAAAGACATCATTGCGCTCCGCCTCTCCACTATTCGTTATTATGTGTGGAGCGTGATTGGCGCAGGTGTGTTGCTACAAATCACGAAAACGACGGTCGGTGAAGGTACGATTTACCATTGGGTATCGAGCCTTATGTTCCTCTGGTTTATTTTTATTACTGTTTTAGTTCTGAAAAAATGGAAACCATACGTCTTTAGAGAAACAAATGAGAACCACGATCAGCCAATTTGGGCACAATGGGCCGTTAATCATAAAAATAGCTTTGGATTATCGACGATTTCCACAGCCATCATGACGTTTTGGATTTTTTCACGAAATGTGAAGCAATTTATTATCTCTAATTTGTCAAACTATGCCTTCTTCAGCCAAGCCCTAGCTTACCTATTCCGTATTGAAGTCGCTAAACAAAGTGATAATGGTGGTAGCAATACTAATTTGGTGAAACTGAAAGGTGACGACATTTATCAGTACGTCTTACCAGGCAGTGAAGACAGTGAATTGATTGGTTATGCGACCGAAGAGATTAAGCAGTTATCCCGTTATATCCTTTCTGACAGCCCTGCTATGTGTGTGGTGTCTGGTGAACGTGGAATCGGCACGACGACCTTGTTGAAACAAATTTTGTACCGTGTGAATAATGCACAAGCTATTTACTTGAATTGCCCTAATTCTGGTTATGCCGAATTGATTGCTGACCTAGCGGAACAATTAGGTTTAAGTGCGGAATCGACAGATATTCAAGTGCTGGCGCACCTTCGCAAAAGTGAAACCAACTATTTGATTACAGTTGATAATGCTCAACGCTTGGTTAAGCCAATGGTTGGTGGTTTATCTGGTTTGATGAAATTTGCCAATTTGATGCGCCGTTCTAAGAAAAACCACCGAGTGCTATTAGCCATTGAGAAATCCAGCTGGCGATTTGTCGACCGTGCTCGAGGTGAACGCTTATTGTTTGACTTGGTGACGTTTATGCCACGTTGGACGGAGTCTCAAATATCAGAACTCTTGGATTCTCGTTTAAATCAAAATGTCGACAACCCAGTATCATTTGACGATTTAAACTTACCTAAGCAATGGGATCAAGATGACGTTTCTGAGGAAGAACGTGCTCGTCATGGCTTCTATCGCATCTTATGGCATTATGCCGACGGTAACCCTACCGTCGCATTGCGTTTCTTCCGCCTATCACTGCGTAAAGACCAACAAACCGATAAAGTGGTGGTCCGCTTATTCCAAGCTCCGCAATCGGATGAGTTAGAAAAAATGCCAAAACCTATGTTGGCCATTCTGCGATCGATTGTACAACTTGAGGTTTCAACACCGGAAGAATTATCGGAATGTACCCAATTAACCATTCCTGAAGTTATTGGCACCCTGCGCTACTTTGAAAGCCGTGACTATATTGAATGGTCAGGTGATAAAGCTCGTATTTCCGATCACTGGTATCGATTCATTACCAATGCCTTACACCGTCAACACTTATTGGTGAAGTAGAATGAAAAAAATATTCGCATTTCTTTTTCTAATTGTTTTATCCACATCGGTATTTGCTGCTGATGAAACTGCTAACCACCTAGAAAATATCACTCAATTTACTAGCCTTATCCGCTGGGGTGGCGTCTTCTTTTCATTTGTGGTGATTTTTGCATCCTGGGTTTTATTACGCTTTACCAATAAGTTAGTTGAAACCTTTAGCTCACAGTTCGTTCAATATCGAATGGTGCTGCAAAAACTACAGTCATTTTTCCAGTTCTTGGTGTATATGACCGCAGGTATCGTCGTTTTCATGATGAGCTTTAGAATCAACGATCAAATCTTAACCTTGATTGGTGGTACGCTTGCGGTATCGATCGGTTTTGCCTTAAAAGACCTAGCGGCCTCCTTCATTGCAGGTTTGACGGTTATGATAGACCGCCCCTTCCAAGTTGGTGACCGCGTAACATTTGAGGGTAATTACGGAGATATCATTACCATAGGTTTACGCTCAGTGCGTATGAGAACTCTGACCGATGACATCATCACTATCCCAAATAACAAATTCTTGAGTGAAGTGACCATGAGCGGTAACTATGGTGCATTGGATATGCAGTGCGTGATTCCGTTCTATATCGGTATGGATCAAGACATCAATTTGGCGCGTGATTTAATTCAAGAAGCCGCCTCTTCTAGTCGTTATATCCACTTGCCTAAACCTGTTGTCGTGCTAGTCAGCCAAGAAATTGCCGATAACTACCTAGCGATTAAACTCACATGTAAAGCATATGTGGTTGATACTGTTTATGAAAAGTTGTTTGAAACCGATATTACGCTTCGAGTGATGAAAGAGTTTCGTCGTCACAATATTAACCCGCCGATGATTGCGGTTCGTTCTACTATGCAATAAGCCATAAGGTCGTTATGTCTCGTACTATTTTATACACCTACAAAAATGAAGAAAAAACGCTCGCATTTAGTTATCGCGACTATCATTCTATCCATGAGGCCGTTGCTGCCCACGAAGGAATCGATTTACGTGAATATTTAAAGATGGAACAAGCAATTGAAGCGGTATCCGACACAAAAACGGTTCGTGATTACCGAGATGCTCACTTCCGTAAACTTGGATTTGGCAAAATCACATTAATGCCAAAAGAAAACATTGGTATTGGTCAGAAAAAGAAAAACCAATAGTCAAATTACCCTCGTTGCACTATTACTCTGTTTCGCTATTACACAATTGCATATTCAAAGTAATAAATGTCAAACGCATCAAAAAAGGCTTTAAGTTCATCACTTAAAGCCTTTTTGTTATTTTCTTAAACTCTGATATTAGTCAGTTAGAAGTCTATTGTGAGTCATAGCAGTTGAGACTAACTGATATTCAAGAATGCCGCACCGCGAACACCGCCTGAGTCACCATGTTTTGCTTTGATGATTTTTGGCACCTTTCCAACTGACAATAAATGCGGTGGTATACGTTTTGGCATCTCTTCATAAATAGCTTCGAAATTTGATAGACCACCACCAAGAACCACAACATCAGGATCAAACGCAGTAAAAATATTACCTAAACAAATCGCAAGAAAATCCATAAAACGATTCACATGCTCGACCGCTTTCGGCTCATTCTGTTGATAATTTTGAATAATATTAATCGCTTTGAGTTTTTCATCATAGTAATGGTGATAAAGCTGTTCGAAGCCACGGCCTGACAAGTAGTTATCAATGCAGCCTTTTTTATCACAGCCACAGCTAAATAAAGGCGCTTCTTTCCCTTCCATGCTATTACTTAAATAAAACCAAGCGTCTAGTGGCATACGAGTATGACCTAATTCACCCGCAACGTGGCTGCCACCTGAAACAACATGACCATTAACGACAATACCACCGCCAAAACCAGTACCTAAGATCAAGCCAAGAACACTCTCTTTACCTTGGTGTTCCTCATCCCAAGCTTCAGACAGTGCAAAACAGTTAGCGTCATTGGCAATTTTCAAAGGGCGATCAATCAAAGCTTCAAGATCTTTACGTAAGAACTTCCCTTTAGCTGCAGGTACGTTTGACGTCATTAATGAATTGTCTTCAACACTTTCCATTCCAGGGATACCAAGGCCGACTAACCCCTTTACTCCAAATTGCTCATCGTATTTGGCAACCAATCCAGCAAGCGTGGTAAGTAGCGCTTGGTAATCTTCACCTGGAGTTGGGACGCGCTCTGTAGCAACTCTTTCTAATTTTTCGTTAAAAGCACCAAACTCAATCTTGGTACCACCGACATCAAATCCATAATACATCGACACTCTCCATAAAACATAAAGTCAAAAATTTTCAAATTAGGGTTATTATCCATAAACTTATTGCACAATCTGTGATTCAAGATCAAGTTAGCATGACACTCCGTTTATCTGCCGTTTTTTCATTCATATTTCGTTCATTTTGACACCGCTAACAATTCTAGAATTTGAAATATTTACTCCATCAATATTATAAGCTAGCATCCATGTTTATTTGGTTAAACTTTTCTTAGGTAGACATGAAAAAAGCGCTGATCTTGCCATTATTAACGCTGTCTTTAGTCGCGGGTTGTGCTTCAACACCTCCGCCAGAACCTCTACCTTCGACTCCGACAGAAAAACAAGAATTCACTCAACTGTATCATTCTTGGTCTGGCGTACCGTATCGATTTGGTGGAACCAGCAAGAAAGGCATTGATTGCTCAGCATTTATGCAAGTTACCATGTCGACCATTTATCAACTTCACCTACCTCGCTCGACGGAACTTCAAAGTAAACAAGGTCGTTATATTCCTGAAGACCAAGCAGCATTTGGGGATCTCGTCTTTTTCAAAACCAGTTGGAATCAACGCCATGTAGGTATGTATATAGGCGAAAACCAATTCATGCATGCTTCTACTTCAAAAGGTGTCATCATCTCTCGTTTAGATAACCCCTATTGGGCAAGTAAATTCTGGCAATTCAGGCGTATCAATCCACCTAGCTGAAAATAATCTGCTTTGCCAATTGGGTGAAAATTATTCGTTATTTTTGCGGTACAGCTCTCTAACTCAAAACTTCAACTAAGATAATGTCATAGGTAGATATTCTTTGAGCTTAGGGGGTCACTATGTGGCAAGGTATCTCGCAGCAACTTTCAGATATATTGGCTTTCGAATTTAACATTGAAGAAAGAGAAAAGTTATCTGGCGGCGATAGCAACCAATGCTATATGATCTCTGATGGCCAGCAACGTTACTTTGTTAAAGTAAACGATAGAGAATATCTACAAAAGTTTGAATCTGAAATCGAAAACCTTTCTAATCTACTTCATACTAGCACCCTCTCCGTTCCTCAACCGGTGATAGCAGGCGTAACGAAAGAAAACGCTTTTTTGATTTTAAACTTTCTTCCGACTAAGCCCCTCGAACTACCAAAAGATAAATATGCCTTTGGTCAACAATTAGCCAAACTTCATCAATGGGGTGAACAAAGAGAATACGGTTATGACGCCGATACTTATGTTGGGCTTAATATTCAACCTAATGCTTGGCATAAAAAGTGGGGCTTGTTCTTTTCAGAATATAGGATTGGTTGGCAACTTCAGTTACTAAAAGAAAAAGGCATTGATCTAGGTGATATTGCTGAAATCGTAGCAAAAGTAAAACACATCATAGGTGCTCATTCCCCTAAACCATCATTACTGCATGGCAACCTAAGTCGCAATAATTATGCTCTATCGGTAAATGGTGTCATTTGTTACGACCCATCAAGTTACTGGGGAGATCCTGAGTGCGATCTTGCTATCGCTGAAGCATTTAGTGACCTTGGTCCTGACTTTTTCTCTGGTTACGAAAGTATACAATTGATTGATTCTGGCTATGAAAAGCGTAAGTCAGTCTATCAACTCTACTATCTACTGTGTCACTGCAACCAATATGGCGGTGACTATCTCGAACAGTCTTATTCCCTGATTCAGTCACTCTTTGCTAAAGATATTATTTAGCGCTGTTAATTCAATGACTTAATTAACAATTCATAAATATGAGAGCTGAGTCGAATATAAATGTAATTAATGGACTAGAATTACAGATAAGCATAAAAAATTGATTCAGTAAGGATACTGAACGCAATAAGTAACCCAATAATTTTGGCGACAAATAACAAAACGCAGCGTTTTTTGAGCATTTGTTTGCAGTGATTCAACCTTTTCGCTTATTTTCAATCATAAAGAAACTTTGCGCGTTAGTATGAATTCGGTCAAATTGAACCGCCTATTTTGTTGTTCATTGAGCTTGATACAGGGAAGTCGTAGTGAGGAAAGCAATGATAAAATACACTGAAAAAAGAGTAACGTGTCCACATTGCGGACACCAGATTGGAATGACGATTGATTCATCTATTGGCAATCAAGAGTTTTATGACGATTGCCCATCTTGTAATCATGCCATTCATTTAGAACTCAAAGTTGATAATGCAAAAATTCAACTGACTGCGGGTGTTGAAGATCACCCCACTTTCTAATCAAGTCCGCTATATTTTATATGCTAAGCTCCCAAATTTGGGGGCTTTTTTATGTCTATCTTGTTAAATATTTATCGCTAATTGTATACAACTGGATATACTTATACCCAAGTATCCCTACCGTTATGCCACCTTTTCATGTTGTTAGGAGTTAGTGTGCACCGATATCGTAAAGAAACCCTCATACTTGTCAAACTCTCCACTCCTGTCTTACTGGCGTCAATAGCACAAACCGGCATGGGCTTTATTGATACGGTGATGGCTGGCGGTGTCAGTGCGACCGATATGGCAGCGGTTGCTGTCGCTTCAAGTATTTGGTTACCTTCGATTTTATTTGGTATTGGGCTATTGTTAGCTCTGGTTCCTGTGGTCGCTCAACTCAATGGTTCTGGTCGCCAGATTCGTATTGCTCACGAGATTCAGCAAGGTTTCTACTTATCTTTTTTAGTCGCGATTCCCATTATCTTGGTCTTATCTCAAACTCGACATATTCTTGAGATCATGCATATTGAGCCCACAATGGCAGCCAAAACAAACGGCTATATGTTTGCCATGATCTTTGCTGTGCCTGCATTTTTACTATTCCAAACATTGCGCAGCTTATCAGATGGTTTGTCTCTCACTAAGCCTGCAATGATATTAGGATTCTTAGGCTTAGCGCTAAATATCCCGCTTAACTGGATCTTCGTTTACGGTAAGTTTGGTATGCCTGAACTTGGCGCTGTCGGCTGTGGAGTGGCCACTGCAATTGTATACTGGGTGATGTTTTTGTGCATGCTATGCTATGTATTGATTGCACGCCGATTCAAAAACATTCACATTTTCAGTGAGTTTCATAAGCCTAACGCACATTCGCTTCGCCGCTTATTCCGCTTAGGCTTCCCTATTGCTGCAGCATTATTTTTTGAGGTGACACTCTTTGCCGTTGTCGCATTGCTCATTGCACCACTCGGTCCATTAGTGGTTGCTGCGCACCAAGTTGCCATTAACTTTTCATCATTGATCTTCATGCTACCAATGAGTATTGGTGCAGCGGTGAGTATTCGTGTTGGGCATCAATTGGGCGAGCAAAGCGTTGAAGGTGCAAAAATTTCCACGCACGTGGGATTGCTTGCAGCATTTGGTACCGCAGTGGTTACCGCATTGTTGACGGTAATTTTCCGTGATTCAATCATTGCACTTTACACCGATAACCAGGAAGTAACGATCATCGCCCTACACTTATTACTTATGGCTGCGATTTATCAATGTAGTGATGCATTGCAAGTTGTGGGTGCTGGTGCTTTACGTGGTTATAAAGACACCGGCTCAATCTTTAGCCGCACGTTTATCTCTTACTGGGTCATTGGAATGCCAGCGGGTTATATTCTCGGTATGACAACATGGTTCACCGATGAACCGATGGGTGTAACGGGGTTCTGGATTGGTATTATCTTAGGCTTAACCACCGCGGCATTCTTGCTGACTAAACGTCTACTTTGGTTACACAAACAAGATGACACCGTGCAGCTTAATTTCTCATTAAGATGACGCTAAGTGAGTATTACCAAGCCTAACCAGATTACAGTAACAAGACTTGTACCAATAAGGCCGCATGATATAGCGGCCTTTGTTTTTATTATTCTGCCCGAATATGGCTAAAACGAGCAAACCTAGGCAAACCACTTTGTGTTAAACCGTTATATTTAAAATTAACTTTTGATCCAATCGGTGGTGGGTTTTGCCGTTCTTCATCACTTAACCCTGAGCCTAGATAAAATGTTTTCCCATTCATCCATTTCACTAAAAGTGAACCTGTTAACCCATCATACTTACCATTTCCAGGTTTATAGCCCATAACTACGGCTTCAGAATCTTGATATGACTTTACTTTAATCAAATCATCCGTTCTGCCTGATTGATATTGACTAAATCGATGTCGAAGCATAATTCCCTCACCTGATTTGGCTTCAATACTGGATAGCAATGCTTGAAGTTGTTTATCACTGTTAAGCGGATGGTGATCAACAACAGCAAGATATGGACTATCTATGGGAGCAATTTTATCTTGTAGCCACTGATAACGTTGCTCAAAATCTTGTGAAGAATTAGGTCGGTCAAACACCATAAATACGATGTGTTGCCAATCAGCACTTGGCTTGCTATCCATGACCGTTCGTTGAACAAATTGAAATTGATTTCTTCCTGCCCACAACTCACCATCTAAGGCTTCGTTTGGTAATGATTCAGTAAACCATGCTGGTGCGTGGATGGTATTTCCAGTACGAGTTTGTAATTCAGAGCCAGTCCAAACGGCGCGAATTCCATCAAGCTTTTCGCTATACCAATACTCATCTAAACGTAGATCATCATGATATTCATTGGCGAAAGCCAGCTTAATTGAAACGGGTGTTAGCTCTGACGAAGCCAAGGCTATATCGGCATTAATGAGGGCTGTGGCAGAACATGTATATAGAAGAAGATCCGACTTTTTCATAGAAATCACCTTGAATGAAAAGGTTTCAATCTAAATGCTTTATCCCATACAACTTGATTCAATAAAGAGACTTGCGAGTCATGAACTGATAATTTTCAGTGATAAACAAATCAATTACATATTCGATTGCACTGTTTAACTGCCATGTTAGACTCAGTCCTGTTCACTAAAAATAAGAGATGTTAAGAATGATTAAAGCTGCTGTATTCGACATGGATGGTTTGATGATTGACTCTGAACCATTCTGGCAACAAGCTCAACTAGAAGTATTCCCTACCGTGGGCGTTAAAATCACATTACAAGATACCATTGATACAACCGGTATTCGCATTGACCAGATCGTGGAACAATATTACCGTACACAGCCTTGGGAATCGTACAGCTGCGAACAAGTATGCGATATGGTTTTAGCTAGAGTGATTGAATTGGTCAAAGAACATAAACCGATGATGCCAGGACTTTTTCATGCTTTAGAAACTTGCCAACAAGCGGGTTTGAAAATCGCTTTAGCTTCTTCATCTCCAATGGTATTGATTCAAGCCACTCTTGGTGCATTAGAACTCGATGGTGTTTTTGAAGCCGTCTTATCAGCAGAAGGTTTACCTTATGGCAAGCCGCACCCAGAAGTCTATCTCAATGCTGCCAAGGCATTAGACGTATCATCATTAGATTGCGTGGCACTTGAGGACTCATTCACCGGTTTATTAGCGGCCAAATCCGCACAAATGAAAACCATCGTGATTCCAGAAGAAAGCCAACGTGAACAAGCACGCTTTGTGATTGCCGATCATAAGCTTACTTCACTTGAGCAAATCACACCTGAGTTGCTTAAAGCGTTATAAGACTCATTTTGATATCAACACATCACCGAATAAAACGAGTATTCGGTGATGTTTATATTCGTCATTAAAATGGAATACATTGCCACATAATAGCGAATGAACAGCCCATCGCGATTGCCCACGATAGCGTGCGTAACAAGCCGATATTCAACAAATAAAGTATGTTATAAATCACTCTTGATCCGGTATGGACCATAGCTAGCAAGAGTAGTAAGTGGAAAGCTAGAGCAAATGACAAGTGAGGTAAATCCTAAGAGTCTATTTTTCATAGCCATATCCTTATGAAACTTTATTTACCCTAGCGCATAATTTATGAGCAAATAAAATTCGTGTTCTAT
Source organism: Vibrio gangliei (assembly GCF_026001925.1). Taxonomy (NCBI): domain Bacteria; kingdom Pseudomonadati; phylum Pseudomonadota; class Gammaproteobacteria; order Vibrionales; family Vibrionaceae; genus Vibrio; species Vibrio gangliei. The sequence continues at coordinate 487,648 of NZ_AP021870.1, read as the reverse complement.
TTTGTTGATCTTAAACTTGTATAATCGATGCAAATAGAATGAATTGGACACTGACGTGATTGATAAATCGAGCATAAATTGGGTTATTTTGGCTGGTGGGCAAGCAAGTCGCATGGGCGGAAGTGACAAGGGATTGATTGTGCTTCATGGCAAGCCTCTTGTGGAACATATTATTGAGAAGCTGCGCCCACAAACGCAGCATATTATGATCAATGCCAACCGTAATTTGGAAGACTATCAAGCCTATGCGCCAACCTTCTCAGATCTTAAATTAGGCTTTCTCGGGCCCTTGGCCGGAATTCATTCCGCATTAGCCCATTCTGAAAACTTCGACTGGGTTGGCGTGGTGCCTTGTGACAGCCCTAATCTACCCCACGATTATATTGAACGATTTATCCGCCAAGCGAATTCTGCTACTGAAATATTGGTCGCATTTGATGGAGTACATATTCAACCGGTTTTCGCTCTATACAAAAAAACGGTTCAAGAAAAGCTAACACAGTTTTTAGAAAACGGAGATAGAAAGGTGCAACTCTTCTTTGCTAATTGCCAAGTTGAAACCGTTGATTTCAGTGATTGTGCGTCTATGTTTATCAATCTCAATACACCCGATGACTTATTGCAACTGTCATCTCAAATTGATCAATAAAAGAATATGATGAATGCATTGAACGATTTTCCTATCCCAGTACTCGGCTTTGCTGCCTACAGCGGTACAGGCAAAACAACATTACTTGAAGCATTGTTGCCGCGACTCAAGCAACGCGGAATTCGTGTTGGCATGCTCAAACATGCACACCATGATTTTGATATCGACATACCTGGAAAAGACAGCTACCGCTTACGTAAAGCTGGTGCCGACCAAATGCTTGTTACCTCTCATCAACGTTTTGCAATGGTGACAGAAACGCCAGAACAAGAGCCAAGCTTTGAATACCTTTTAAGTCGATTTAACACTCAAGAACTCGACCTCATCTTAGTGGAAGGTTGCAAGAATATCATTTTCCCTAAAATGGAATTACATCGACAAGCCTTAAATAAACCTTGGCTTTTTCCACAAGACGCTAGCGTCATTGGCATCGTAGCGGATTCTACACCTGAGACCACATTACCTTGTTTAGATATTAATGATTTAGACGCCGTAGCTGACTTTGTACAAGCTTTTATCCAACAATCGAAAATCAACAAATAGAATAAAAAAACGCCACTCAGCGCATAAAGTCGACAAACACTCTCAAACTGTTCATTTTGTGCTTGCAACCTTGAGATCGCGTGGTTAATATCTTGTCCGTTCTCAAGAACATAAGTCATTTTGCAAATTGGGTCCGTAGCTCAGTTGGTTAGAGTACTACCTTGACATGGTAGGGGTCGGCGATTCGAGTTCGCCCGGACCCACCATTTTCAAAATGATTTAGTGGATAATGTATTCGCTTGAAACAAATTATGCGCCCGTAGCTCAGTTGGTTAATCTACTACCTTGACATGGTCGCAGTTGGTAAAGCTCGGTGATTCATCACCTTTCTACCATACAAATAAAATTATGCGCCCGTAGCTCAGTTGGTTAATCTACTACCTTGACATGGTCGCAGTTGGTAAAGCTCGGTGATTCATCACCTTTCTACCATACAAATAAAATTATGCGCCCGTAGCTCAGTTGGTTAGAGTACTACCTTGACATGGTAGGGGTCGGTGATTCGAGTTCACTCGGGCGCACCATATAAGAAAGCCAGACTAATTCAATTAGTCTGGCTTTTTTGGTTTTGTACTAAGAGTACCCTATCCTTACGTTCTCAATCTCAAAAACAACAAAACCCCAACATAAGTTCAGCATGTTGGGGTTTTGATCTTTAAGTATTCTACGTTATTTTGCGTTTTTCACCGGTCTAGGTTCGCTCATCAAACCCAAAATCAGTGAGAATGTCGCGAACAACAATACGATGGTAAATGGGAACCCGGTTGTTACTGCCATGGCTTGTGCAGCAGCCAAACCTCCACCAAGTAGTAATGCAATCGCTACTAAGCCTTCAAATGTGCACCAGAAAACACGTTGTGGTGTTGGTGCATCCACTTTACCACCGGCTGAAATAGTATCGATAACCAATGAACCTGAATCTGATGATGTTATGAAAAACACAACCACCAAGATAATTCCGACAATGGAGGTAATACTCGATAATGGCATGGCACCTAACATTGCAAATAATTTCAATGGTAGATCTGCATCTTTTACCGCTTCATAGCCAGCATTCACAAACTGATCAATCGCGGTACCACCAAAAGCAGACATCCAGAATACACAAACGGTTGATGGCACAATCAATACGCAGAAGATAAATTCACGCACGGTACGTCCACGAGAAACACGCGCAATAAACATACCTACGAATGGTGACCATGAAATCCACCATGCCCAGTAAAATGCAGTCCAACCTTGAGAGTAATTTACATCTTCACGTTCAAACGGCATTGATAAAGCTGGTATCTCTTTAATATATGACCAGATATTTTCAAAGAAGCCAGTAACGATCGCTAAAGTCGGCCCTACTACAACGATGAAAAACAATAGCAGTGCAGCTAAACCCATATTAATTTCTGATAATCGCTTAACCCCGCTATCAAGACCCGCAACAACAGAGATTAACGCAAATGCCGTTATGACCACGATCAGAACGATTTGAGTGGTGTTATTAAATGGAATATCGAATAAGAAATTAAGTCCCGTTGCCGCTTGTGATGCACCATAGCCCAGCGAGGTAGCTAGACCAAATACGGTCGCAATAACGGCGAGAATATCAATGATATGCCCAGGCCAACCCCAAACTCTTTCACCTAAAATAGGATAAAAGACAGAGCGCATAGTCAACGGAAGTCCCTTATTAAAAGAAAAGATCGCCAAGCCTAATGCTAACAGAGCGTAGATTGCCCATGGGTGTAAAGCCCAGTGATATATTGTTGCAGCCATACCTAATTGACGCGCCGCTTCGGTATCACCCATCGCTCCACCAAGTGGTGCCCAGTCGGTACGCACTCCATTTTCAAATACAGGTCCTCCTAGCGCGGTACTAAAGTGAGACATAGGCTCTGATACACCAAAGAAAACCAAACCAATTCCCATGCCCGCGGCAAATAGCATTGCTAACCAGCCGCTATAAGAGTAATCAGGCTTAGCATCAGTACCGCCGATTCGTACGCGACCCAGTGGAGAAATGGCTAAACCCAAACAGACGACAACAAAAATGTTACCAGATAAAAGGAAAAACCAGTCTAGATAGGAAGTTAACCAGTCACGCATGTGAACAAAAATGGGTTCAACCTGCTGTTGGAAAAGTAACGTTACTATCACGAAAAGGACAATAGCGAGACCTGAAACCGCAAAAACTCGGTTGTGAATATCTAAACCAAAGGGTCCGACAGATAAAACAACATTGTCCTGTCCGACCTGATAGTCCGTGTCGATGGGGTTAGCCTCCCCACTATGCAGCGGAATACCGCCATTGTCTTTTTTATCCATATTATTTCCTTTGTGCCCTAATTGATGATACTGTTATAATTAACCATAATAATTGTAATGCTTTTATTAATGATACCCTTATGGTTTCTCTATTCAATAACTAATTGAGAGGTCAAGTTTATATGTTCAATTAGCAATCAAATACAGCTCAATAACAAAGCAGTAACATTTGAGTTTATTGTTATAGTAGCGAATTTGATTGGCTTGCGTATCCAATACACTTGATTTTCATCTTACTGCAAATGATATATCTATTAGTTTTTATCTCTAACCAGGCTACAATATGTAAGATAAACCGCCAGATAAATAACCATATTGAGATAACATTCCTTAAACACACAAATAACAAACTGTCAAAATACAGTATTAATCGTGACTAAGATCACATTGGTGGGTCATAATTTCTTACAAACGAGCCGAGATCTTGGTGAGATCTGATACTCTCCATGTCACTTTGAAAGTTGTACAAAGTATTCATATGGAGATCAGTTCATGACGAACGACAACAACAAAAAGAAACGCTCACTGACGAGTAAAATCATTTTCGGTATGGTTGCCGGTATCATTTGTGGTTTACTCATCCAAAACTTCTTTTCACACAACCAGTTTATAGATACTTACCTAGTAAATGGACTGTTTGATGTTGGTGGTAAAATTTTTATTGCCAGCTTAAAAATGCTTGTTATCCCACTTGTTTTTGTCTCTTTAGTTTGCGGAACTAGCTCGCTAAAAGACATCAGCACACTGGGCCGTTTAGGTGGTAAAACACTGGCCTTCTACATTACAACAACCGCGATTGCTATCACACTTGCACTATTTATGGGGATCTTCCTACAACCTGGTGCGGGTGCGGATCTGACTTCTGCCGCTTCTTTTAGTGCTCAGAGTGCACCATCATTAGGTGAAGTCATCGTTGGTATGTTCCCAAGTAACCCTATGGCAGCAATGACACAAGGTAACACTTTGCAAGTTATCGTTTTTGCAGTGTTATTCGGTATTGCAATTAGCCTTGCAGGCAAACCTGGTGAACGTGTGGCTAACTTCTTCAGTGATGTTAATGAAGTCATCATGAAGTTAGTGACTATTTTAATGGAAGTGGCACCTTACGGTATCTTCTTCCTAATGGCGAAACTGTTTACGGGTCTTGGTCTAGAAGCTATCGCAAATCTTGCTGCCTACTTCCTAGTATTGGTTGCCGCTTTGCTAATTCATGCTTTTGTGACATACAGCGTATTGCTTAAAGTTCTTTCAGGTCTGAATCCGATCGCGTTCTGGAAGAAAATGAAAGATGCCATTATGTTTGCATTCTCAACGGCTTCTTCAAACGCAACGCTACCTATCACAATGGAAACGGCTACCCACCGCTTAGGTGTGAGCAACAAAATTGCTTCGTTCACGATTCCACTTGGTGCAACCATCAACATGGATGGTACGGCAATCATGCAAGGTGTCGCGACAGCATTCATTGCACAAGCATTCAATGTTGATTTAGGTATCGGCGACTACATGACAGTGATCTTAACGGCTACCCTCGCCTCTGTAGGTACAGCAGGTGTTCCAGGTGTCGGTCTGATCATGCTAGCAATGGTATTAAACCAAGTTGGTCTACCTCTTGAAGGTATTGCGTTAATCATGGGTGTTGACCGCTTACTGGATATGATCCGTACAGCCGTGAACATTACTGGTGACAGCGTAGTCACTTGTATCGTTGCAAAATCAGAAAATGAAATGGATGTTGATGCTTTCAACGATCCTAACGCTGGTGAAATTGAGCTAGCAATGAAAAAATCTGCTTAATTCGATATCGAGCAATCGTTATAGTAAATAACCGCTAATGTTAAAGCCCTAGGTCATGATTGGCCTAGGGCTTTTGTATTTCTCAGTGTTCACGTTATTCCTAAAAACTCTAAACAATTTCACGACAAGTTCTGCGCCTGCGTGTTACTCTAATTTTTCTTTATATTTAGATGTCTTACCGTATGACCCAAGAGTTCAAAGCCACTGTTATACTTATTTTTACTACGATTTTTGCCGGTCTTGGTTGGATATTCTCTAAGCAGGCAATAGCGGAACTGCCCCCTTTTGCTTTTATTGGAACTCGGTTTGTTATTGCCTCTCTGCTCCTCGTTCCTTTTTGCTATAAGAGTTTGAGTGCGCTTAGCCGTCAACAAGTGATTAATGCAGCCAGCGTTGGTGTCATTATGTCTGGTGCCTTATTAACTTGGGTCACCGCAATTTCAGTCACCGATACATTGGCAGAAGGTGCTTTTATTTCTAGCCTTGCGATGCTATTCGCGCCATTTGTCGGCTGGCTGCTATTCAAACAAAGACCGATTCGTATGTTTTGGGTTTCACTGCCCTTTGCCGTACTTGGTTTAGGCTTCTTATCATTATCAAATGGATACCATCACTCACCTAGCCAAATTTGGTTTTTGATCTCGGCGATCTTGTTAGCTTTCCATTTCAACTTTAATGCGAAATATGCGCAAACCATTCCCAGTTTAGCGCTAGCTTGTATTCAATTAATGGTTGTTGGTGTCGTCGCATCAATTGCATCACTATTACTAGAACAATGGCCAGAAACCATTTCAAGTACAACATGGATGTGGTTAGGTTTGAGCACGATTGTTGCCACGAGTCTTCGTTATGTGATGCAAACGGTAGGACAAAAGCTGACTACTTCTGGCAATGCAGCCATCATTATGATCCTAGAACCAGTATGGGCGAGTTCACTCAGCGTTGTATTTTATGGGGATGATATGCCGATAGGTAAAGTCATCGGTTGTGGGCTGATCTTGTGGTCATTATTCGTTTATCGAGGTGGCGCTAAACTATTAGAGCGACGCTTGCAGAAATCATCGCTCTAATACACGGTCCACCATCAATCATGAGTTGGAACTTAGGATCATCAATTCTCTTAGATGTTTTGCCGCCGCCTGAGGGTCAGGGTTTGCACAAATTGCTGACACCAATGCCATGCTATCCACCCCAGTTTTGGCTATTTTTTCAATGTTATTAACGGTAATCCCCCCTATTGCGACTAGCGGCTTTTCGCTCTGTTGTACCGCTTTCATCAAACCTTCTATTTTCCACTCATATTTCGTGTTGGTTTTTGTCGCAGTATTAAAAATGGTACTGATCCCAAGGTAATCAACCTCAAAGTGTTGTGCGTTGTTAAGCTGTTCTGGGCTTTCAACCGTTAGACCAAGGATCTTATCTTTCCCAATCAGGCGACGGGCGATATCCACCGGCATATCTGACTGGCCTAAATGCACACCATCCGCATTGACCGCCAAAGCCACATCCACTCGATCATTAATTATCAAAGGTACAAACGACTTATCTTGGTAGTGTTCAGCATTAAATCGGTCAATCACTTGCTTTGCTGTTTGAGCCCTTTCTATAAACTCGCGAACATCATGGTTTTTATGTCGAATTTGTATAATCGACACACCACCAAGTAAGGCTTGTTCAATCAATACTTTCAGTTCATCTCCACACGTGTGCTCATCGCTGACTAAATATAATGGGTAATTAAAAGCCCTATTCTGGATCATATTTTCCACACTCCAAAGTATATTCGATAGCTTGCGCATCGACCCCGTGTAACTTATCTAAAATATGCATCTGTAATGAACCTGGCCCTTGTGCTTGTTTACCTGCTAATTCTCCTGCGATACCAAGAACAGCGGTTGCGCAAAGCCCTGCGGACGCAAAATCAATGGATGCAAAAGCTCCAGTTAAGGCAGTATGCGTGCATCCCATGCCAGTAATTTTAGGCATTAGATCATGACCGTTATCGAGACGATAAATGGTGTTATCAGAAACAACAAAATCTTGCTCACCAGATATCACCACCTGCTCTACACCATATTGTTTAATCACTTTTTGTGCCGCAATAATGGCAGAATCACTGGTATCCAGCGCATCCACACCCTTTACGTGGCTTTGAAGGTCAGCTAATGCCATGACTTCCGATGCATTAGCCCGGATAATCAATTTATCGGCTAACTGGCAAAATTCTTGCGATACAGCGGTACGCATCTTACTTGCACCACAGCCAACAGGATCAAGGATGACGGGTTTACCAAAGATATTCGCTTGTTTAATCGCAAAACGCATACGTTCTACCCAGATACGATCGAGCGTCCCAATATTGATGACAAGGCAATGGGCAATCTTCACCATGTCTTCCATTTCTTCGCGGCTATGGGCCATGATTGGTGAAGCACCCACTGCTAAAAGCGCATTCGCGGTATTGTTCATAACAACATAATTTGTGATATTTAAAACAAGCGGACTTCTCTCTCTTAGTTGTTGTAACTTTTCAGAGATCAACTGATGCATGACGCACTCCATTTTGTATTTCAATTTCTATCATCAAAAGCAACGCACTAAAAACGAAGCCTAGGGCCTGTTGATCTTTCGTGGTTAAATTTTGTTCGAGATAAAAGCATTTTAGGCAAGGCAAGTCGATTGTAGCCTAGTTATTCTAAGTAAATGAGACTTAACCTATCTTATTACAAAGTACGGCATAAAATGCTTTTAGCCGAACCCTTAGGGCAGCGTTTGTTGGTCATTTGCACTGCGTTATCGGCTCCTCGTGTAGGCTAGCTACACCACGGAGCCTCTGCCTTGTTCAAATGTCCAACAATTCGCTGCAAAAATCATCACGAAAGATCAACAGGACCTAGTAATTAAAGATAAGGGGTTGGATCAACCGGCGTTTTAATTACGTTATTTTTGTACATAAAGTCTGCAAAGGCTTTGTATCCTTGCTTGTCGGTGGCTGTAGGACGTAAAGAAAAACGAGTCAAAGTGTCTTGCCATGCACGTTGGTTTAGTTCGGTATCGAGTGTTTTTGGGTTATAACTAATGAAACTTTGCCAAGCATTCTCTGGGTGGTTAACAATATACTGTGTGGCTTTGGTGAGCGCCTGATTAAACTTATCAATTGCCACATTTTTCTTAGTATTTTGATTAACCACAAACACAAGTTCTTCATAACTTGGCACGCCATGTTCTTCAGGATAAAACGCTCTAACTTTAATTCCTTCTAATGCCATTTGGTTGGGTTCAAAATTGCGTAATCCACCCCATACTGCATCAACTTTTTTGGATGCCAGTGATGAAGATAAATTCCAACCTACATTAACCATTTTGATATCAGAAAGGTTTAATCCTGAATCACGCAGCATGGTTCCAACCATTGCATCTTCTGTCCCTGCAACAGCAATACCGACCGTTTTTCCTTTCAGATCGGACACCTTTTTAATATCACTGCCATCCAGTACTAAAATGGTATTCAATGGTGTTGCAATCAACGTGGCTGAGCGCTTTAACGGTAAGCCCGCTTCTAAATCCATCACAAAGTTAGGCTCATAAGAGACGGCCATGTCAACTTTACCTGCAGCAACTAACTTAGGTGGCATGGTTGGATCTGCCGGCTCTTGAATCTCTACCTCTAAGCCTGCATCTTTGAAATAACCTTGCTGCTGAGCCACAATAATCGGACCATGATTTGGATTAACAAACCAATCAAGCATCAAACTGAGCTTATCATTCGCTTCTACGGGTAGCGTACATATCAGCGCAGCTAGAATAAACATTTTGTTAATCAAACCATTAGCACGTCTATTTCTGCGATTTATAAAAAGATTATTACGCTTTAAAAACACTTTCATCATACATCCCTTTTAGTCACTCAGATCCCAATCGATCCAGCGAGTTAAACAATAATTTACTGAAAAATATAAACAAATAGAGAGCATCGACAGCACCACTAAACCGGAGAACATATCGGCAGTTTGCATCCGAGCATTGCTTTGCAACATAAAATAACCAATCCCTTCACTGGCACCGACCCATTCACCAATCACTGCGCCTATCGGAGCGATCACAACCGACACTCTGAATCCAGATGCTAAGGCCGGCATCGCCGCTGGAAATCGTACTCGCCATAACATCTGCCATCTCGATAAATGAAATGTCTTGCCTAATTCAATAAAGCCATTAGGTGTGTTATTTAGTCCGTCATAGCAACAAACCGTGATAGGAAAGAAAATGATAATTGCAGACATCACTACTTTTGAGGCCATACCATAACCAAACCACAGCATTAAAACTGGAGCTAATGCAAAAACAGGAATGGCCTGACTGACTATTAAAATTGGCATCATCCAACGATTTAAACGGTGACTCAGTAACATGAGTAAAGCGCTCACCACACCAAATACGCTCCCAAGCACTAAACCGGCTACAATCTCTTGTAGCGTTACCCAGGTGTGCCTCAATATGACGCTAGGCTGATGAATGAATGCTTCCCAAACATCAACAGGCGTAGGAACAATATATTTTGGTAAAGCAAAACCCCACACAACTAACTGCCAGAGCAATATGATCAGTAAACACGTCGTCACTGGTTGAAAACTTTTTGAGAAAGCGAACGAAGACGACTTACCTAGACGGGTATTCATTGAAGGCTGCTTTTTCATCGATTCACCGCTTTTATAATCGATTGAGATTGCAGCTGAGACATCAATCTCTGCTGAAAATGAGCAAATTCAGCATTCATGACTCGTGGCTTTTGTTCACAATATGGGAGATGAACATCATTCAATGAAGCTGGTTTTCCTTTCATCACTAAGACATGGTCACTGACTCTCAAGGCTTCTTGAATATCGTGAGTAATGAAAATAACCGTTTTATCATCAAGCAGTTGGCATGCAAGATCTTGTAGTTCATAGCGAGTTAATGAATCCAGTGCTGAGAATGGTTCATCCATTAAAACCACAGGTTTGTTTTGAATTAACGTTCTAGCAAGCGCGACACGTTGTCTCATTCCCCCAGATAATTGCTTGGGTTTGTAGCGAATAACATCACCTAGCCCAACCTGAGCAAGTAAAGCTTCCGCTTGTTTGATTTCATCAAGCGTTAACCTACCCGTTTGCAAATATCGCTCTAAACATGTGTTGTGCAGTACATCGAGCCAAGGAAACAAGAAATCTTTTTGTCCCATATAAGCTATGGGCTTGTAGGTAATAGGTTTATGAGTAATAGGCTTATGTGCGATAGGTTTATAGGAATTAGGCTGCGATAAAGTAACTTTAGATTCATTTGAAGAACGAAATTGAATATTGCCTTGCATTGTTGATTGCGTAACTAAACCTGCGATGAGCTTTAGTAATGTTGTTTTGCCACAACCACTCGCACCGAGAATGCTTGTCCAAGTTCCCGCCTTAAAGCAATGGCTTAAACCCTTAAATAAGCAATCATCGCTATCAGAAAAGCGGAAGGTCAGATCATTGATGTCAATATCGACAGGCATATCAATCATCCGACTTGTCTGAGTATGAATGCCTGTTCAAAGCATAAAAATGATGAACAGGACCAGCACCTTCGCCAACATTCAATCTATCGGCATGAAGCAAGGCTTCTGAAAGATAAACTTTGGCTTTATCGACCGCTTCAGATAATGCGAAGCCTTGTCCGAGATAAGAAGCAATAGCAGAAGATAATGTGCATCCTGTTCCATGAGTGTTTTTTGTATTCACTCTAGGGTGCCTATAACTAGAAACGTTATTTTTGTTGATCAACCAATCAGTGCTGTACTCTCCCTGTAAATGACCGCCTTTTAGTAAAACGTCACACGAAGAAAGCAATGAGTCATGTTGAATACGTTCAATTAGCTCACCGACTTGCGACTCATTTTGAATATTACTTTGTCCAAGTAATAAAGCGGCTTCTGGCAAGTTTGGAGTAATGACATCAACTATTGGAATTAAACATTCTTTCAGCGTTTCAATTGCTTGGGGTTGTATTAATGGATCACCGCTAGTGGCTACCATAACTGGATCCAACACTACATTCATTAAGTTATAGTGCTTTAGCTTCTGTGCAATGACTTCTATGACTTGGCTATCATTAAGCATTCCAATCTTAACTGCCGCAATATCAATATCGGACAATACCGTATCGAGTTGATCGGCAATGAACGATGCTGAAACCGAATAAATGGAATGCACACCTTGTGTATTTTGCGCCGTTAAAGCGGTAATAGCCGAACAAGCAAAGCCACCCGTGGCAGAAATCGCTTTAATATCGGCTTGAATGCCTGCACCACCACCAGAATCTGAACCTGCAATTGTCAATATATTAGGCGTCAATGAATGATGGCTTGATTTGCTTGCAGTAACGGAAGAATCGGTAGTTGTTGAATTTTGATTCATATTACTTCCTCAAAGCGCGTGGAAGTAATAGACGTGTGGCGATCGAGCGATCTTAGAAGACACGTTCATTAGTTCCCTACGCCAATGTTAATTGGATCAGGTTCAACGGGTCTCACTTAGTGATCTCAGCCTACTGGCCCCCCGACTAATGGTGGTTAATCTAATCGTCAACAATAGGAATGTAAAGCATTAGTGAATGAACTTTTGACGTTGTATTCAGATAATTCTATTCATCCTAAAGTCATAGCCGGAATTACGGGTTAGAATATGTATCTACACTTTACATTGGAGCATTCATGGAAAATCAAGCAATAATCAGAATGAGCGCATTTTTGCTGATCTTCCTTTTTATGGCGATGTGGGAATCATTTAGCCTGAAGAAGGTGCTTGGCCAGCCTAAATGGTATCGATGGCTCAACAATGTAGGTTTGGTGGTGCTAAATAGTCTTTTGCTGCCTTGGACGCTACCTATTCTCGCGATTGGCGCAGCTCAAGTCGTAGAATCTCAGCAATTAGGGCTATTCAATCAATGGAATATGCCTCCCATCGCAAGCCTCATTTTATCCGTGATCATTCTTGATATGTGCATCTATTGGCAACACAGAATCTTTCACAAAGTGCCCGTATTATGGCGTTTACATCGCGTTCATCATGCAGATCAAGACATCGATGTGACCACAGGTTTCCGTTTCCATTTCATCGAAATTTGGCTTTCTATGCTGCTCAAAATAGCCATTATTTTCGTGTTAGGCATTCCTGTTATGGCGGTTTTCATTTTTGAAATACTACTTAACGGCTGCGCCATGTTTAACCACAGTAACGTCAATATCTCTAACAGCATTGATGTGAAACTAAGAAAGTGGATTGTTACACCCGACATGCATCGAGTTCATCACTCCATTCATCGAGAGGAAACCGACAGCAACTATGGCTTTTGCTTATCGGTTTGGGACCGACTCTTTGGGAGTTATGTTGCACAGCCCAAAGAGGGTCACCAAAATTTGCAGATTGGGATTTCGCTCTTTCGTCAGCCGAAAGAACAGAGCTTGTGGCGGATGTTGAGTCAGCCTTTTCGAAAAAACTGATAAAACATTACACTGTAACTTATTATCCTATAGGAATCAGAAAAACCTCAGCCAACGTAACAGCATGAATTCAAATACAAAAGTAACGCCAAGCCCTACACAAAACAACCAAAATGCCATTGGATTATCGACACCGGGCATACCACCAATGTTGATACCCAATAAACCCGTTAAGAAACCCACCGGTAAGAAAATGGCGGCGATAACCGTAAAGAGATAAGTGTTACGGTTCATCTTTTCAGCTTGTTCTTGTTCGATATCTGCTTTGATTAATTGTATTTGTTCTAAGTAAAAATCAATCGATTCGTTAATTCGTATCACGGTATCTAGCGAGTTACGCATTTTGAGTTCAACCTCCTCCATTTCTGGGTGTTGAACTTCTAAGAAGTCATCATGTGCATAACGTTGCGGTTTCATAAAACGACGCAGTTTTAACAGTCGCTTATGTATTACATGCAAGTCATGGTTACTGCCATTACCTTCTTCAATCTCAAACAGCTGTTCTTCAACCCCATCCAGAAATTGAGCAATATTTTGGTTTAATCCATCAATAATCGCTAACAACAAACGTGCTGTTGTTTTAGGACCACGCTGTTCGTCCAGCGCTTGACGGATGTCAGTAATGGCTTTGGAGGAAATTTTACGAGTAGAAATGAGAATGCCTTTATGCCACAAAATACGCACACTGAGCATATCATCCGGTGTTGCACCTTCATTTAGGTTCACACCTCGCATAATCAACAAGAAAGACTGATCATCAAATAACTCAAAGCGAGGACGTGTGTCATCAGCCAATAAACTGTCCACAACACCACTTTCAAAGTCGTTAACTAGCAGCCAATGGCGAAGTTCTTTTGCCTCACGCTGACAGTGATACCAGTGATTTTCTTGCAATAATCCCAACGGTTCTTTTGGCTCAACACGTTTGGCTGGAAACGTCGAAAAATCCCATTGTTCAATCAAAAAGCTGTGTGACATAGTTTGTGCTCTACTTTCAATCAATTAAAACTATTAACGCAGAGGTTACATAAAGGTTCAAGAAATAGTTAAGGTGAATTATCAATAACGTTACAATAGTTCAAAACTCATCGTTTAATCTTGGCAAGGATAACGACTCATATGAAAAAGTTTCTGATCCGTAAAATTAAAATCGGCATGTTATTTATCATTCCCTTGGTGTTTGCCGGTTGGGTGGTAAACGCGGTTGTGTCATTTATGGATAAAAGCGCCGGCTACTTCTTACCGGAAGAGTTACATAAAACACTGAGCGGGATTTGGGGATTTGGCCTTATCATGGCCCTACTTTTGATGTTTATTGTCGGACTCATTTTTGACGGTAAACTACAACAGCGTTTCTACACTTGGCTTTCAGATAAAACCATCAACCGAATTCCAGGCTTTGGCATCATTCATAGTTCCACCAAACAAATAATGGAAGCATTGACCTCTGAAGAATCTCCGTTCAAGAAGCCCGCTTTTGCTCGTTCTTGGTCGGGGCCTAATTCAAAAGAAATCGTCTTCGATCTTGGTCCTACTTGGATGATCCCAAATCAAAACGGAGAAATGTTTTTAGGGCCAGATGGTGAGTTCTACCCTGTGCCGGAAGACGGTTATCATGTGGTATTTGTGCCGCAGGCTATCAACTTATCTAATGGTTACGTACGTTTTGAAAAGAAAGAAGATCTGCAATATGTGCCTCATTTAGGCGTTGAACAACTCACGGCGACGTTAATATCATGCGGATTGACGTTACCTAAAAAGCCTGACGATGCACTCGGTAAGGTATTGAAAAACGAGGAACAGATGCAACAAGCGCTGAAAGATTGGCGAGCTAATGCACCATCAGCAGAAAAACCTCAGCATAAGCGTAAACATGCAAAGCATGAAAAAATCGCAGAACAATAGCCGTTTAAGCTTGATACAACCTGAATACTTAATACAAACTGAATAAATGAAGCCAAGTGTCATTCCACTTGGCTTCGTTGTTTCTTATTCTACGTAACCTTAACTGACGTTAACTATTACTGAAACGCAGGACGATCAGCCAATTTTTGGTACCAAGCTTGAATGTGCGGGTAAGTTTCTAGCACATCAATCTCTAGCGCTCTTTCACACACGAATCCTACAAATAAGAATGCCGTGATATCTGCAACACTTAGCTTATCCCCTACTACAAAATCATTGCGGCTCAATTGCTTATCGAGTTTTGGTAGAAATTCTTGCACTCGAAGTTTAGATTCTTCACCCCAGGCAGGTACACAACGCTCTCGGTCACTGTACACACCAGATAAGTTACGAAAAGCCTGAAAACCAGCATACAAGCCATCAAATTCAACAATGCGTTGCCACATTTCCACCTTGCCTTTCTCTACGGGTGTTTCACCAAATAGCTCAGTTTTACCTGAATGCTCAGCAAAGAATCGACAAATCGCGATCGTTTCACTGATGGTGGTTCCGTCATCCAACTCAAGCATTGGCACTTTGCCATTCACGCTTTTTTCTTGATACTCAGGCGTCAAATTATCCCCTTCGCGGACATTCAGCTGTACGCGATCAACTTCAACGCCAATTTCCTTTAAAAAGATACCAACACGACGTGAGCTTGGGTTGGTGGCAAATTCATATATTTTCATTAGTCATTCCTTTTCTAAACGATCGTTTAGTAATACGTTACCTAATAACTAAACGATCAGTCAACAATTTGTTTATCCCGTTTAAAATCTTTGATACATTGCAATCGTTATATACAAAATAGACAAGAATCGTTTTGAAGTGGTCGAAAAATGGCGAGAAAAAGCAATTTTGATAAAGATGAAAAACTGGTCGAAGCCATGCAGCTTTTTTGGCAAAAGGGTTACGCTAATACATCCATCTCTGACTTAGTCGATCATTTATCGATCAACCGGTTCAGCATCTACAACACGTTTGGCGACAAATACGCCCTCTACCAAAGTGCTTTAAACTATTATTTTGAACACAGTACCAAACCTGCAAGCCAAGTATTATTTGAACCGGATGCGAATCTCACAACTCTGAAGCAATTTTTAGAGCAATTTGCCCAACGTCAAAAGGAACAGAAGTTTGGCTGTTTTATACAGAATGCCCTGCTAGAACACGGCATCAGTGATGAGAATGTGCATAGTATCGGTGAGAAGCTAATGAATCATTTAAGTGACGGCGTCACCAACTGTTTAAATAATGAGGTGAAAGGTCGAAATCTAAATCAACAGATTGATATTCAAGGATTAGTCGATTTAACCTTAGTGCAAATTCAAGGAATGCGTGTTCTTGGTAAAGCCAAACAATACCAACGTTTAGATACCGCCACACAGCAATTTATTGAGCTCATTCAAGCAACATTTGCTATGCATCAAACTCACCATTAATTACTCACCAATAAAAAAGGCTGATAACCACTTATCAGCCTTGAAGTTTTTTAGAATAGTCCGTCACCGGTTGATAGACTTACCACATCAAATCATCTGGCACGACAAAATCAGCGTACGGATCATCTTCATCCTCTGCTTCTTGCGTTAACACGTTATTCAATACAATAGTGCCTTCATCGCGTTGAGCAATTTTGTCTGCCACACTTGCCGGAATGATGACATACCCTTCCGCAAATCTCGCAATCGCTAAACGCCCTTTGGTTAGTTGATCTTGCGTCGGCTTATCCACGTACAGTTTTTTAACTAGATTACCGTCAGTAAAGTTATAACCGATTTCGCCATCAGTAATATCAATGCGGTTCATTTCAATCAGTTGCTTCACTTGGGCTTTCAGCTCTTTACTTAATGCCTGCTGTTTTTGCTCTGCGCTCAGGGCTTTATCACGCTCTTGCTGTGCTTTCTTGTTCGCTTCTACCGCTTCTTTCGCTTCACGAGCTTGAACACGAGATTTTTTCGATGATTTCTTCGCTTTCGCCAGCTTTTTACTGCTCACTAGGCCAGCTTTCAACATTTGTTCTTGTAGGGTCAGTTTTGCCATGAGGATCTCTTTACTGCTTTAACTTTAGGTCGATTATAACGTCAATAACACAAGATATGCGAGCATCATCTATGCTAGAATCGCTGTCCAAATTTTTATGAGAAATCACATGTCGTCACTTCCTATTCAAGAAATCGAATCACAAGTCGAGCAATGGCTGCTTGATGTGGTGATTGGACTCAATTTGTGTCCTTTTGCAGCCAAACCGCAACGAAATAAGCAAATTAAAATTTTCGTTTCACAGGCCTCTGTGGAAGAAGCCTTACTTGAAGATGTGTTTCAGCAATTCACGACTTTAGTTGAAACGCCAGCATCAGAACTGGAAACCACTTTGGTTGTTATTCCTAACATGCTGCACGATTTTGATGACTATAATTTCTTTCTTGATTGGATTGATGCCTTAATCAAACAAGAACAGTGGGAAGGTATTTTTCAAGTGGCCACGTTTCACCCGAATTATTGTTTTGCAGGTGCGCAACCTGAAGATGCAGAGAATCTAACCAATCGCGCCCCTTACCCTGTGCTTCATTTAATTCGTGAAGAAAGCATGGAACGTGCCATAAAACATTACCAGAATCCAGAAATGATCCCTGATACCAACATTGCACGGGTCGAGAGTTTAACGGCGGAGGAAAAACAGCAGTTATTTCCTTACCTTTTTCAGACGAACTCAAATTAGCACAACCCAATTTAACACTAGCTTAAAGAAATAACAGATTATTATGAAACGCATTGTCCTCTATGTGGCAGATAAATGCCCTCACTGCAAAGCAGCAAAAATGTATCTAGACTCAAAAGGCATTAAATATCGACTCTGTAATGCCAAAATGCAGCGTGGCCGCAAAGAACTCGAAGCCATTGGTGCTCGTGGCGTGCCCGTATTAAAAATCGGTGACCGCATGATGGCCGGTTGGAATGCTGCCAACTTCGATAAAATTTATAACAGTTAATCCTGTAAGGAATTCATTTTGACTCAAACTCAAAGTTCAAACACCGCATTTTCAAGCCTCAATCTTGATCCGGCATTATTAGAAAATCTAACTTCCCTTGGCTATGAAAGCATGACGGCAATTCAAGCCAACAGCTTACCGTTAATGTTGGCTGGCAAAGATGTGATTGGCCAAGGCAAAACCGGTTCAGGTAAAACGGCAGCGTTTGGTTTGGGCTTATTAGCAAATCTCGATGTGAAGCGATTCCGAGTACAATCTTTAGTGCTTTGCCCGACACGCGAACTGGCAGACCAAGTGGCTAAAGAAATCCGCAAACTGGCTCGCAGCATTCATAACATCAAAGTTCTGACTCTGTGCGGCGGAATGCCATTTGGGCCGCAAATAGGCTCACTGGAACATGGCGCACACATTTTAGTGGGTACGCCAGGTCGTATTCTCGATCACTTACAAAAAGGCCGTATCGATTTATCTGAGTTGAACACCTTAGTGCTTGATGAAGCGGATCGTATGTTAGACATGGGTTTCCAAGACGCTTTAGACGCCATCATTGAGCAAGCGCCGACGGATCGTCAAACCTTGTTATTTAGTGCCACCTTCCCCGCTGAAATCAAATCGATTGCCGATCGTATTATGCGTAACCCGCAGATGGTGAAGGTTGAAAGCCAGCACACTAACTCAAGTATTTCTCAATGCTTTTATAAAACCGATTCATTTGAAGAACGCGTAAAAGCCACTGAAATCATTTTGAAAACGCACGAACCAGAATCTTGCGTTATTTTCTGTAACACCAAGCGTGAAACTCAAGAAATTGCTGACGAGTTGCATTACAAAGGTTTTGATGTCGTCGCATTAAATGGCGATATGGAACAACGCGAACGCGATCAAGCATTGGTTCTGTTTGCCAATAAAAGTGTCTCTATCTTAGTCGCAACCGATGTAGCAGCCCGTGGCTTGGATGTTGAAAACCTCGATGCAGTGATCAACTTCCAACTCGCACGTGATCCTGAAGTCCATGTTCACCGCATTGGCCGTACTGGTCGCGCAGGAAGTAAAGGCATGGCATTTAGCTTATTTGCTGAAAAAGAAATGTTCCGTGTCGCGCAAATTGATGAATACATGGATATTGCGATTACACCTGCAACATTACCAAGTGACGCCATTCTAAAAGAACCTGCGTTTGATGCCCGTATGGCAACCATTCAAATTGATGGCGGTAAAAAGCAGAAAGTACGAGCTGGCGATATTTTAGGTGCTCTAACCGGTGGCGATAACGGTGTCGACGGTAAGAAAGTTGGCAAGATACATTTATACGATATGCGTGCTTATGTCGCTGTTGATAGAAGCATTGCCAAGCAAGCCTTGAAGAAGATCTCTAACGGTAAAATGAAAGGCAAAAACTTCCGCGCTCGTATTATTTAAGTAATAGATCGTATTTAGGCACTAGATTTGTCGAATTAAAATAACTTAAAAGCCTTGTTCAAGATGATTTGGGCAAGGTTTTTTGTTTGCTAGATGGCATTTCTCTAAGCCGAATTCAGTAGTGGTAACGACATGAGATTATTGTTATCGCTTGTTCATCTACTGCGTAAACAAGCCTATTTGTGTCATCAATACGACGAGACCAAAAACCAGATAAGTTCTCTTTTAACGGCTCTGGTTTACCGATGCCTTCAAATGGAGAGCGCTTAACATCATTGATGAGTTTGTTGATACGCTTGAGTGTTTTCTTATCTTGAGTTTGCCAATATAGGTAGTCATCCCAAGCGTCATCAGTCCAAGACAATAACCGCTTGCTATTACTCATCGATTAATTCTCGTGCTGTCGTTTTACCTGCACGATACTGCGATATTGAACGATTTAGGTGCTCTGCATTTTGAGGAGAACGAAGTAAGTGAACTGTCTCCATTAAGCTATTGTAATAATCTAAAGACATTACAACAACATCTTCCGAATCACGACGAGTAATTACCGTTGTGTCTGCATCATTCACAACACCATCTAAAACCGCTTTTAAACTATTCCGTGCTTCAGTAAAAGATACGATTCTCATAAGAACCTCCACATGTACATTTAATGGAACAAGTATAACTTTGCAACGTTAACTTGTACAGTAAGTTGAACACTTTGCCCATGTAATACAAGCTATAAATTGATTGTAAAATTCATGGTCGATGGTCACCCTGCGTGCCAGCGACAATGCAAAACATTTCTATGAGAGTTATGGATTTCAAGCTTTCCAAGACGCAGAAAATAAACTTTTCATCACCATTGCAGCTTTGAGAGCGAGCTTAAGTTAGTTAAATGCTGGCGATAGAGAATTAAAGCCTAGGTATTGCATAATGCGTACCGAATTTTTTGTTTATTTTCAGTGATGTATTTTATGTCATTCAGATAAGCCTGAAGATGACCTTTCTCTATATTTTCAGCAAAGGATTCATTGCCCTTTCCGGCTTCACTACGCATAAAGGACACTAAAGCCTGTAATCGCTGAATCATAGCATCGGCTAATTGTTCTCTTTCTAATTCTGTAGCGCCGTAACTGTCGCAAAACAACTTGGCTCTAACCTCCTGCTCTGAGATTGTGCCTAGCTTATCATTGCTATCAGTCTTAAAAGGAGCCCAGCTATAAATGGAATAAGCCAAGTCCCATATTCTAGGTGCTGGGTGAGCTGTATCGAAATCAAACACACCAACAACTGTATCTTCTAATAGAGCAACATTGTATGGAGTAAAGTCACCATGACAGATAACCTCGAATGGTTCTCTTGGATCTAACATCCACCGGTGCGCATTAACATCGAGTCGTGCCAAAAGTGACGCAGTTGAGTCATGTATTTTTCGTAGTAATTTGGCCGCTGACATGAGTGCCGTATTGGTAGCGATTGCTCCAATTAACGGATAATTATAGGTATTACCTTCAACAAAACTTAGTATTTCCTGGTCTTGATTTACACCAAGAAATTTAGGGCTTTCATCAACGTTTGCTTGTTCCAGGTGCTTCAAAACAAGATGAATTGTAGAACTCCACGGTTGTAGTGGCCGATAAACAACTTCACCATCTCGATATATGGCAGATTCTCTTCCACCGGATAATTCTTCCATAATACCTCCCTGTCTAATTCGCACTGCATCAAGTCAAATAGTGAGTTGCAGAATCGCTATGCACAGCACAACCCAATAAACATCAAATTCAAAGCTAGCCTAGAATGTAGGTCTGTCTTGACCTCATTTGTTGGTACGTTCGTTTTGCTCCTGTGCCAAAGCTATTTTCTGTCGTTCCTTTATGCTTGCCCAAGACTCCCCAACTTCAATACCAGACACCCTTTCTTCATATTTTTTGATAGCTCGAGTTAATACTGCTTTGGGGCATATACCTTGCTCTTTTTTTATAGCAGTAAGTACATTCAAGTAATCCCACAGCACGTCGCCTAATTCTTCTTCTAGATAACATTGACGATTTTTGGGGATTTCTTCTGAGACTTCGTCAATTTCTTTTTTCATTTCTGCGAGGTAAGTTTCCGAACCATTAGACCAAAGGTTGGTTTGATCAAATTTCGCCTTACGCTCTGCGACTCTCAATAGCACATCAAATTCTTTCATATTCTCTCTTAGCACCTAAGATCTTTATAGATAAAATGATAGCCTGTATAACCTATCAGGCTATCATTCCACTGCTTGCTAACATCAACAAATCAATTACCTAAATAAATGTATAAAATTGATCGTGCGTCATAATTACTCAGCGGAAACAATCCGTCTAGTTTTCCTAAAATAACTCATGGCACTCAGCAGCTTATTTAGTCAGTGTTATATTTTCGGTGGACTTTGCTGATCAACAAAAATCAGTTTACTGGTATCAAAACCTTTCTGTTGGCTCATGTCGATAAACTTTTGCTTAACAGATTCATCAACAGTCGGTGTACGAGATAAAAGCCACAGATAATCATGGTCTGGGCCTGAGATGAAAGCGTATTGGCCTGTTGGATCAAGGTAGAAAATGACATACGAACTATAGAAAGGTCCGAAAAATGACACTTTGAGGTAACCTTTGTTAGTCTCATCAACGAAGTAGGCTTTGCCTTCTGCTTGTTCCCAATGCTGTTTTTGTTTGGAATAACCGCGGTTGATGACTTTCACCCCTCCATCGTCTTTAAGGGAATACTCTGCCGTAACATGAGTTAATCCACGTTCAAAAGAATGATCCAGCCGAGCGATTTCATACCAGGTTCCGAGGTAGTTGTTCACATCAAATGGTTGAATGGGCGTAACCGACTTTGGCATACCCAAGCAGCCGGTTAGAAATAAGATAATGAAAATAAACAGGTTTTTAGAATTAAATAGCGCTATTTTCATACGATACCCTGCAAATATTGAATCACTATCAGTACGATAAAAATCACCTTCTAGATCAAAAAACTTATGTGATAAAACAAGCACCGAAATGCAGTTAACGTAAATATATAAAAAGTGCTAGCCAAGAGGACTAGCACCGTTGTTGGAATACTATTTTTGAAGTGAGCTTTGAATATCCGTCCAAGAAATTATCTTGAAATTCTGATTTTCATACTCATAGTTTTCATTCACATTAAATCCATCTTGTGCAATAAATAAGCCGTCTGGGAAAGCGTCACCAACAGCGGTAGACACCGCATGGATACCATCTGTTTCACTGACCCCATCAAGCTTATTTGCATCATCTGCAACGAGTGCAAAACTACCTATGTATTGATGAGCATCATCAAGATCATACACGGCATAAGTATGATTACCTTGGCTTGATACGATTAAATAGTTGACGATGCCATTATTATAAATAGAGATTCCTTCAGCATCGGCTACCAAGGTTTCACCATCCACTGCAATGATCATCTCCCCTGTTGTTGTGGCTCCTTCATTGGCAGAAAATTTCCATATACCGACATCTTCCTCACCTACATATAAGGTTCCTGTTTGCTCATCAACCACACAGCCTTCTGGTTGGCTAGCTACTTTTAAGCGACGCACAATGCTTCCTTCAATACTAGAATCGTTGATGGTTAATCGCCATTGTTCAATATCACCACTCTTACCATTAACGAAGACATAAGGAGTGCCATCGTTTGCTTGATAAGTGCACAGTCCATATACTTCATTAAGTTCAGACTGTAATTCTGCACTTTCAGTATGCGCATTAGCCCCGACAGCCTTTAACTTCTTAATTGGATCTTGATCCTCAGATGCGGCCTGAATCTGATACAAGGCAATAGTGTTGAATTCTCTGTTACTTGCTGCAGCTAACGCAAAATTTTGACCATTTTGGTCTCTAACAGACTGGATAATATCTACATTATTCGGCTCACCTTCATTGAGATATTGAAGTTCATTACCCAATAAATCATAAGCCATTAGACCACCCTGCTTGTTAGTCGCAATAATCAGACTATCACCTGGTGAGTTTTCATTTAACCAAAACGCCGGATCATCTGCTGCATCTCCATCATCCTCGACAGGAACGGTTTCTCGAGTCACTTTGACTAATCGAATACCTGATGAACTTAAGTCTTCTGGACTCAGAGCTTGCGATATTGGGCTTTGCGCCATTGAGTTGGCAGTATTGAGTGCTTGAAATGTCAACTTCTCATAAATTGGCTCATCCTTTTCTGAATTAGCCACCCATATACCATCGTCAGCAACACTAAATGATTTAATCTCAGCGACACCATCTAACTGTATATGTGAGTTTAACTGCCAATCATCTCGGCGGTATAGAACCATACCTTTACCTTCATCACCAACTACAAGATATCCTTTTCCTTCAGGCATATAGATAAGGTCGAGCGCTTCAATTTCTTGTAAGTAACCTAGAGGCTCAATACTATCAACCATTCGTCTTGAATTAATGTCTTCAGGATCAGCACCATAAGCCCAAATACCCACATCTTGTTCTGCAATGTATAGTGTCGAAGTTTCATCATCGACAACACATGCACTGAGCTCCCCCCCAACCGCCAACTCACGGACTGCGATAGGTATTCCTGAGTCATCAACTAAAATACTTTGGATCTGCCCGTTTTCATATTTCAATTTATACTGTAATGCGACACCATCCTCTGTCACGCCAGTCACCAGTAACTCGCCATTAGTAGTGTTTTTATGAAGACAAACACCTTCTACAGCATAGTCAGTAACTACTGTGCCAAGATCACTCAAAATTACCCCATCTGCATAATCAATAGAATAAAAGCCAAAGCTATTTTGATCAGGTAATGCAATCGCGAGTATATCGGCAGTCTCACTACTTTCTGATTTTATGTCGTATCGAATATCCGCCCCTGTTACCCCAATGCCTTCAAGCTTATCGATTTCTTTCCCTGCAGCGCTATAAACTGCAACTCCATCGCCTTCCAGCGAGACAAATAACAAACTTTCAGCCTTGTTGTCGCTGTTGATCCAGTAGCTTGAATCACCAATATCACCATAACTAGTATTTGTTGTAATGGATGTGCTTAAAAGTTCAGGTTCGATATCACTTGCTTGCTGTGCTTCTAAATACACTGTTTCAGTCGTTTCTGAATTACAGCCACTCAATAGAGCGACTGCGATAAGCGAACTTATGATTTTGCGGGACATTTTTCTCTCCTTGTTTTTTTGATCCGAGAGAAACTTAAGGCTTATAAATTAAAAATTTATGACAAAAATAAAATTAAACTTTAATATCAATAAGTTAAGAAAGAAAGATCATCAAGATGAGCTTTTTGGACTAGAAATAAATTCAGGCTTTTATTACTGGTGTTTTAAACAGTTTGTAATATTGGTGTGCAATTATAAATTAGTTTGAGCCATTTGGACTTTAGCTAGGAACACAATCAATTCTTACTGACTTATAAATTACGAAAAAATACTATGACAAGATTCACCTACCTACTTTCTGAAATGATTTATGGTCTTCGTAACCATAAACTTTGGCTTTACGTTCTTTTTTTCTCCTTTTTTTCACTGCTCACATTCAACTACTTGAATGGTTACGTAAAAGAAAGTAATAACATAGATTGGCTTGATGTTTTTGCGGAAGGCATATCTGCGTTTATGGTGCTAATTTGGTTATTAGTTATTCTTTCTACCCGCACGGTAGGTAGAATTACGAATTATTTTGCTTTAGGCTTTATTTTTATTCTTTTATCTTTATCTCAAGATTTTATTGATGAATTTATTAAGCTTGATACCTATACTTTTTTTGGTGATATATTTGAGTGTATGTTGATTGGTTTGAGTCTAGTAACCTATGCATTTTGGCAATGGCGTAAAGAATTACTAACAATTAGTAGTTATATTACCCAACGACAAAAACTCTCCCCCCACACACCAGTACAAACAGAGCATTACAAGCTGCCGAACATTCAGCAAGTTTTACAAGCCCTCACAACTCCGAAAGACAAGCTTAATAACAATAGGTATTCCTTTTTATTAGCGATTACATTAAGTAATGAAAACCAAATTGTTCATGAAATACCAACAAAAGAAATCAGTAGGCTGAAGCTATCTATCTCTGAGTTGTTGTTTCTTGCTGCACGTACTACTGATTTGGTTTGTCACTATGCAGGACATCGGTACATCATCCTAATGGAAAACAGCAATAAACAAGAGGCTGCCAGATTTACTAAACACTTAATTCATTTGCTTGATGCATTTGTTTTTTACTTAGAAAGTGGTGAGTCTATCAAGCTAGACTGGCAACATAGCCTGAAAGAAAGTCATACGCGTTTTCATAGCAAGCAGTCGGCCAACGCTTTCGTGCAAGAGTCTTTTAAAACTTTCAAGCATCTAAAAAAAGCTTAACGTAATGACTATGTATACGCAGCGTAACATTTCGTCGCAATGGATTGAGAAGGATGAATCCATTCTGCCCGCTAGACATCATATTGCTTTATTGCTTGATTTACTCAGCGAGAAAGGTGTCAATATGAACTACATTTTAAGAAACACAGGCGTATTTTATGAGGATTTACTCACTCAAGATCTATTATTGAGCCCAGCCCAATTTTCACATCTGGTAAATAACATTGCTAAACTAGAGCAGTTTCCTGACATCAGTTTCGATTTTGGTAACCAGTTAATACCTGGAGGTTTTTTATCATCAAGCCATCTAGTTATCCATGCTCCAACAGTCGGTGAGATAATTGATAACTTGGTAAAATATTCCGAAATATATTTCCCACTAATAACATTAAAAAAACGATCTTATAACAGTGGTATTTATTTATTTGAAGAAGAACCTTTTGGTGAAAGCTACTCTTTAAGTAAGAGACATGCCATTCCATATCGCCGCTGGCTAATTGAGTATATTTTTACCGCCATTATCTCTACAACTAATTGGCGTGCCACCAGAGAATTACCTTGGAGAGTAAAAGTTGATTGGAACCAACCATCTTGGGAAGAACAGTATGATACTCATTGGGGAGATATTGAATTCGAACAACCAATGACCTATCTATACCTAGATCAAGCCTATCTAAACTTTGCTATCCCAACTAGGTCAAACACCCTTTATGAAGTGGCTAAAAAAACCATACCTGAAATTCCATGTGGATTGTTGAGCTTTATCAGAAATGAATTACGGCAACACCAAAATGAAACACCTTCACTGGCTCAACTTTCAGATAAAATGAACATGAGTCCAGCAAAGTTAAAAAGATTATTAAAAACCCATAACAGCAGTTATCGTACTTTATTAGGTGAAGTTAACCGTCAGCATGCAATTTACCTACAAGAAGTACAAAAAATGGATGATATTCAAATAGCAAAAAAAATGAAATTCTTTGATGTGAGTAATTATCGTCGAGCAGTTAGGCGATGGAGTTAGAGTCTGTCGACATCCATACCTAACTACTAGTCAATGATGGATTATTAATGCCCGCTGGTTTTTGAAAATACATTGATGATAATAACCCCAAGCAAAATTAGCCCCATTCCGAGCACTGCGGGTAAGTCGAGTTTTTGGCCATGAAAAATCCAGCCGATTACGCCAATTAACACAATGCCTAAACCAGCCCATATTGCATAGGCAATCCCGACTGGAATGGTTTTTAGTGTTAATGACAAGAAATAAAATGCAACTGCATAGCCCGTCACAACAATGAGTGAAGGCACTAATTTAGTGAAACCATAACTCGATTTCATTGCAGAAGTCGCGACCACTTCGGAAACAATTGACACAGCTAAAAACAACCAATGCTTCATATAACTCTCCACTTGGCGACATACAAAGATAAATACTCTAAGTAACTATATAAGAAGGATATTTTACACTATTTCGTGATAAATTGCACCACATTTGATATTCATTATCATTTAGAGTCTTGTAATAAGCACTTAAATTGCATTTTTATTTGATGAGGTTCTCACTTTGTAGCACGTTAAAATTTAATCATTTTAATCACCATTTTTTAATAATTTATTAGCATTTATATCTACAAATAAAAAAACTTCAAAGTTCAATTCTCCTAATATTGAAATAGAATCAGTTATATCCATTGTTTAGGCGACAAATTAAGGAAGATCATGAAGATTGCAATTTTAGGTGGTGGTGTTTTAGGGGTCACAACGGCCTGGTACTTAGCGAAATCAGGACATGAAGTCACTGTGATTGATCGTCAATCCCATGTCGCGGAAGAAACCAGCCATGGTAATGCGGGTATGATATCACCGGGGTATAGCTCACCTTGGGCTGCTCCGGGTGTGCCGATCAAAGCGATTGGCTGGATGATGCAAGATCTGTCCCCTTTTATGATCAACATGAAAGAAGTCGATGCTTACACGCTGTCGTGGATGAGCAAAATGTTGGCCAACTGCAATACTAAAAGCTATCAAATCAATAAAGCGCGTATGTTGCGAATTGCTGAATATAGCCGTGATTGCTTTGTCGATCTGAGAAAAGAGCTTGATATACATTATGATGGTCGCCAAAAAGGCACGCTGCAATTGTTCCGAAAACAAAAGCAAATTGACGCTCTACAGAAAGATATTGAAGTGCTGAAGCAACTTGGCATTGAGCACCAGGCGCTTGATATGAAAGGCTGTGTTGAATTTGAGCCAGCTTTAACACACGTTAAAGATAAGTTTGTCGGTGGTTTACGTTTACCCGGTGACGAAACCGGCGATTGCTATAAATTTACCACTGAACTGGCTAAACAATGTGAGGCCATCGGGGTTGAATTCATGTTAAGCACCAAGGCAGAGCATTTAGTGCAATCGAACGGTAAGATTGTCAGCGTCAAAACGGATAAAGGCGTGGTGAAAGCCGACACCTTTGTTTGTGCACTTGGTAGTTACTCACCCCATTTAATGAAACCGCTGGGCATTGACTTGCCGATTTACCCAATCAAAGGCTATTCATTAACGCTGCCAATTGAAGATGAAAGCCGCGCGCCTCAATCTACAATTATGGATGAAACCTATAAAGTGGCGGTGACTCGCTTTGACGATCGGATCCGTGTTGGTGGCACGGCTGAAATTGCTTCTTATAATTTAGAGCGCCCTGTAAAACGCAGAGCCAGTATTGATTTTGTGGTACAAGATATGTTCCCAGGTGCAGCAGATGTTGCCAAGGCAGAATTCTGGTGTGGGTTACGACCAATGACTCCTGACAGCACGCCAATCCTAGGTGGCACAAAATATTCTAACCTTTATTTGAACACAGGCCACGGAACACTTGGTTGGACAATGTCTCTTGGCTCGGCCAAATTTGTTGCCGATATTATCAATAACAAAAAGCCTGACATTAACCCTGAAGGGCTTTCCATTGAGCGCTATTATGGCTAGACCAACAAAAGCAAGCATCGATCTTGCCGCATTCAAACACAACTACGCATTAGCTAAATCAACGGCCCCTAACGCTCAAGCCGTTGCCATTGTGAAGGCCGATGCGTATGGTCATGGCGCCGTCACCTTATCTAAAGCATTAGAAAATGAAGCGGATGCATTTGGCGTGGCTTGCCTAGAAGAAGCGATTGAATTACGTGAAGCCGGTATAAAGCGCCCTATTTTACTGCTTGAAGGTTTTTTTGAGCCCAGTGAATTAGCGCTGATACAACAATATCAGTTATGGACTGCCGTGCATTGCCAGCAGCAGATTGAGGCGATCAAAGCACAACCAGAGTTAAGCCAACTCCACATTTGGCTAAAACTGGATAGTGGGATGCACCGACTTGGTTTTAACCCTCAAGATTACGCGAAGGCTTTTCATGAGTTATCTGTCTTGCCCCAAGTCACTCAAATGGTTCACATGACGCATTTTGCCTGTGCCGACGAATTACATAAAGGCATGACGCACAAGCAACTTCAAGCTTGCCATGCGGTTTTGGACAACCTTCCGGCAGGTGCCAGTTTTGCTAATAGCGCAGCGACACTCGCTCACTCACAAGCCCATCAGGCGTATATTCGCCCCGGTATCATGCTCTATGGTGCTGACCCTTTAGACGAGGCCAACCGTCTATCGAAACAATTGCGACCGGTTATGACTCTCACCTCTAAAATCATTGCTGTGCGTGATATTGAAGCGGGTGAATCTGTCGGTTATGGCGAACGGTTTAGAGCCACAAAACCGATGCGAATTGGTACGGTGGCGATCGGTTATGCTGATGGCTATCCACGTCATGCTAAAGATGGCACACCGGTTATGGTTGATGGCGTGCGAACTCAATTAGTGGGTAGAGTCTCAATGGATATGCTGACGGTTGACCTCACACCGCTTCCTGATGCACACATTGGTTCAGAAGTCGAATTATGGGGAAAACAGGTTCTTGCTCAAGAAGTGGCTGAGTGCAGTGATACCATTCCTTATACCTTATTTACGGGCATCACACGCCGCGTCTATAAAGAATATCGTTAACCCCAACTGCGGATAGCTAGACGTCACTCACTAGCGTAGAGCAAGTTATTTAGCTTTTAGCTCTGCCGGTGAGTGCGGGTAAAGCCTGCTTGGTAAATTCCATAAAGGCTTTATCTGCCACTGATAAATAGCCTGATTTACGCCACGCCATGCCAATTTTTAATCGAATCGGCGTTTCAAACGGAATGCCGACAACACCTTTTTCCTGCTCTGTCACCAATCTTAACAGTGCTCCGATAGCGAAGTCTTTTTGTACCACTTTTAAAATCATAGGGATCAAATTGGTTTCAATCGAAATATTGGGCTCAAAGCCATGCTGAGCACACAAACGATCGACCATTTCGCGATGAAAATAACCTTTTTTAAACATGATGAGTTCTTGTGAGAAAAATTCCGTTAGTGACAATGAAGTTCGCTGAGCAAACTCATGTTCTGGGCTCACAACCACCAGCATGTCATCTTCAATTAAAGGTTCAATGTCGAGTGAATCCGGTACATTTTCATTTAAGATCACACCAAGATCCAAGTCTCCGTCTAGTAGCATTTTTCGAATTGACTGTGTACCCGCATCCACAATCGTCAGTTTCAGATCTGGATATTGCTGTTTAAATGCCATCAAAATATCGGGGAAAAAATACGAGCCCATCATACTCGGCACGCCGAGACGTACTTCTCCTTTCGATAACCCCCTTAACTCCTGCATTTCGAGCGTAGCATCATCAAGCTGACGCAAAATCTGCTTGGCATGCTTGTATAGCCGAGCCCCTTCATCCGTCAATTGCACGCCTTTTTCATGACGATGTAATAATACTAATCCAAGCGCTGATTCGAGCTTTTTTATCGAAATGCTCAAAGCCGATTGCGCAATATGCAGTTGTTCTGAAGCTCGACTAAAGC
The DNA here is from genome assembly GCF_026001925.1 of Vibrio gangliei. Taxonomy (NCBI): domain Bacteria; kingdom Pseudomonadati; phylum Pseudomonadota; class Gammaproteobacteria; order Vibrionales; family Vibrionaceae; genus Vibrio; species Vibrio gangliei. Next base: position 457,123 of record NZ_AP021870.1, on the reverse strand, counting down.
TGCCTAGATCAACCACCGAAACAAAGTATTGCAGTGATTTGGTATTCATAAAATTCAACTCGAAATAGCTTAAAATCTGATAAGTGTTTAGATCAAAAATAGATGGATGTTATATAAATAATATATTTTATATATAGCACGCCGATTGTTACTATTCCGTTATCCAGTTCACATGAGTCGCGGCTATGAGCAGTAAAACCTTGAATCAAGAATCCCTTTCCTTAGCACAAGATGCTCCCCATTCAGCTAAACAAAATCAAGGCGACTCACATGCTGATGTGATGCAATCGGATTCATTAAAGAAAGTCACGTTTGGTTTATTCATTGGTTCGTTCATTTCTTTCTGCAACCTTTACCTATTCCAGCCATTACTGCCTTTGATTGCTGAGCATTATCAAGTGTCTGCTACCCATGTAAATTGGGTTTTAGCTTCGGCAACTTTAACCTTAGCTTTCTCACTTGTGCCGTGGGCGATTTACTCTGAAAAAATTGGCCGCCGCAAAATCATGTTGTTTAGCCTGTATGCTTCCCCATTTGCTGGCCTATGTATTCTCTTTTCTGATCAATTAACGCTATTGATCGCCGCACGCGCTTTAATGGGCATTACCTTATCTGGCTATATTTCCGTGGCCGTTGCTTATATGGCTGAGGAGTTCAGTCCTAAAGTCTTTTTACTGGCGGTTGGTTCTTATATCGGAGCCAATTCACTCGGTGGAATCACCGGCCGAATTTATGGCGGTATTGTGGGTGAATGGTTGGGCTGGGAAACGGCTGTTGCAGGCATGGCATTATTTAGCCTTTGCGTTGCGGTACTTGTGCATTTATGGGTGCCAGCGCAAAAGCACTTTCAAGCCTCAGATACATCGTTAAATCAGCATATTAAAAATGCGCTGCTGCATACAAAAAACACCAAACTCTGGTTTGCCATGTTAATTGGTGGATTAAATTTTGCGTTATTCGTTAACCTTTACACGGTAATGGGGTTCCGTTTAGTGGCCGCGCCATTTTCACTGCCTGTCAGCTTGGTTTCTTTAATATTTTTATGTTACTTAACCGGTACACTCACGTCGAAATTGAGTGGCCAATGGAGCTTACGCTTTAGTGCCACCAGCGGTATGACATTAGGTACGATTGTCAGCTTAATTGGCATGTTGATTGCCCTCATCCCAAACCTATACGCTATGTTTGTTTCTCTCATCTTCATTAGTGGCGGCGCATTTTTTACTCATTCATTAGCTTATGCCTGGGTCAGCTCTAAAGCCGAACAAGCAAAAGCCAGTGCCACCGCTTTGTATCTCGTGCATTACTATGCTGGAGGTAGCTTAGGAGGCTTTTATCTTATTTACTGTTGGCAGCATGGCGGCTGGAGTATGGTTGCTCTCGGAGGCATTGTGCTGTATTTCGCCATTCTAGGATTGGTATACCTGTTAAATCGAATAGAACAAGCTGCCTAAGGCCTGATGTTTTTTCAATTACTGAGCTTATAAACTACCGAACTTACCAATTATTGAATTTACCAATGACTGACATGACAAATAGCAGTGTGTAACGATATCGGCACTGACGGTATATTTTGTTATGATGGCGCTTTTCAGGTTTAACAGGATAGCGCCATGCAACTGACTCTTCTTACGGAGCAACTTTACCAACACCTTTATCGTGATATTACTGAGTTTCGTACCACCTTTGATCTCCCAGTCAACGACCTGTCTTCTCTAGATGATAAAGCCGATACCCTTCACACTTCGCTTGCCATTGAAGAACTGACTGAATTAGCGGAAGCAGATTGCAAAACAGAGCAAGCCGATGCCATTGTGGATACGGTTTATGTATTAATGGGTCGTTTGGTGCACCGTGGTGATAGCCAAATCACGAGTAACATTGGTATGAGTTATATCATTGAGCTTTTGCTTCATGTCGCTAAAAATCGCGGCATTGATTTCTTACCATGCTGGGACGAAGTTCATTCAAGCAACATGAGTAAGGTTTGTCGTACTGAACAAGAGTTTATCGACACTCAAGATTTTTACGCCAAGCAAGGTGTGGAATTAGAAGGTATTCAAAAAGGAGAATACATTATTGCTAAGTGCGCAAAAGATGTCGACATGCAAGGCAAAACAGTACGTAAAGGTAAGGTTCTAAAATCAGTTTACTACCGCCCTGCCGATCTCGCTTCGTTAACTCGATAGCGGCAATTAAAGACACATAATTTCGGCTTGTCAGGTATAACATTCTTAACAAGCAAGCTGTACACAAAAATCAAGATAAAAAAAAGCCTGTCTCAGATGAGGCAGGCATGTGTGTTACGTGTAAAGATATCCATAAACGGGTAACTTTCTCAATTAACACAAGGTAGGACGAGAATGTATCACTCTAACTTATGCTAATCGCGTGCCAACTTTTAAATAATAATAAATAAAAACATAAAGCATTGATTTTAATAAACTAAAAATTAACAACAATGCAACAAGCCAAGGTTCGCACTGCGTACTACTTTAGTATTAATTTTGTTTGCACACTTTTGGTGGGAATTGCTCTAAAAGCGATCACGACAACCATCATAAATGCTGCTCAAGAAGATGAGCCACTAGCTAACTTCAACTGGGCTTAGTTAAAAATCAAAAATGGCCTTCCTTGATGCTCAATTCTACTGACATCACTATCAAATACTTGACTCACGAGGCTATCCGTTAATACCTCTTCGGCTTTACCATACGCTTTTACTATGCCACTTTTTAACACCAGTACGTTATCCGCGTGATGTAAGGTTCGATTAAGGTCGTGATTTGCCACAACAACACACAATCCCTGTTGAGACATTAAATCCATCATTTTATACAGCGAGCTTTGTTGCCCTACATCGAGCGGTGCGGCGGGTTCATCCAGTAACATCATACGGGCATGAGGATTGATAGACGGCCATGCTTGAATGCAGACTGCCGCAATACGCACACGCTGCCACTCACCGCCAGATAGATGATGAATCGATTTCGTGAGTTTAGATTCAATGGCCAGTTCATGAGTAATGGTTTGAATCGCCTTCTCAACCAATGACGCCTCTGCTGATTGAGGTATCGACAAACTTAAATAATGAAATACCGACATATTAAAGGCAGGAACACCCGATTGCGGTAAATAAGCGCGAATAGTGGCGAGTTCACTCAAATTACACTGATGAACCGAGCGTTCGTTAATCGTCACCTCACCGTTATAAGTCAGCATGCCGGCTATCGCGGCTAATAACGTACTCTTACCGCTGCCATTTGGGCCTATGACATGGAGCTTTTCTCCTGCTGCGACGTTAATACTTAATGGCAGCAGGCGCGGTTCAATGGCCAGATTATTTACGCTGATCATGATTTCTTAATAACATCCATATAAAAACGGGAGCGCCTAGTGTGGTGGTCATGACGCCAAGCGGTAATTCAGCACTAGATAAAGAAATGCGCGCTAATAAATCAGCAAGCACCAATAAACAGGCCCCACTAATGGCAGACAATGGCAACAAATAGCGATTTTCACTGCCAAAGGCCAGACGAATTAAATGCGGAACGACCAAACCAATGAAGCTGATTACCCCACCTAATGCGACTGAACAGCCAACCAAAATCGACACAAATACAATCAGTTGCCAACGAAGTTTATGTACATCTAACCCTAGTTGTTTGGCGTGTAACTCTCCCGCCATCAACATATCCAACCAACGCGCCTGGCAACACAGCCACACAATGCAAGGCAGCATAATCAACCCCAGCGCTACTTGCGGCCAAGTTACTCCACTGATGCTTCCCATTAACCAGTACATCAAAATACGCAGGTTAAAGTTATCACTAAAATAAAAAGCCCAGGTGACGACTGAACTGGATAAAATCCCAAGTGCAACCCCTACCAAAAGTAATCGCCCGGTTGATAAACGCATTGCCTTTGCCAGACTCACAATTAAAAAAGTAAACGCTAATGCGCCAATAATGGCAACCAACATTGCGCCGTATGTCGTCATGACAGCTGGAAAGAAAAACAGCGCGATCACCATAGCTAAACTTGCCCCGCCTGAAATGCCTATCACACCCGGCTCGGCCAATGGATTACCCAGTAAGACTTGTAACGTCGCGCCAGCTACGGCCAGTGATGCTCCCAACAAAATCGCAGCGATCAGCCGAGGTAAACGTAAATTAACAATAATTTGCTGCTGTAACTCACTCATAGGTTGAGACAGCGATAAGGATAATTCCCCAACCGACAGGTATGCAAAGCTCATCACTACCAAGAGCACTGACAACACAATAAATGGTAATGTCCACAATCGCCGCTTTGAGCGAATAAGTTGATTGAAATGCATTTGAGGCATGGTCATAAAAGAAGTTGCTTATAACATGAGGTGCAAAAGAATTTGGCTACCATAACCAGTTATGTGGCGGTTGAAAAGTATTACAGCGGTATTTCTGTTATCCAAACAAAAGCATAACTCATTCTTTTAGCTAATTCTTTCAACTGATTCGTTCAACTAAGAGCGCTGCACGTTGCCCTATTTCAACATCGGGGTTAGCAAAAACTAAAGCATGCCGACCCGATTCACAAATGAGCGGTAATCCATTTTGAATGGCGTATTCTTGATTAAAATACAACGGCTCAAAATTTATCAGCGCTTGCGTTGCGGTAAAGACTAAATCATCAGACTGTTTTCTGAGTTCTTCCACAACGTTATAAATCGCCATCGGTTGTTTTCTATTCTCACCAAAGTTTGGAACAAGGCTACGGGCCAGTAGGCTTTCCACTCCACTAGAAAATTCGTGAAATTCACTGAGATCATTTTCACCTAACGCTCGTAATTGCCCGAGTTCGATTGTCAGGCTCTTGGCTTGACAATATTCCCCAGTGAACCAACTAAATGTGAAGTTAGGTTGCTGACATTGTAAAAACGCTTGAATATCGGCCTGGCGAGCAAAAGCCATGAGTTGCTCATCATCCGAATGCGAAAGGTGCCGTGTTGCTGGGCGGATAGCAAAGACTGGATATTGTGAAGGCTGTGATGAGCAATGCAAGTCCAAATGCCATCGATTTTGTGGTGCAGCACGTTCGTAAAACAGCTCCACCACATCCTTAATTTTTGCAGCGATCATGCTTTCTAAGCCCTGAACAGGCATAGATGACATTTCAAACATCTGGTTAAGGTTGTGCTCAATAAATCTAACTTTTTTAGCGGTCGCATCTGGATGGGCAAAGATGAACAAGCAAGGATGTGACAATGTCACCTTACCATGAAGCACTTGATCGACTAGCCGATCCACTAATTCAATCGGCCCGGTCTCATCGCCATGAATCCCAACAGAAATAACCGTCGCTCCACTTTCTTTGGCATATTTCTGAGGTGAGATACTCAACATACCTCGGTAATAAAAGCGGACGATCAGCCCGTTATCCAAGGTCAAGGTTTGTTGTGGCCAAGTGAGGTGGTGAAGTGATGTATATATCAACCCTTTATCCAGTAGCTCCTGTAATAACGGGTTTTCACTTTGATAATGCTGATGGGTCATAACTCCCCCCGTCAAGTGTCTCTTCTAAGTTTAGACGAGATTCTTATACATTGAGGAGTTAGACCAAATAAGATCAGTGAGTTAATGGGCTATTTAACTATCTTTCTTAATTAACTATCTTTCTTATTAACTTTCTTTCTATATGACTATCTTCCTATTTGACGATAGGAATATAAGTATCATTTCCCATCAAAAGTTTTAATTGTGCGGAGCACTCCTGCTTAGGAATAAAAATGCACACACGTAATTTGTCTTGTTTCGCTTGTTCAATCAGCTGTGCAAGATGATGAATATCTTTATATTCCATCCTGTCGGCATCACGGCGGCATAAGTCCACAAACTCAAAAGGACAGTTTGAGGGATATAGGACTAATTCAGATTCCTGCATTAATCGCAGGCCTTTCAGTGATAAGTTTTCGACATCGTTACCAAATTGAATCCACGTTAGTGAAGCGGTGACTTCTACTCTATCTGCAAGAATGTCTTCATATAAACGCTCAAGCTGATCACGCTCTGTGATGGTCGATAACTCTGGCGATGAATAAAAACGCTCCCAAAATTTTCGTCTTTCATCTACCGAAGGTAATGCAGCTTTTATGCTATTTCGTTTTGATGCGCCAAAATCCGCCAATGTAGAAAGATTTTGCGGTAAAACAGATTCTAATTTTTCTCTTAAATAACGAATCAAAACTGGTGAAGCGCCGCCACTGGAAATCGCTACTTGAATACGGCCGCGATTAATCATAGAAGGCGTTATGAAATCACAATAGGGTTTGTCATCGACGACATTCACCATGATATTTTGCTTTTTAGCATCGTGGTGAACCTTGTGATTTAGTTCAGGGTTATCCGTGGTCGCCCACACTTGAACATAATCATGCAGCATATCCGATTGATAAAAGGCCTTAACCCACAGCAAAGCTTCTTCTTGCGCCAGAGCAAGTAAATGTGGATGAATCGTTGGTGAAACAACCGTGACATTCGCCCCAGCTCTTAAAAGCATATCCACTTTGCGACAAGCCACTTCTCCACCGCCAACGACCAGCACGGCTTTATTGTTTAAATCGAGAAAGATTGGGAAATAGCGCATTCCATTCCTTTTTTGTGATGTGTGACGGAAGATTGATACTATCAAATTTGTGCAAATTGGGTACATAAGATCTAGTTCACAAACAATTTTACTCCGAATTTTCACTACCCACTTATAAATCAATCTAAATGAGCGCTATCTATAAAGTTATAAATATCGAAGATCACCTCATCGATAGTACAAAAAATAACAAGCACTATTTTGGTGCATTTTTGCACTATTTACATTGCCATAACAATTATTCATTCTAGATTTAAAGGAATATTTGTGAACTTACTCAAGCACATAATGGATGTAGTGAGTTGTGTAATTCATTTTTTTTCCTACTCTTTAAGAGTGGCCTCATATTTGCACCATGATAAATATGTACGCCGTATAACAATATTTTTTAATCGTATAACTATAAAAGACAACAACATTACTTTATTCAATCACAGACAAATTATGGTCAGTTTTGTACTGATTTAATGGACGCATACAGGAAGGATACACATGCAAAAATCAATTAAGCTTCTCGCCTCTGCCGTTGCTGTTTCTGCAGCTATGATGGCTAACTCAGCTTTCGCAGGTACTCTTGAGGATGTACAAAAAGCCGGTGAACTTAAATGTGGTGTGAGTACTGGTCTTGCCGGTTTCTCAAACCCAAATGCTAAAGGCCAATGGGAAGGTCTTGATGTGGAATACTGTCAAGCACTTGCTGCTGCAGTATTAGGCGACAAAACAAAAATCAAATACGTTCCTTTGAACGCTAAAGAACGCTTTACTGCACTTCAATCAGGTGAGGTTGATGTTCTTTCTCGTAACACCACTTGGACACTGCAACGTGATGGCTCACTAGGTCTGAACTTTGTTGGTACTACTTACTACGATGGCCAAGGCTTCATGGTGAAAAAAGATCTGGGAGTGAAAAGTGCTACGGAACTTGATGGCGCATCTGTGTGTGTTCAATCCGGTACCACAACTGAGCTTAACCTAGCGGATTACTTCCGCCTAAAAGGCATGTCTTACAAGCCAGTGGTATTCGATACCATGGACCAAACGGCGAAAGGCTTCGACTCAGGTCGCTGTGACGTTCTAACCTCTGACCAATCTCAACTTTACGGACTTCGCTTGAACCTAAAAGATCCAAGCTCAGCTGTCGTTCTACCTGAAATCATTTCGAAAGAACCGCTAGGCCCTGTTGTGCGTCAAGGTGATGATCAATGGTTCAACATTGCTAAATGGACACTGTTTGCGATGATCAACGCAGAAGAATACGGCATTACGCAGAAGAACGTTGATGAGATGAAAAAGTCTAACGATCCAAACGTAAAACGTATTCTTGGTCTTGATGGCCCTAAAGGTGAAGGTCTTGGTCTAAAAGATGACTGGGCTTATCAAATTGTGAAACAAGTGGGTAACTATGGTGAAATGTTCGAACGTACAGTCGGACAAGGTTCACCACTTAAAGTTGACCGTGGTGTAAACAAGCTTTGGAATGCTGGTGGCTTCCAATACGCTCCACCAATTCGTTAATACATCGAACTTCATAAAAACTGAACTAGGGGCAGTGATATTGGCTGCCCTTTTTCTAAAAAGATTTTGAGGTTACGAAGTATGAAACCGATTGAATCCGAAAAGAGCAACAGCCCTGAAACTTCTGAGGCTAAAAGCTCTGTTTCTCACCTGCTCTATAATCCAAGATTCCGCTCTATTGCTTTTCAGTTAATTACTGTGGCCGTTTTGGGTTATTTCTTTTATGTCATAGTGACGAATACTATTGCCAACCTAAACGATCGTGGTATCTCCACTGGTTTTGGTTTTCTTGATAGACAAGCTGGCTTTGGTATTAGTTTAAGTTTAATCGAATACGATGAAAGCTACTCCTTTGGGCGAACTTTCTTCGTTGGCTTACTGAATACCGTACTGGTCTCCATCTTGGGGATCATTCTTGCCACGATTTTAGGTTTCTCAGTCGGCATTGCTCGTCTATCATCTAACTGGATGGTGAATCGCTTAGCCGCTGTTTTTATTGAGATTGTGCGTAACGTTCCACCTTTACTGCAAATTCTATTTTGGTATTTTGCGGTTTTACAAGCCCTCCCTTCAGCAAGACAAAGCCTAAGTTTAGGCGAAGCCATCTTCCTTAATATTCGTGGTTTATACATACCAAAACCGGTATTTGAAGCAGGTAGTTGGCTGATCGGTGCGGCTTTGATTATCGGCGCAATATTAAGTGTTGGCGTATATATTTGGGCTAAAAACAAACAAAAAGTAACCGGTGTACAGACACCCGTTGGCCGCATTGTTTTAGGCTTATGTATCGGTCTACCCCTCGTCGCTTATTTCCTGACTGGAATGCCTATTTCGGCAGACTACCCAGAATTAAAAGGATTTAATTTCCAAGGCGGTATTACGGTGTTACCGGAGCTGTTCGCGCTTTGGATTGCTCTTGGGATTTTTACTTCAGCCTTTATTGCAGAGATCGTCCGCTCAGGGATTAATGCGGTTAACCATGGGCAAACCGAAGCCGCATTAGCGCTAGGCTTACCAAAATCCAAAACACTGAAACTGGTCGTGATTCCACAAGCGATGCGAATCATTATCCCGCCTCTGACTAGTGAGTATCTCAACTTAACGAAAAACTCCTCGTTGGCAATGGCTATCGGGTATCCCGATCTCGTTTCTGTGTTTGCAGGTACAACCCTAAACCAAACCGGACAAGCCATCGAAATCATCTTTATGACCATGGGCGTATATCTCGGTTTGAGCTTACTCACATCATGGTTAATGAACATCTATAACCGCAAAGTTGCGTTAGTAGAAAGATAACAGGCGGAGAAGTTAGATGAGAAAGCACCAATTTCAACCAAGCCTGCCACCACCGCCAAATACTGTAGGTGTTGTTGGTTGGTTACGTAAAAACTTATTCAGCACCCCATTAAATAGCCTGCTGACTTTAGTTATGGCTTACCTCGCGATCACGACTATTTGGTCATTAGTCGATTGGGGCATTATTCACGCCAATTGGATTGGTTCAACAAGAGATGCTTGTACGGATACCGGCGCTTGCTGGGTATTTATCAGTGTTCGCTGGGATCAGTTCATGTTTGGGTTCTACCCTGCTGAAGAACTTTGGCGTCCAAAACTTTTCTACTGGACTCTAGCCATTTTAGTTGTCCTTATGGCTTATGAAAAGACACCGAAAAGAAGCTGGATTTTTATCTTCTTTGGTAGTGTTTATCCAATCTTAATGGCGGGATTACTTGAAGGTTCGATGTTTGGCCTACCAGTAGTAGATACCCACCAATGGGGCGGCCTACTGGTTACCCTGATCTTATCAACCATCGGGATTGTCGTTTCATTACCTATCGGTGTTGTACTGGCATTAGGACGCCGTTCCAAAATGCCGATTATTAGTAAACTGAGTATCGCCTACATTGAAATTTGGCGTGGTGTGCCATTAATCACGGTACTTTTCATGGCATCGGTGATGCTGCCACTTTTCTTCGCTGAAGGGGTGCAAACTGACAAGTTAATTCGCGCATTAATCGGTGTAGTCATGTTCTATTCCGCTTACATGGCCGAAGTCGTTCGTGGTGGTTTACAAGCGATTCCTAAAGGTCAATATGAAGCCGCTGACTCGTTAGGGCTTTCCTATTGGCAAAAAATGGGACTGATTGTGCTACCACAGGCATTAAAGATCACGATTCCTTCTATCGTAAACAACTTCTTGTCATTGCTAAAAGATACCAGCTTAGTGTTGATTATCGGTATGTATGACGTATTAGGTATTGGACAAGCCGCCAACAACGACCCGGATTGGCTAGGTTTTTCAACCGAAAGTTATGTGTTTGTTGGGTTAGTTTTCTGGATTTTCTGTTTCGGGATCTCTCGTTACTCAATCTACCTAGAAAACAAACTCCACACTGGCCATAAACGTTAATGGTCATTAGAACAAAGTATTCAAGGATGTATATATGACTCAACAACAAGACTACATGATCCAAATTGAAGACATGAACAAGTGGTACGGAGAATTCCATGTACTGAAAAACATTAACTTAAAGGTGAAAAAAGGCGAAAAGATCGTGATTTGTGGCCCTTCTGGGTCTGGCAAATCAACCATGATTCGTTGTATCAACCACCTAGAAGAGCACCAAAAAGGTCGTATTAATGTCGCCGGTACAGAACTAACAGAAGATCTAAAAAACATTGAATCGATTCGTAAGCAAGTCGGCATGTGTTTTCAACACTTCAACCTCTTCCCTCACCTGACTGTGTTAGAAAACTGTACGCTAGCGCCTATTTGGGTAAAGAAAATGCCACAAGCGGAAGCTGAAAAAATTGCCATGAAGTACCTTGAGCGGGTAAAAATTCCAGATCAAGCGGATAAGTACCCTGGTCAATTATCAGGCGGACAGCAACAACGTGTAGCGATTGCTCGTTCGTTATGTATGAACCCGCAAGTGATGCTATTTGATGAACCTACGTCGGCACTCGACCCTGAAATGGTACGCGAAGTATTAGATGTTATGGTTGAATTAGCTGGCGAAGGCATGACAATGCTGTGTGTGACTCATGAAATGGGTTTCGCTAAAGAAGTTGCTGATCGTGTGATTTTTATGGATGCAGGAGAAATCATTGAGGAAAACAATCCTCATGAATTTTTCACCAATCCACAATCGGATCGCACCATTAACTTCTTGAGTCAGATACTGCATCATTAATGTAATACCCAAGAATTTATTGCCAAAGCCTTAGTCTTTACCACTAAGGCTTTTTTATACCATTTCGACCCAATACACATGATGTCACTTGTGTATAAAAGTAACGTATGTAACTGACTCATTTGTTATTTTTACATGCGTCCCAAAACTCACCCATCCTCACTAACTACTGTAGCCGTCACATTTTTGCCTGATTAAAATGCAAATTATTTCAAATCTTAACAATAGGCTTACAGTGCAGTTATGAGTTTAGAAACCCAAAGCGTAAATTTAATTTTAAATGCCACGTCCATTAAGCATGATGGTTTTATTCAATATCTTCTTTCATCCAAATGCTATGATACAGAAACCGGTTTCTTCTCTGTAAAATGTGAAATTCCGACAGCACCCTATACGCTTTATGAAGGCTTAAACGAGCAGACTAAATGGTTACTTCCCAAAGCCTTAAAACAACATGCCTACGCCTTATTCATCGCCAAGGAAACTCGTCATGTTCAATCGCAAGATTTCATCTATTGTTCTGAAAAACTGAATTTTGGAACAAATCTAGTTGGTATTTTACAATCTATTCCTACCGCGCTTGATGAGTCTTTACTATTTGAATATTTGAACATAAACCATGATTCTGACCATCAACAAGCCCTATTTTGGAATGCAGCACTTGGTGAATTAAGTGACGGTTCTGATGGTAAGTATGTTGTCGATTTGTTTGGGTTACCTAGCCATAAGCAATCGAAGATCGCTTCACGATTTAATAGCCAAGATTGGTTACAAGTCAGCATTGACACCTTATGTGAGAGAAAAGAAAATCAACTTTGTTATGCCGTATCTCGTCAGCTAGACGACAAAACACAATACTTAGCCTTTGATACCGACACGAGCAATAAACCCATTAATCTTGAATGGCGAGAACAATTAAACCTCGCATTCCTCTTCGCCAAAGTGCCTTACTCACAAGTGCAAGAAATCACCTCCGCTTATGAAGACGCGCATCAAATAAATAAAGTACTCAAAGAGCATTGTGACTACCCCAATGAATTGGATGCGCTTGAAAACATGCTTCCATTTTTGCAAACCATGGATGCAAGCGTAAAACTCGATTGGTTCACACTAAACGAATAACTTTGTGTGCATTTATACTGTGTTACAACTTCCCCTTAGTGTTCATGGTGAAGATCAGTAAAATAAACCAATATTAAATACAGATTCCCCTTGAAAAAGTGAACTTTAAACACAATAAATGTCTTACTAATGCTTAAGAATTTTTCAACTTAAGTGAAGGATATTAATGAGGAAAGCTATGAACAGTCCACTAACATCACGCTCAGCAAGAAGCGAAAGCGTTGTACAAACAAACCGAGTGTTACGTAACACCTATTTCTTACTGTCCATGACACTACTATGGTCAGCAGTAGTGGCTGGCGTTTCTATGGCATTCAACCTACCTCGTCCAGGTCTTATCCTGATGTTAGTAGGTTTTTATGGCTTATTATTCTTAACCGAAAAGAACCGCAATTCTGGATTAGGCCTAGTATTCGCCTTCCTATTTACTGGTTTCTTAGGTTATAGCCTTGGCCCAATTCTCAACATGTATGTTGGTGCGGGCATGGGCGATGTGATAGTGACAGCTCTAGGTGGTACCGCATTGTCTTTCATGGCAGCGTCTGCTTACGCTCTTACTACTAAGCGTGACCTTTCAGTATTAAATGGCGTAATGATGGCAGGTGCCATTGTTCTGATCGTTGGTATGATTGCGAGCTTCTTTATCCAGATGCCGATGTTCCACCTAGCATTAAGTGCGATGTTTATCCTGTTCTCAACAGGTGCTATTTTACTGACAACGCAAAGCATTGTTCGCGGTGGTGAAACCAATTATATCTCTGCAACAATCACGCTTTATGTGTCGATTTACAATATCTTCATTAGCCTACTAAGCATCTTAGGTGCTAACAGAGATTAATTAAGAGATGAATTCGCTCACTCAAATAGCGAATGATATCAAGCAAGCCTGAAGGGAAACTTTCAGGCTTTTCTTTTATCTAGGGCGTTTTTAATATTATCATTAGTGTTATCAAGCTAATCGATACGGTTCACACTATTCGATAGTTAAGTAACCTCAACAGTTCAGATTAAGTATTAGCGTCAGGAACACGATACATGTATCAATATAACAATCAAAATATCGAAACCGATAAAGAAGGCTATCTTTTGGACCACACTCAGTGGGAAGAAGGACTCGTGCCAGTGATCGCACAAGAAGAAGGCATTGAGTTAACCAATGCACATTGGGAAGTCATTCGTTTTGTGCGAAACTTTTACCTTGAATTTAATACCTCCCCCGCGGTACGCATGCTCGTTAAAGCGATGGAAAAAGAACACGGCCCAGAAAAAGGCAACAGCAAATACTTATTTACTCTCTTTCGCAAAGGCCCAGCTAAGCAAGCAACGAAGTTAGCGGGTTTACCCAAACCTGCGAAATGTTTATAAAATCGCAAAATCTCTCGGTGCGAATAGACTGGTTTCAACCTCTTGAACGGACTCGACATAGGCCGTTCTTGGGCCTTGATGCAACCATTGATGAAATTCTTCTACCTTTTGCTCACTGCCACAAGCTAATACCTCGACGTCACCGTTATTGAGATTCTTTGCATGACCAGTCAGCCCCATCGTTAACGCGTGATGCGCCGTTTGGTAGCGAAAGCCCACACCTTGCACTCGACCTGACACGATAAACATTCTGCCAATTTCTGCCATTTCCGATCTCCTGATTTGGTTGAACTACTCGTTATGTTTAAATGTAACGATATTGAAAGAATAGCTAGGGTCTGTTGATCTTTTGTGGTTAAATTTTGTTCGAGATAAAAGCATTTTAGACGAGGCAAGTTGATTGTAGCCTAGTTATTCTAAGTAAATGAGACTTAACCTATCTTATTACAAAGTACGGTATAAAATGCTTTTAGCCGAACCCTTCGGGCAGAGCTTGTTGGACATTTGTACTGCGTTATCGGCTCCTCGTGTAGGCTAGCTACACCACGGAGCCTCTGCCTTGTTCAAATGTCCAACAATTCGCTGCAAAAATCATCACGAAAGGTCAACAGACCCTAGAAACCTGTCCGAATTAAACAATTGGCAGATTCATTTGCTTTCAGGCTCACATTCCATGAGAATAGCGCCCAACATGTTCATTTCAGGCTTTTTCAATTATGTCTTCTTTAAACCAAGCGTCTTCTGCAAATACAGCGTCGTCTTCAAACTCAGCCCCTTCTACCACTACTGAAACTTCATCAATTTACCTAGTAAAAGGCAGAGAAAAATCGTTATTACGTCGCCACCCTTGGATTTTTTCTCGCGGTATTCAAAAAGTTGAAGGAAAACCTCAACTTGGTGAAACGGTAGATGTTTACTCAAATCAAGGCCAGTGGCTAGCCAAAGCGGCATTTTCGCCACAATCGCAAATTCGTGCCCGAGTGTGGAGCTTTGAAAAAGAAGAGATCAATACTGCGTTTTTTGTTAAGCGCCTTACTGATGCACAAAATATGCGTGAAGCCATAATTAAACGCGATGGATTAACCGGTTATCGTTTGATTGCAGGTGAATCTGACGGTCTTCCTGGTATTACTATCGACCGCTATCAAGATTTCTTAGTCTGCCAATTACTCAGTGCAGGTGCTGAAGCCAAACGTGATGAACTAATCGAAGCCTTAAAACAAGTTTTCCCAACTTGTAGCATTTATGAACGTTCTGATGTGTCTGTGCGTAAGAAAGAAGGCTTAAAAGAGCGTCAAGGTGTGTTACATGGTGATACTCCACCAGAGGTTGTTGTTATTGAAGAAAATGGCGTGAAGATCCAAGTTGATATTCAATCAGGCCACAAAACTGGATTTTATTTAGATCAACGTGATAGCCGCCAACAAGCGATGAAATACGTGGGCGGTAAATCGGTTTTAAACTGTTTTTCATATACCGGTGGTTTTGGTCTTTATGCATTAAAAGGCAACGCTGCTCACGTAATCAATGCTGATGTCTCTCAACCCGCACTTGATAATGCAAAAGCCAATGCTGAATTAAATGGGTTTGATGTCACTAAAGCTGAATTTTTAAACGCTGACGTATTCAAACTGCTGCGAGAGTACCGTGACAATGGCACGAAATTCGACGTTGTGATCATGGACCCGCCAAAGTTTGCAGAGTCTAAAGCACAACTCAATGGCGCTTGCCGCGGCTACAAAGACATTAATATGCTGGCAATGCAAATCCTAAAACCTGGTGGTACATTATTAACGTATTCGTGTTCAGGTTTAATGGAACAGAATTTATTCCAGAAAATCCTAGCTGATGCAGCCTTGGACGCTGGCCGTAAAGTGCAATTTATTGAACGTTTCAGTCAAGCTGCCGATCACCCTGTCGACAGTGCTTATCCGGAAGGTTTTTATCTTAAAGGTTTTGCCTGTCACGTTCTATAAAATCAAATACTATAATCTGCCTATGCCTGTTTTTTCTAGCGGCCTAACGATATAACGCTACACTGATAGGCAGACTATTCACCAATCAATCATACTCATATTAAGAGAGTAAAACATGTCAAAATTAACCTCAGACATCCAAGCAAACTTAGCGCTTTTTGTTCAAGAAACTCAAGAAACCAAGTTGGTTTGGGGTCTTAAAAATGAAGATGGCTGGTTAGCTTGTGATTCATCTGAATTTGAAAACAGTGAAGTTATGCCTTTTTGGTCAGCGAAAGAAGATGCTGTTATGCACAATGTTGAAGAATGGGCTGATTTCGAAGTGCTTGAAATTCCATTAGATATTTTTGTTGAAGATTGGTTGATCACACTCGCGGAAGATGGCGTATTGATTGGTACTAACTGGAATGCCGAACTTGAAGGCAAAGAAGTGGAACCAAGCGATCTGGCAAAAATGTACTTGTAATCGCAAAGTCTTTCCAAACGGCCCTCGAATTAGAGGGCCGATTTACAAGTTCTTATATTTATCAACTCTATATTGAACAAAACAAAGTATATAGCGGCTTACTGTACGATCACTCGGTTGATTTTTGCTTCAGTGATGCCATTACCGCTTCACGATTTTTAAGATAATCTTGTAAGCCTGCCTGACGCAATTGGCAAGCAGGACAATCGCCACAGCCATCGCCGATCACACCGTTGTAGCAAGTCAGTGTTTCATTCCTAACCAAATCGAGCGCTTGATAGTGGTCCGCCAAGGCCCATGTTTCCGCTTTGTTTAGCCACATTAATGGTGTTTCAATCTTAAACTGGCGATCCATCCCCAACACTAAAGATTGGTTTATAGAACGCACAAACTCATCACGACAGTCTGGATAGCCAGAAAAGTCGGTTTCGCATACGCCAGTAATCACCGTTTGAGCACCAATCTGATAGGCATAGATACCTGCTAAAGTTAAAAACAGAATATTTCTGCCTGGCACGAAAGAATTCGGTAAACCGTTGTCTTGTAACTCATGTGAGACCGGAATATCATCGCGAGTTAAAGAACTGATCGCCAATTCATTCAAAAGCCCCACATCCATGACTTTATGAGCGCTAACACCTAGTTTTTTTGATAAGCCTTGAGCGACTTCAATTTCCAGTTTGTGACGTTGCCCATAATCAAAGGTAATAGCGTGTACTTCATCGTACTCTTTCAATGCTTTTACTAAACAAGTGGTTGAATCTTGCCCACCGCTAAATACTACAACCGCTTTTGACGTCATTTCGTTTTCTCTTTTGTTTTAAATTCAATACAACTAATTCGAATAATTATATAAGACAACACAAACCAAAGACCACTTTGCATAAAATAGTTCAAGCTTGATGAAACGCCTGTAAAATGGCTGAACCACTCCATCTCCCCTTCAATCAGCACTGCTCCGATTGTCCAACAAATCAGCAGCTTTATGAACATGTGTGAACGCTGTTCAATCTTTGATGATCTTAACACTGAGTGAACACCTGCCATCGCTAATGAAACAGCAGTAATGTTCGCCATTTGTATAGAGCTGAATATCAATGTCAATACAGCGCTCACTAGAGCCATAACTAACCATAAAGCCGGGTAGTCAAAAATATCAAGCTTACGGCGGACTAAAGTGCCCTCCATTCGGATAAAGTGCCATAAACCAAATAAACCAATCACATAGCCAAACAATACATCTGAAATAAATTGTTCACCTAAAACCACGCTGGCCATACCTTGAAACAGCATCAAGGCAATAAAGAAAAGAAGCGCACCTTTGATAGATCTGTCTTCCTGCTGCTTCCAGACTCGATAGAAATACCCAATTAACACCACAGCCAGAGCAGAACGGATACTCGGAGTGCTAAAACCTATCGCATCGGTCATTTGTAAACTTGGCAAATAAATATATGGTCGTGGATATTGCAACCCAAGCTGAATCAGTAAACAAATTGTCGCCGTCATTACGCCTAAGAAAATCATTCGATTTAAGGCATTCCCACCCATGAAATAGAGCAATATAGGCAGAAGAAACAGTACTCCAAACAAACTTGATAATATGTTAAATGCAGATAAAGCATAATGCATAACGTTACTATCGTTATGGTTATTGGATGTCAGGTAATATTGCATCGATTCAATAATAGGAAGCTCACTTCGATGTACTGCTGGCGCAGCCGCCTCTGCTGACTGAATATATTGTATAGGTGCGTTAACCACCTTATGTCCTAACACCTGCTGTGCAAATTGGTCTGGGTAACGATACTGCGCCTTATCTATTATTTCTGGGTACCCTAACAAAACTTGTTTAATTTCAATCGCGAAATCTGGGGCAAACCAAGCTGGCAGTACATGAAAACCCTGTTGATTCGTCGCCGCAAACGCAATCACTCCAGAAGCGGGCTCACAATGGAAAACCACAGCTGTCTCGGTTTGAGTTAACACATCTTTCGCATGAACGACTAAGCCAGTTTCCTCCCATACTTCTCGCTCAGCAGTTTTAGCTGGGTCTTCCCCTTGCTCTATCGTCCCACCGGGTAAAGACAGTTTTTTAGAGATGACTTCATCAACAAATACAACTTGATCATCAGCTTGTATATAACACAATGCGCCTTTTAGATTCTTATTGAGTTCTAGCTGATTGCTCGTAGCTGAACTTAGAGCATGAACAGTAGATACCTCATTTGATGATGCAATAGCGCATGCTGACGACACAATCAGCATCCAAAAAAAGACAAAGATAGAAAAAAATGATTTCACTGAGTAATGCTTTCCAAAAACTAAATCACCGACTTTCTTAGCCAGTGAATATGAGTGTTATAACCGAGTTTGTTATATAATGATTTCGCCGTTTGATTGAAGTCCCACACTTCGACAAATAATTGCTGAACACCGTAATCAACCAAGGTTTGTTCTATTTTTTTTAACAGACGATTTGCGACACCTAAATGACGACATTCAGGTAAAACATAGAGCTCATCAATACTCCCCATTGGTACAGGTTTGCTGACAGTCGAAATAAGCTCGCCAAAATGACCAGTGACAAACCCAATGAATTTTCCTGAATCCAAGTCTTTTGCAATATAAACCAAACAATCGGGAGACTGCAGATAGCGAGCAATGCTCTTCTCTTGTTCAATTTCTTCTGCTGTTTTAAATAGTTCCGGGCAAGCCTCATGGTGCTCTTGATGCAACAAAAACATGAACTCATCCAATTGTTCCAGATCTTGCGCTTGAGCTGCCTGTATTTGAACCTTCATTTATGAGTAACCAATAAAAAATTCGATAGCACGCCATTTTACTTGATTGTTTCTTCATTGTATTTAACCGATTTAACTTTTACCTGACATAAATGCCAATAACATTCTCTGCCTTCTTCCTTCTCCACATAATTTCCATTAAAGTAGAAACATTATTTAACATTTGGATGTTGTTTATGCTCGATTACGCCCTGCTTACTGCGTTTATTCCGACTTTCTTTTTTGTATCCATTACGCCTGGAATGTGTATGACGCTGGCGTTAACACTCGGTATGAGCATTGGCATTAAGCGCACTTTATGGATGATGGTCGGCGAGCTTGCTGGGGTCGCTTTGGTGGCCACTTCTGCTGTTATTGGTGTGGCGGCAATTATGCTCAATTACCCTAGCCTGTTTATCGCATTAAAGTGGATCGGTGGTGCATATTTGATTTGGATTGGTGTCAATATGTGGCGCAATAAAGGCAAAATGTCTTTAAACCTTGAGCATAATGGAACCTCTACTGATCGCTTCAAATTAATGAGTCAAGGCTTCATCACTGCTATTGCGAACCCTAAAGGTTGGGCATTCATGATTTCCTTATTACCCCCTTTTATTAATGTTGAAAAATCTGTTCCACACCAGATGATAGTACTGATTGGTATCATCATGTGTACAGAATTTATTTCCATGATGGCTTATGCCTCAGGTGGCAAGAGTCTGCGTCTCTTCCTAATGAAAGGCGACAATGTGAAATGTCTCAACCGTATCGCTGGTACATTAATGATAGGTGTCGGTATTTGGTTAGCTATGATCGACTAAAAACATTCATTAGCTTTTACCAAGCACTAAACCTATTTCAAGCGGCTGCCATTGAGTAGCCGTTTTTACATAATGAACTAGCATGTGGATGCTAGGACATATACCCAAGTGACCTCAAGATGCAGAATTCAGAGCTATCATCCAAGTTCTTAGACAAGGAAGATTTATGCGGAATGTAAACACCTTTCAATTAAATCTGACGTAGGCTAAGAGCTTGGATGAAGCTCCCGAAGGGCAAGTTAAAACAAGCTTTATGCTGCGTTAAATTGAACAGAGATAGAATGACTATGATCATATTCAATTCGCCTTGCCTAAAACTTGTTTTATTCTTGCTGAAACTCGCATCTTGAGGTTACTTGGGTATATAACTAAACGTAATAATAGATAGCATAATCAGCTTTCATTCATTGTTACTAAACTGTAAGTTATCGATAACTAGTCGTTTATTCATTTCGACTTCTATCCTTCCTACTTATTTACAACACATTTTAAGGATTAAAATATGTCACTTGTGGTTATCGCGAATTTAGCGATATTTGTGTGCATTCTTTTCTTTCTCTTTAAGCAACAAAGAAAATCTAGCACTCTATCTCGCCTCGTTTTATTAGGACTTGTCTTTGGTAGTGCTTACGGCCTATTGATTCACGTTTTCTACGGTGAAGGAAATCCTATCATCAAAGAAACCCTTGATTGGGTAAACGTGATCGGCAGCGGTTATGTCGGTCTACTAAAAATGGTGATCATGCCATTGGTATTGATCTCAATGATTTCTGCAGTGGTGAAACTCGATAATTCAGGTTCGCTTGGCAAAATCAGTGGCTTAACCATTGGCGTATTATTATTTACAACTATGATTTCGGCATTAATCGGTATCGCCGTAGCACATGGTTTTGGCCTATCTGCAGAGGGCTTGTCTGAAGGTGTGCGCGAAACCGCTCGCATGGCAGTACTTGAAAACCGTATGGGCAGCGTGGCAGACCTCACTATTCCACAAATGCTGGTAAGCTTTATTCCAACCAACCCGTTTGCTGATTTAACTGGTGCTCGTTCTACCTCTATTATCGCAGTAGTTATCTTCGGTATTTTGGTCGGCATTGCTGCTCGTCATGTAATGAAAGAAAAGCAAGAGCTAGAATCGCCTATCCGCACTTTCGTTGAAGCGGTGCAATCTATTGTGATGCGTTTAGTGAAAATGATCATCGCTTTAACGCCTTACGGTATTGCAGCCTTAATGACCAAAGTGGTGGCTACCTCAAGCCTAAACGATATTCTGAGCTTGATTGGTTTTATCGTGGCATCTTACGTAGCAATTTTGCTGATGTTCCTAGTGCACGGCCTATTAGTATCTTTTGTTGGCGTGAGCCCGAAAGAATACTTTAAGCGTATTTGGCCAGTGCTGACTTTTGCATTTACTTCTCGTAGCTCTGCGGCCACTATTCCGCTTAATGTTGAAGCGCAAATTACCAAACTGAAAGTGCCACCAGCCATCGCTAACTTAGCGGCGACATTCGGTGCGACGATTGGTCAAAATGGTTGTGCGGGTATCTACCCAGCGATGCTTGCGGTGATGGTTGCGCCTACCGTTGGCATTAACCCAATGGACATCAACTTCATACTGTCTTTAGTCGCTATTATTACCATTAGTTCATTTGGTATTGCCGGTGTGGGTGGCGGTGCAACCTTTGCTGCGTTAATCGTACTACCTGCAATGGGCCTTCCTGTCACTATCGCCGCGCTGCTGATTTCAATCGAACCATTAATCGATATGGCGCGTACTGCACTTAATGTAAGTGGCGCAATGACTGCTGGCACCATTACTTCACGCTTATTGGGTGACAAAAAAGAAATCAATAAAGAGTTCAATAACGTCACGGCGTAATATTGAACACATCATGATGCTGTAAAATGCAAAATGCCCGTAAGCGCTATACTTACGGGCATTTTTGTATGAAATAACGACAGAAATAAATTACAAAATCGCGAGTGCTAATTTCGCCAAATTATAAGCATCCACATAACCTGAATGTTGGCGTCCTTCCCACTCAATATTCAACTGCTCTTGCGCCGCTTTATGACCAATACGCTTGTCTTTTAAACGATATTTAATACGATACAAGGTCGCCAAATTCAAAAACTCGCTAAAGGGAAAATCGAGCCCTTTGTCTTGGCACTCTTTACGTAAGATTTCATCATCTCGTCCCCAAGAGGCGTAGATTTTATTCGGGCCACCAAAGTTTTTGATCATCGATTTGATCACCTGCTGCAACGGACGCCCTTGTTTTTGCACTTTCTTCGGCGTAATACCGGTGAGCTCAAAACAAAAAGCCGAGATCTCATCATGCTCAGGTTTCACGTAGTATTGCGCGCGTTTAACAATCTCACCACTGGTCAAATCGATTTCAGCTAATCCTACTTCAATAATCTCGCCTGTCGTGCCTACACCATCGACATTCCAGCAACACATCTCTAAATCGAAGCAGACTACCCTGTTATAATTCATGTTTTGCTTTTACCTATACGCTCTTATTGGCTTATTCTCATGAAGCATAAGAATTTAGCGAGCAATTCTAACCAAGATTGCTACGTTTCTCGACCTTAAATAACCGACCACTACAATATCAACGCGGATATGAGCAATTTTCAAGCAACAATCCATTGAAATTACGATTGTTTAATGGAATTTTCTAGGCTTATGTTAAAATATCTGACATTCAAGCTAAGCAACCGAGCCTTGTTTTCTCATATTGCGCCCTAATATCCTCGTTTAGGATTAAGCTTTATAAAAGAATTTTAACCAAGAGATTAAACCATGAACTTTGACCTATCGGTTTTCCCAACCACCTTTGATCTATTACACGTCATTTTAGCTGCCACCACTGTCATTTTCTTATTGCTGAGCCTAAGAACTAAAACGATTGAGAAAGTCGTCGAGAAACCAGTGGAAAAGATTGTCGAAATCGAAAAACCAGTCGAAAAAATTGTTGAAGTAGAGAAAGTAGTCGAAGTCGAAAAAGTGGTTGAGAAAATCGTTGAAGTTGAATCAAAACTGAAAACCGCACCAACCGATTCTGCGCTGCAACTGCTTTCTATTTTCCAACAGGAAGCCCGTTTAATTGATTTCCTATCTGAAGATTTAACTGGCTTTAGTGATGAGGAAGTCGGTGCAGCCGCTCGTGTTATTCACATTGGTGGTCAAAAAGTCTTAGCTGATCATTTCAAACTCAGCCAAATCCGTTCCGAAGACGAAGAATCTCGCATTACCATCGAAGAAGACTTTAACGCTCAAGAAATTCGTTTAACTGGTAATGTTTCTGGTCAAGCGCCATTTACTGGCACGCTTATTCATAAAGGTTGGAAAGCTGAGTCAATTACGCTTCCTAAGTTATCTGAAAACTACGATGCCAATGTACTCGCACCAGCAGAGGTTGAGCTTTAATGTCTAACAGTCAATATTTCGTTGGTATCGACTTAGGTACTACCCATTGTGTTCTCTCTTACTGCCCTATTGGCGCAGACGATCCACAAGTCAATGTATTCCCTATTTCTCAACTCATTGCACAAGGCCAAGTTCAGTCTCTGAACCAACTGCCTTCGTTCCTTTATCAAGCGCATGAAAGCGAAATTGCGTCTGGCAATAATGCGCTACCTTGGGCAACGTCGACTAACAACACTTTAGTGGGCAGCATTGCTCGCAATATGGGGAATAAGACTCCAATGCGCTTAGTCGCGAGTGCAAAAAGCTGGTTATGCCACGGTGGTGTTGACCGTCGCAGCGCTTTCTTACCGCAAGGCAGTGATGAAGAAGTACAAAAAGTCTCACCACTCAAAGCGACTCAGTTGTATTTAGAACATTTGATGGCCGCTTGGGATCATCAACATCAAGACGCACCACTGCGTGAACAGCAAGTGACCATTACCATTCCTGCTTCATTTGATCCTGCGGCAAAAGAATTAACCGCAGAAGCAGCACGAAACGCAGGTTTTCAACATGTGACTTTGTTAGAAGAGCCTCAAGCAGCACTGTATAGCTGGATTGACAGCAATAGTTCAGCATGGCGTGATCAAGTTGAACTTGGCGACCTTGTACTGGTTGTCGACATTGGTGGCGGTACGACCGACTTGTCTTTGGTTTCGGTTACTGAGCAAGAAGGCAACTTATCGCTAGAACGAATTGCGGTTGGTGAACACATCCTGTTGGGAGGTGACAACATGGATCTTGCCCTCGCCTATCGTTTAAAAATGAACTTAGCTCAACAAGGCAAGCAATTACAACCTTGGCAAGTTCAAGCCATGGCACACTTATGCCGTGATGCCAAAGAAGCGTTATTGAATGATCGTTCGCTGACATCAGTACCAATCGTAGTACCAAGTCGCGGCTCAAAACTACTCGGCAGCACCTTAAAAACTGAGTTGACTCAGCAAGATGTCGAGCAAACTCTATTAGAAGGCTTCTTCCCTCAAGTGTCTATTAATGAGCACCCAGTGCAAACTGCACGCAGCGCGTTAACACAGCTAGGCTTGCCTTACGCACAAGATGCGGGAATCACACGTCACATTGCTGCATTTTTATCTCGTCAAAAGCATTCAAATCATGAACATAACGACGACTTTATTAAGCCAACGAAAGTATTATTCAATGGTGGTGTATTAAAGTCAGAGCTGATTTCAGACCGTCTACTAGGCATTATCAACTCATGGCTTACTCAGAACCCAACTCAAGCGTTAACAGGCGTTGACCTAGATTTAGCCGTCGCGCGTGGTGCTAGCTACTACGGGTATGTTCGTCACAATATGGAAACCGGTAATAGCGGCGTTCGCATCCGTGGCGGTATCGCAAGCAGTTATTACGTCGGTATTGAAAGCGCGATGCCCGCTATTCCAGGTATGGCACCACCAATGGAAGCGATTTGTGTTGCCCCATTTGGTATGGAAGAAGGCAGTCATGTTGAACTGTCTAGCCAAGAGTTTGGTCTGGTAATTGGTCAACCGGTGCAATTCCAGTTTTATGGATCAACCACGCGTCGTGATGACGAAGTGGGCACCCATCTTGATTACTGGGCACCAGAAGAGCTGGAAGAACTGCCCGAAATCCAAGTGACACTGGATGCCGGACAAGGCCGTAGTATCGGTGAAGTTGTGGTGGTTAATCTTTCCGCAACCATTACAGAAATCGGTACGTTAGAGCTTGAAGCTATAGCAAAAGACAATGGTCAAAAATGGCAAGTTGAATTTAGTGTCCGCCAATAGTGCGAAGCACAAAATGAAGCGCAGCGATAAATAACGCGAAAGTAATCTTAAAGGCATTGAATAATCCCATCACATTCAGTGCCTTTTTCGTAATTAGGAAATCTTATGACTTCTTTACCAATCAAATCCAAAGCCCGTTATCTCGTTGGTATCGATTTAGGTACCACCAACAGCGTAATGGCGTATTGTGAAATTCAAGATGATTTAACCCATAGTCCAGTGAGCATCTTCGATATTGACCAACTCGTCGGCCCCGGTGAAGTCGTGCGCAAGCCCTTATTGCCCTCTTTCCGTTTTCACCCAACTCAAGGGCAATTTCAAACCAATGACATGACACTACCGTGGAATCCTCAGCCAGTAGCAGGAGAAATCGATCAAGTCATTATTGGTGAATGGGCTCGAGAATTAGGAGCGCAAATTGAAGGTCGACAAGTTTCTAGTGCTAAAAGCTGGCTATCGCATGATGCGGTCGATCGTGAATCTGAAATCCTGCCTTGGTCTGGCTCCGATAATGTCGAAAAAGTCTCACCATTACTGGCCAGTGCCAGTTACCTAAACCACATGCGTCAGAGCTGGGATCATCACAATCCAGGTCATAAATTAGCCGAACAAGAAGTGGTGGTCACCATCCCTGCCTCGTTTGATGAAACCGCGCGTAATCTCACTTTAAAAGCCGCGCAACTGGCAGGTTTAACACAGATTCACTTACTCGAAGAACCTCAAGCGGTCTGTTATGACTGGTACAGTCGCCATTTAGACAGCGCCTCAGAGCAGTTAAAAGACATTCCATCAATTCTTGTGTGTGATGTTGGCGGTGGTACGACCGATTTAAGTTTAATTGCTGCCCAACATAATGATGTTCAGTTGTCACTCAACCGTATCGGTGTAGGAGATCACTTAATGCTCGGTGGTGACAACATCGATCTCGCCCTTGCCCATCTTGCTGAACAACGTTTAAGCCAAAATAAAAAGCTCAATGCAGCCTCTTTAATGAAGCTCATTCAACAGACTCGTAAAGTCAAAGAAGATCTGCTGCGCCCTGATGCTCCCGAGCAAGCCAAAATTTCCATTTTAGGTAGCGGTTCACGTTTGATTGGTGGCACCAAAAGCGCGCCTATTACCAAGCAAGAAATTCATCAAATCGTATTAGATGGCTTTTTTCCATTAACAAAACCAACAGAAATCCCTCTTCAGCGAAGAACGGCTGTCGTCGAATTTGGTCTACCTTACGCTGCTGATGCGGCCATTAGTCGCCATTTAGCAGAATTCATTGCCAACCACTCACCCGATGGCAAAACCCCAACCGGCTTATTATTAAATGGCGGTGTATTTAATAGCGAATTAGTTGAAAACCGCATGCTGGAATTGCTTAGCCAGTGGCATGGTTCACCCGTGACATTGCTCGATAACCCGAATCCTGATTTGTCGGTGGCTTACGGCGCAGTCGCCTATGCGAAAGCGCGTCATGGCGCACAACTGAAAATCGGTGGCGGTTCAGCCCGTTCTTACTTCTTGCATCTCAAACAAAAAAACACTACGCAATCGAAAGCCTTGTGCGTACTAGCCAAAGGCACAGAAGCAGGACAAGAAATTCGCCTAAACGGACGACAATTTTTACTGACCTTAGGTGAACCAATTCAAATTGATTTGCTCACCTCAACTCAAGAGCAGTTCATTGACTCTTCAGGCTCTCTGACAGCTCCAAAAAATAGCCTACTAGTGAATGTTCAAAGCAACTTGGAACGCGCAGCATTCAAACCTTTGCCGCCTTATATCGCCACATTAGAAGGCAGACAAGCGCGTGAAAGTTTACAAACGAACCAAAAAGATCGCGTCGAAGTCATGCTGGCTTGTCAATTAACCGAAGTCGGCACCTTAAAAATTGAATGTGTCAGTACCGAAGATAACAGCAAGCGTTGGCTGCTTGAGTTTGATACCCGCAAACATGAAGAGTTTGAACAAGCACAAACTCACCCTCGTTTAGAGCAAGCCAAAGCATTGATTTCGGCTGCCTACTCGGCCAATAAAAAAGCCGACAACACGAAATTAATCAAAACATTGAGCAAAGATCTGGAAAAACAATTGGGCAAACGTGAACAATGGGACTTCCCAACCTTACGCCAACTGTTTGATGCTTTCTCATTAGGAAAGAAACGCCGTCGTCGTTCAGATGCCCATGAAAAACAATGGTTACGTTTAGCAGGGTTTGCACTACGCCCAGGCTATGGTGATCCAACTGACGAGTGGCGAATTGAACAAACTTGGGCGCTTTATCAGCAAGGCATTCAATTTCCATCTCACCAAACGTGGTCTGATTGGTGGGTATTTTGGCGTCGCATTGCGGGCGGTTTAAATCAAGAACAGCAAGAAGCCATTCTGGCGGATATTGCCAAATACCTTCACCCTGGCGCACATCGCAGCAAAGGAACAGGTAAAGAAGCCAATGAACATGGATATGAAGCCATGGTGCGTTTATCGGCCTCTTTGGAGCATCTAGACAGTGAAGATAAGATCTTACTTTCAACTTGGTATTTAAACCGCGCACAAAAATCCTCAGAACATACACAAGCGCATTGGTGGGCGTTGGGCCGCTTAGCATCTCGCAGCCAAATGTACGGTAGCCAACACAATATTGTGCCTGCCGCGCAAGTGAATCAATGGCTACTTAAAATGCTTGAACTTGATTGGAAACAAGAACCGATGATTGCCTTTGCTGCGGTAATGATGGCACGTAAAACCGGTGATCGGAGTTTAGATATTTCTGAAGATATTCGCGTGAAAGTGATTGAGAAACTGCAAGCATCCCGTGCAACGCTTAGCTGGATAGAACTAGTCAGTGAAGTGAAACAATTAACTGAAGATGAATCGAAAAAAATCTTTGGTGATTCGATTCCTGCTGGTTTACAAATGATTGGTTAATACCAATCACACTAATTAGATGGTCAGAAATTGCGTAGGAAAAAGGCTTGAGAACAAGGCGGAAATTTTCGATAAGTAGTTATTCTACAATCAACTCTTTTTTATACGAAAAGTCTAACGAAGTTATCGAGCTTTTTAACAAGCAAGTTCGATCAGATAATTAGTACGATTGGTATAAATACGTTACCGTATCGATGAAGAAGCTTTTAGTTTATAAACAATAAAGGATGCGCCATGAAGATTTTAGTTACGGGAGCAACAAGTGGTATTGGCTATCAAACGGCTAAATATTTAGCACAACAAGGTCATCAAGTGGTAGCAACCGGTCGCAATCAAGAAAAATTAGATGAGCTCGCCGCCGAAGTGGAGTGCCGAACTATTACAGCGGATTTAAGCGATCCGACCGAAGCGGTTGAATTATTTGCTCAAGCACTTAATTTGCTTAATGGTATCGATGTCTTGATCAATAATGCCGGTTTAAACACGCGTAAATGTGGCATTGATGAATTCACGCTAGAAGAATTCGATTTGCAATATGCTGTTAATTTACGTGCACCCGCCCTGCTCTCTCGCGAAGCATTAAAGCTCATGAAAGCGCAACAGTCTGGCTACATTATCAATATCGCCAGTACTGTGGCTAAACGTTCAAATGAATCCATGAGTGTCTACACCGCAATGAAACAAGGTTTTGCTGGTTTTAGCTCAATCTTAATGAAAGAAGCCCAGCCGTATGGCATCAAAGTCAGCACCCTATACCCGGGTGGTACGGACACCAACTTCCGAGAAGCTGAACGTCCACAATATATGTCGGCTCAAAGTGTCGCTAAAACCATCGCCCATATCCTAGAGTTGCCAGCAGATGTGGTGATGCATGAAATGACCTTCCGCCCACCCGTTGAATTAGAGTAATCAAATTAAGCTGATTAATTTTACGTAGGTCTTATCTAAAAAATAAAGCCCAAGCAATGACGTGATTGCTTGGGCTTTAGCGTATCTGCTCAATGGCTGATTACATAAACCAACTCCACCAAATAAAGGCTGCTAAGAAACCAAATAGATAGATGAAGCCAACCCATGATAGCGCTTTTAATTTACCAGCAAACTTCAAGTCATCCGGCAAGCTCGTTTTTGTTACCAAGCGGTAGTTCAAAATCGCGAAAATCGGCGTTGTCATAAAGGCTAAGATCATTGCGAAGTGCATCATCGACATTAATGATGAAGTGAAGAATAGAATTACCGCAAAAGCCAACAAACTGACAATTACCATCCAGACGTTTAAAGTCGATTTAGCAACTTGTGGATGTGAATCTTCTGTTTTACTGCGTAACAGCAATGTGCTTTCAGTTAAAACACGTGAATAACCATCAATACAAGTAATGGTGCTACCAAAGATACAGAAGAAGGCAATAACCGCAATCAGATAGCGAGACCACTCACCAATTGAGGCGGTGTACATGCTCACTAATTGATGCGAAAAACCAATACCAGACGTTTTTAGCTCTTCACCACTGCCGTTTAACACTAACGCGCCTAATGCTAAAAAGACGATAGCAAGAATCGCGGTGCCAATGTAACCGACATTAAAATCAAACAATGCGCTGCGAGCTGTGACTTTTTGCTCTTTGCTTTGTGACTTTAGCCACAATGAATTGAAGCACGAAATTTCAATCGGCGCTGGCATCCAACCCATCATGATTACAATGAAACCAAACGCGGCCATCGTCCAAGCGGATGGGCTTTGATATTCAGCAGGAGCAACCGCACCTTTACTTGCCGCAATCATCACCGCCAGTAGCGTGGTGATCACGAGCACGGCCATGATCACTTTTGACAGAGTACTTAATGCTTTAAAGTGACCGGCCATCAAAATAAAGAGACACACGACTAAGATCCCACCAGAAATCACGGGGATAGAAAGCGAAATCGGTAGGAAGTAGCCCATCAAACTAGCACTAAACATTAATAGTGCAGCGATGTTGACGAAAGCAGAGACAAAGTTCAACACGTTAAACAACCAAAGGTAGCCAATGCCCATTTGGTGATAGCCTTGCACCAAACTTTGGCCCGTACCAACGGTATATTGCACCCCTGCTCGGAAAAATGGGTATTTGAATAAGTTAACAAGCAGGATCAACAACGCAAGTTGCCAACCATAAATTGCTCCCGCTTGAGTTGATGATACTAAGTGTGAGCCGCCAACTGCCGCAGAGGCCATCATAACGCCAGGGCCAAGCGCTTTTAGTAAAGAGGCTTTTTGATTGATTTCAACGGTTTGGGGGTTGGATATTGTGGCGGTATTTTCCATATTCTGTCCTTATCAAGTTGTCAGAAGAAACATTAATCAAACCACTGATCGATCGATTTTCTTCAACTTGTTATTGTTTGCCTTCCTAGCGAATAACCTACAGCCGTTGGGGTAAGACATTCGCAAATTGGCTTTATATTAAAATCCGCTACTCGTTTAATGACATGGCTTACAAGATAAAGACCAGCATTGTGAGTGAGGATGTTACAGATTGTTAATTATCTGTTTTAGAACATTCTGCTACCTTTGCCACCTAGGTACAAGCATTGAAAATAACCGAGCAGAACTTAATACTGACTTTGACATGAATATTAGTAATATCATTCATGATAGAACACTCAACAGTAGGAGTGCCTTGTGAGAAGGGCTAAAAAAGACATAAAAAAAGCTGACTAAATCAGTCAGCTTTTATCGAAAAAATGTTCCATGAATTTAGTCAAGAAGCGACCAGATTCATTTCAACCGGGTAATTAGTACAAACCCAAGTCTTTTTGCAAGTGAGATGATAGTGTTGACGCATCATAAGCTGCCGTTGCAGGCTTTTTGGTTGCACCAAACAAAACATCTACGATATGCATCATCAATCCTTTGACGTTAACCGAGTAGGTTTTTTGCTCCATTGATGGATTTGCAACTGATTCTAAAATTGCTTGTGTCATCGCGGTATTCACTCTATTTAACGTTCAATTTGCGCGCATAATAGCGCTGAGATTGAAATGATAGAAATGAAAAAACACACAACTTCGGATTAGTTTTTCTAATTAACAAGGTTTCAAACTGATTTAAAACCAACCAAAAATATAATTCAATAAAAACAACCACTTGGCTTTTAACTCAATGATTTATTTCATCAACAAGTCGGCGATAACAATTTAATAACATTTAACTTATTTAACACTGAGATGAAATTTATTGTGCAATCCACTGAGTCTCAATTAACACGTCATCATACTGCTTAATCCGTGCGGTAAAAATATCGCCCTCATGAACCACACCTACCCCACTAGGTGTGCCTGTCATGATCACATCGCCATTGTTGAGGGTGGTATAAGATTTCACTTCATTAAGGATATCTTCCGGAGAGTACATCATATTCATCACCCCACCGGCTTGCACACGTACGCCATTAATCAGCAACTCCAGCGAAAGCCCTTGCCAATTACCATTAGAAAGAGAGACAAATTTACTCAACACCGCTGAGCCATCAAACGCTTTCGCACGCTCCCAAGGCAGTTGCTTAGCTTTAAGTGCAGATTGTAATTCACGTTTGGTTAAATCTAAGCCAAAGCCTACTGCATCAATTTCACCATTTTTGATGGTAAAACAGATTTCACCTTCATAATGCAGTGGTTCTTGATGGTATGACGTCAACTGGTTAGTGATTGAGGTATTGGGTTTATTAAACACCATCATTTGGTCTGGCATCGCATTATTCAGTTCTTTCACATGCTCGGCATAATTACGCCCTACGCATACGACTTTCGATGGTTTTACTTTTTTGTTATCCACCAATATTGTTGTCATCTTGCTTCCCTCTTTGACTTACACCGCTATACCTTTCCTACTTGGGGCATATTAATGATTAATTTGAAATACGAAACGATGCATCAAGCTCACTCATGCCTAAGCCATTGCGTTTGTTCACTTTAATTTGTACAGGGATGCGTTCTTTCATTGCTTCAATATGACTAATCACGCCGATCATTTTTCCTGAAGCATTAAGGTTATCTAACGCATTCAAAGCAATATCTAACGTATCCGCATCCAAAGTACCAAAACCTTCATCTAAAAATAACGAATCAATACTGGTTTTGTGACTGACTAAGTCAGATAACGCCAGCGCTAGGGCTAGACTGACCAAAAAACTTTCACCGCCCGATAAAGTTTTTGTATCACGAACACTATCACCTTGCCATGTATCAACCACAGACAAAGCGAGTCCATCGGCAGATAACGCAGATTGCACTTCTGAATCGCCATTGCCAACCGCCTTTTGTGAAACATCCAACGCTTGTTCCAAACCTGATCTTTGCAGCAAATAGCGGCCATGCAGACGCTCTAGTTGCTTATTGGCGAGATAAACTAGGTTATCTAACGTCAAGCCTTGAGCGAATTTTCTAAATTTATCCCCACTTTTCGAACCGATCAGAGAATGCAGATATTGCCAATCATCATAATGACCGCGTGCTTGTTCAATTTGATCAAATAGCGCTTGTTGGTTTTGTTTACGGCTTTGGTTAAGTTGCAATTCATGCTCAACTTGCCCAGTGCGATAGGTTTGAGCATCCAGTGTTTGACTCAATTGTTGCTGCTGCGCTTGTACTTCAGTCAATTCAACTTGTTGCCATTGGTGCGCGTTAGGATGCGCTTTTATCTGCTGCCACTGGCTTTGCGCATTGTCCATTAACGCTTGGGTACGTTGTAATTGGTCATTAATGCTTTGCTTGAGAGTCACTAGCGCTTGTCTAGTCTCAGCATCTAATAACGCACGCTCAAAGTCTTGTTGCTGCTCAAAAGGGCTTGCCTGTAAAGCGTCAAGCCACTCTTGATGATAACCTTGCTGCTGTTGCTTTTGTTGCGTAAGTTGAGTCTCTAAACTTTCAAGCTCGCCAGAAGATTTCTCTAGCGCGGCTTGTAGCTGATGAAAATCTTGCTGCGCAGTCAGTTGTTGCTTTTCTTTTTCCGCTAATTTTTGTTGGCTACTCGCCTTTTCATCAGCAACTTGTCTTACACCAAACAAAGCCTGCCTTTGCTGTTTTAAGCGCGACAATAATTCGGTTTCACTGGCAAGCGACTTTTGCGTTTGATTTAAACCTGTAGACAGTTCTTCCAGTTCTTTTTCAATTCGAGTTAACGTCTGTTGGCTTTGCTCTAATTTATGTTTGAGCTCACTGTGCGCTTGATGTTGCTGTTGCCATAAAAGCAACGCTTGTTTCTTCTCTGCAAGCCAGTCGGTCAAAGTTGCAACGTCATGCGCTTGATAATGCACATCATAATCAGGGAGTGCATAACCTAATGACTGCCATTGCTGTGTCAGCGATTGATAGAGTGAGATTGCCGCTTGCTGTTCATCTCGAACTCGCTGAGCTTGTTGTAAATCCTGCTGACTTAACGTGTCCAGTTTATGTTGAAGGCCACTTAATGCCGCTTTCGCTTTATCACGCTCATTAATACTCAACTGCCAAGCTTCTTTAGCGGCATAACGCTGCTTTTCTAATTGCGTAACCTGTTGCAATTGATGCTTAAGTCGTTCAATTTCAACGGGTAAACTGACTTCTAATTGTCGCAATTGCGCCGCATCATCAATGGCAAACTCAGTCAGTGTTGAGCCTTTTATTATGTCGAGCCATTGTTGATTCAACTGAGCCAGCTCATCCGCATCTTGCTTTTGCTTTTTGGTGAGGTCTTCAATATAACGTGCGGCAGAATCCAGTTGTGTTCTTGCCTGCATGCCTTTTGCTTCAATTTGCTGCTTTTCCGCTTGTGCTTTCTCCTTATCTAACACGATCTGTGAACGATCAGCGAGCATGCCGTGTTGTAAAATTGGGTGCTCTAACGAACCACAAAGAGGACACGGTTGCCCATCGATAAGTTGAGCTCGGAAATCAGCAAACTGCGTATCGTGATCAATCAGCTTACTGTAACTTTGAATTTGCGCATCGATCGCTTTGTATGTTTGACGCAAAGAAGCACATTGCTGATCGAGCTGTTGATGTAACGCGGTTTGCGCCTTTAATGATTCGGCATCTTCAAGCATTTTAGAAGACAATTTAAGCCAAGCCGTGTGCTTTAGTCTTAATTGATACACGACATTCAGCTGCGCGCTTTTTTGTTCAATACGCACCTGTAAGTTTTCATCATCACTGGCGGTATTACGCGTTAATTCTTGATGATTTTTTTCTGCCGACTCATAGACACTTTGTTTGCCTACAACGTCATTATCAAGCAGCTTCACTCTCTCGGTTTCAGCTTGAATATTTTTTTCTAGCTCGGCTTTCTCGGTTTGTTCTTGCAGTAAAGAGCGCTGCATCTGAGCCAGATTTTGCCCTTTTTGTGCTAATTGCTGAACTTGTAAGTGCCAGCTATTAAGATGCTCAGACAACACTTCATCATTGGCATGCGCTTTCAAATAAGCCTCACACTCAATTTGTTGAGCTTGTTCCGATTTCAAACGCCGTACAACGTCCGTATTTTCTTGCTTTTTTTGATTAACTCGTTGATTTTCTTTCTGATAACGCTCACTCAATTCAGCAACTTTTGCCGTAGTTTGCTCAATTTGATTATCTAATGGCAGGACTTTTTCATCGATTAAATCGAGCAAGTCTTGATGTGATTTCTTCTGCTGTTGGTAAACAAGGTTCGCCTGCTCAAAAGCCTGTTTTTTCGCCTCTTTTTGCGTTTCAAGACCGGTAAAGTGATCACGTTTTTGCTTTAGCAATTGCTCAACTTTCTCCACTTGAGCGCCTGCGTCTTTCCATTGCTGAAACACGAATCTCAATTTTTCTGCCGGTTCGCTAGCGGCTAAGCGTTCTAATTGCGGCTGCGCTTGTTGCTGTTTATCCATCGCAACATCAAAAGCCTGTTTCGAATCCACCAGCGCTTTTTCTGCAGCTTGATATTGTTGCCACCACTGGCTGTGCTGATCCCAACCTTGCAATTTCGATTTGTTGTCAGTGATTGCTGCTTTCAGCTGTTGCAGTTCATCATCAAACGCTTGAATTTGCTCTTGAGTTAATAATTCAACGCCTTTTGCTTGTGATTCTAACTCTGCAAGTTGCTGCTTTACCGCACTATACTGCTCATGCACATTCTCAGAAATTAAGCCGTAAATTTCGGTACCGGTCAGCTCTTCCAATAACTCGGCACGTTCCGATTCTTTTGCATTCAAGAACGCCGCAAACTGCCCTTGAGAAAGCATCATAGATTTAGTGAAGCGAGAAAAATCCAGCCCGGTAATCTCTTTCAGTAAGGTGTCTTTCTTTTTGACTTGGCTTGCTAGCACCTTACCGGACTCAACTTCGGCCAATTCCACTACCGCCGATTGCAAATTGCCCTCTACTTTTCCGCGCGAACGGCGCATACTCCAAAACGCACGGTAAGCTTTGCCTTTTACTTCAAACTCGACTTCTGCCAAACATTCAGCGGTGCCGCGGGTCATGATTTCATTTGATGAGGTAGAAATCAGACCAAGTCTTGGCGTTTGATGATATAAGGCTAAACAGATGGCATCCAGCAGCGTGGTTTTCCCTGCGCCGGTTGGACCCGTTATGGCAAATAAACCATTTTCAGCAAACGGTGACTGACTGAAATCCAACTTCCATTCACCTTTTAAGGAATTCAAATTTTGAAAACGCACACTCAGTATTTTCATTGTTGAGCCCCCTTATTTGGCTGAGATTGGTTTTGTGGAGATTGGTTTTGTGGAGATTGGCTTTGTTGAGTCTGGCCTTTAGTCGTCTCAGTGTCGGAATTCGAGCTTTCAATGTTGACCAGAACTTGCTTAAACTGCTCGGTGATACGCTGTCTACGCAATTCTGCTTGCTCACCATCGAAATCTTCTAAACTTAAACGCTTTTCAAACACATCAAAGGGAGTCAACTCAGCGAGAGTTTCTTTACTGATTTGAGCGAGTGATTTGGCTTGTTGGGTACGGCTACGACGCAGCTGCAATACTTCAACATTATACCCTTCGGTCATTGCTTGAATTCTTGGCTGCAAGTCCGATAAATAATCGTCATGCTCAACGTGAATACACAGCCAAACGGTTTGAGATACGCCCTCGAATTGTTGCAATTGTTGCTCAAGTGATTCCAAAGAACCTTTTAATGTTGCCATCGGCTGGAAAAGTGGGACTGCAATGGGCTCAATGCGCTTTTCCTGCTCCGCAAATTCCACTAGCACAACTTGTTTATTTGATAGCGCAGGTTCTGAAGCCAAATCATTGATTGTTGGCATGCCTTTAATTTCATCAAAACTCAGTGGGATCGGTGAACCGCTATAACGAATCGACTCTGATTTCGCGACAATTTGAGGACGGTGAATGTGCCCTAAAGCCATGTAATCAACCGGTGGAAATGCTTTTGCATCAAAGGCTTCTAAACTACCAATATAAATATCACGCACCGATTCAGAGCTGGTTACACCAAGCGCAGTAAGATGGCCTGTCGCGATGATAGGCAGAGTTTTGTTATGCTTTTTTTGCAGACATAACTGGGTCTCCAACGCCTTGTCATACAGGGATTGATAATGTTGCTTAATCGCCTCACCTAAGGCTGTGTTTTTGTGACTGCTGCTTTCACCTGCGACACTTTGTACGACATCACGCGGACGAATAAAAGGCACCGCGCATAAAATCGCTCCTGGCTGCCCTTGTCGATCATTCAGTATCATCACTTGTTGATCTAACTCATCGGTTGTATTGGCAATCACATGTGTGTTTAAGCAGGCAAGCAGCTGTTTCGATTCATTTAGCATTGAAACTGAATCA
This sequence comes from Vibrio gangliei, assembly GCF_026001925.1. Classification (NCBI taxonomy): domain Bacteria; kingdom Pseudomonadati; phylum Pseudomonadota; class Gammaproteobacteria; order Vibrionales; family Vibrionaceae; genus Vibrio; species Vibrio gangliei. The sequence goes on along the minus strand of NZ_AP021870.1, from coordinate 420,299 downwards.
TGGTTTCCCCCTAGCACCACTAAAGTCACGCCAAGTTGATTCATTTGTACGATAAATTGGTTATACATTTCGCGGGCATAACTCGGAGGTGCACCGGTATCAAACACATCACCGGCTATCACAACGGCATCAATGGACTTTTCTTCGACTATGCTCAATAACCAAGCAATAAAAGCTTGATGTTCGTCTTTGCGACTTTTAGTAAAAAAATTCTGCCCTAAATGCCAGTCGGAGGTATGGAGTAATTTCATAGTGATAGAGGCTAATTTGATGAAGTTAGGCGGTAGATTGTGCCATAACCACTTGAATATGAAAGCAACTAAATGGATTTTCTACGCGCATAAAAAAGCTCAGGAAATTTAACCTGAGCTTGTTACAAAAACCATCACAAAAGTAACGGCCAGCTATGCGTAACCAGAAAATGCACAGTCTGTTTAGCTGATCGGCGGCCAAACCAAAAGCTAAACTTGTGCTGGTATACAGCTAATAATGCTGTATTACCTACATACACCACCTGTTTTAATGATAGACAATTGCAAGCAACCGAATTCATCGCAAACAGGTCGTGTACATTCGAAGAAAAAGAAATACTAGGCTGAAACTAGGTATTACAAGACATTATGCTGAATGCACTGTTTTCACTGTGAGAAGTTTCAATCATTTACATTTAGGTTTTGTGACATTTAGAACATTTCGAATAAATGACACGATCTGTCCCACAACTTGTCGTACAACCTCTCAATGACAACGATTGTAACGTGTCAGTTTCCGGCTGTCACCATAACTGTGAGATTGGTCTCTATTTTAATGTAAGCTAATAAATATAAACTCGATAAATTGTCGGATAGGCTCAAAGCATCCAAGCTGATAGATTACCAAGCAATTAAGACAATTTAATGAAAGGGTTCACATAATGAAGAGCATTATGCCCACTTCGATTGAAGTGGGCAATGTTAACATCAAGGTACTAAGATCTGTTGGAAAATAGTCTAAGAATTAGAGTACTTCAACAGAATCATCGACATATCGTTTAAAGACTGGGTTTTCTAACTCTTGTGGGCCTGCGGGATTCCAAAGTCGATTTTTAATACCTTTAACGACGAGATAAATGACTGCAGTATCAATGGCAGACATCAAAGCGATGTTGACGGGGCTTTGTTGCTTAAATCGATGGAACTAAATCAAAAAGCTCCGATCTGATCGGCTACACCCATCAATCGTCGTAGCCTCATGCCTAAACCTCTTTATAAAACAACTAACTGGAAGCAATACAACAAAGCCTTAATCAACCGTGGTAGACCTCGCCGATTAAGCGACTTAGCCATTACTACCGCTCTGATGGTGAAACGCGTTTTCTCTATGCCATTGAGAGCGCTGCAAGGTTTTTTAGACTCAGTATTTAAGCTGGCTAACCTCCCGCTTGTTTGCCCACACTACACCTGTATAAGCCGTCGAGCTAAGGAAGTTGAGGTTTCATTTAAAACCAAAACCAGAGGTGCGATACAACACCTAGCCATTGATGCCACTGGCCTCAAGGTTTATGGCGAAGGTGAATGGAAGGTCAAGAAGCATGGTACTGACGGGAAGCGTAGAGTTTGGCGTAAGCTACATATCGCAGTAGATACCAACACCCACGAAATAGTCGCAGCAGAGCTGAGCTTATCTAACGTAACCGATGCAGAAGTACTTCCCAACTTGCTTAAGCAGACACGTCGCAAAATCATTGAGATATCAGGCGATGGCGCTTATGACACAAGGAATTGCCATAATGCCATACGGTTCAAGCGAGCAGTTCCGCTCATCCCGCCAAGAGAAGGAGCAGCCTTCTGGGAACAAGGGCATCCTCGTAACTTAGCGGTAGGTTGCCAGAAGCTCTACGGCTCCAACAAGAAGTGGAAAAAGCGGTATGGCTATCATAAGCGCTCTCTGTCAGAGACCGCAATGTACCGAGTAAAACAGTTGCTAGGTGGGAAATTAAGCCTAAGAAATTACAATGCTCAGGTTGTCGAGACTTACGCTATGATCAAAGCGCTGAACAAGCTTACAAGGCTTGATATGCCTGAAACTCGGTATGTTGTTTAAGAACTGATCAACATGGGGCTACCATGTCTTTTCACCGAATTAAGCAACAAAGCCCTTAATAGGCTCAAATCTTCCACTTTACTGATTTATAAACAGTGTTAGCAAAATAAAAAAACGCACCCGAAAGTGCGTTTCTTCAATGACTAATTACTTCGTCCAATCTAAGATAACTTTCCCAGAAAGCCCGCCACGCATAGTGTCGAAGCCTTTTTGGAAATCATCAACGCTGAAATGATGCGTGATGATTGGTGTTAGATCTAGGCCAGATTGAATCAGTGATGCCATCTTGTACCAAGTTTCGAACATGTCAGGTATGAGCTTAATATAGGCTTTTATTTTCAATAAGTTATCAAAACAAGCTCTTATCATGGGGCTAATATGGGGCTTTTGTAAAAACCACGCAAAATCCTTAAAGATCAACCTAACCACTTCATAGTATATACAACCTAAATATTGACAACGCGCCTAGTTCGGGGCTAACCTAAAAATGCACTGGCAAAATCCAGTGTCGGGATTAGTCCCCCGTTTCGTTTACAGGCGCATAGTCGCCAACCTCGTGTTGGTTTTTTTATGCGTAAAATCCGCACACCTAAAAAATTATGGTGGGCTGGATGAGGCAGCTTCGGCTGGCCGTTTCCTGTAGACGGTAGGACTAACCTTGTTCAGTTCACCACCCAAGATTAGTCCCTTGATGGTGAACTTCTATAAATTACAGGAGTGTCACTATGACTACATTAATTAGCCCTATCTCATCCGCCAGACCTACCGATCTTGTTTTTATGTCACAAACAAACGATCTTGTTACAGATTCATTTCTGGTTGCAAAATATTTTGGTAAGCGCCATGACAATGTATTACAAAAAATAAGATCTCTTGGGTGTACGAAAAATTTCGTAGACCTTAATTTTAAGGTTTGCCATAAAAACAATGAGTTACAAAACGGAAGGCTGCAGCCATTCTATCAAATGACTAAAGATGGATTTGTATTTTTAGTGATGGGTTTTACAGGAAAGCGCGCCGATGAAATCAAAGAGCGCTACATTAACGCATTTAATGAAATGGCGGATCAACTTAAAAAACCACAGCAACCAATGTTTACCCCACTTCCTGAAAACGCCCTGCAATTGCCAGACTTTCACTACCAACGCATTCTATTAACTGTTGAGCATGGCAATATAATAAGTACTAAGATCCTTTCCAACGAAGAACAGTTCCTGAACACCAAGCAATTCATTAACTACTTTAAGGAGCCGTGTGTGGCACTTAACCAGATGCCTCAGTTAATTGAATTGGCTAAAGCGGTAAATGATCGGATCTTACGACTGGCTAGTAAGTAAAAAAATAAACTATTACAAGCTAAAAATATAAATAAAAAAGGCTGCTTTAATAGAAAGCAAGCCACAAAAAATAATTAAAGGTAAAATTTATGACAATAATTCAACAAATAAGGTTTCACTCAGATAAAGGCACAATTGTGACTATTATTGAGCCATCAAGCTCAGTTAATGGTAATTATTCTATTGTTAGCGACATGCTAGGTATGATTGATGACAATAATTTTCAAGATGCCGAAAGTGCTTTCCGCGCAATAATCCGATGTGTCAATGAGGTGAAAGTTAGCAAAATAACTAGCACTGGTGAATATATCAGTAACGAAATTATCCAAGAAATTGTGGATAATACGGTTATGAGAAACGTACCTATCATCTCTGAGTAACATACATTGCTTTAATAAATAGCACTGAATTTAACGTGCTATTTATTAATTGCATCACCTAGCACCATGATCCCCACTCAATCGAATCGACATTCCAGAGTCATTTAATGACCACTCCACTGATTTTGTGCGCCACTTGCCATCTTCTACATCACCGAACCCATCAAGATTCACATGACCTTCAGCAACCAGCGTCATTAATGACGAGCGAGCTGGCATCGTAATATCCAGCGTATCACTGCCCGACTTTACGCTTTTCGCTCTGGCGACCACTGCAGCCTCGGCCTCTTCGTAGTTCGGGTACTTAAAGACAATTCTGAACTCTGGCTCTCCGGTACCTGTAGACACCTCTTTAATGTCACCAGATTCGAGATCATGATAAGTCGCAACTACACGGCGCACATCATTGCGACTACTAAAACGGCACTGCCACGTTGTAACTTGGTGCGGTTGAATAGTGATATTTGTCAGCTTCTTACCCGACGCTGATTTGCCCTCACCCTCTTTTAAAAAGAGCCAGTAACCATTAGCAGGCTTGCTAACAGCGCCGTAACGCTTAGCCAGCCGCGTTAACAGGTTCATGTCACTTTCGCCAACCTGATCAACGTGAGTAATCTGAATGCTATCCAACTCACTGTTAACTCTCGGTACCAGACCATGTTCAGACGCCACGGTTTTAACTAAATCACCCAAAGTGACATCATCAAAACTTCGGGTTTTTTGAGTCTGCAGGCTTCCTGATTGCTTGCGGTTATCCATTGGAGCGGCGTTAGCCACAATCTGCACTCGTCTTGGTGGGCCACTGGAAGTTACCTCATCAACAACGTACTGCCCTTTATCAATCAATTCACCATTAAACCCCAAACCAAGGCGAAGAACGACACCTTTCTTCGGCGTTGCCACTGAATCAGGCAAACTAACGGTAATGGCTAGGCGATCAGATTCACTGCCAGCATTATCTGTTAAGGTTAAGCTGATCAGATTTTGCTGAATAACAGCCGTGATGTCTTTGCCATCCGCTGAAAGGGAAAAATCTGGACGGTAATCTAATCCCATAAACTAGATGACTCCTTAGCGACTGGTGTAGGTAGGTCAGGCAGCGTAATTTGAATACCGCTTGGAAGAACGGCACCACGGTCAGCAAGACCAGGATTAGCTTTTAGCACCTCAGTCACTGCACTTTCCCGACCGTAATGACGCCAACAAATAGCATCAATCATATCCCCCTCACGGGTTCTGTAGGTCGTCGCCATAAAATGATACCTCCAAGGTAAAAGACTGACGTCTTGGCAGGCCACCTTTGATGAATTTGGTATTGGTTTCACTCAAATCAGTCATAACCCAATACCCCATCACATCACCAAGACCGCTAACGAGCAATTGGGGCTTGTATTCATTCCCCATATCCGCCAGCTTTTCAATTTGATGGGTGCCGACATCTCGAAACGTGGTCGCAATTTGCCCGTTAAGAGAAATCTTTACGGGCGCTTTGCCTGTGTACTGAAGAAGATCGGACTGACCAATCCGTGACTGTGAATTCCAGCGCCACTGCCACGTTCTGACCAGTTCATTGTAAGCGGCGGAATCAATATTAAATTTGAAACCGCCAAGGGACAGCATAACTTGAGCCATTAGCCCGCCTCCGGTAGATCATAGAGCGCACTATCTTGATAACCGCCAAGCTGAGAATGAACAGCCTGAGCGACTTCTGCAGGGGATTGACCTGGTGCAGCATAAACTTTGATTTCACCAACGCTTTGGTGAACCGTATTACCTTTGCTGGCAGGGTATGAACCATTAATTGCGGCAACAGTTCGACCTTGCGAGGCTTCCTGCTGAATCTGGTGATAAGATTTAACTTGCGGTGCCGGGGAATCGCTATCCCAGAACTTCAAAGAATCCATCCAGCCGCTAACGGTATCCCAAATGCCTGAAATCTTGGCTAGACCAGCATCGAAGATGCCTGTAATGCCACCCCAAAGATCAGAAAAGAACCCGGTAAGCGGCTCCCAATTGTTAATAATCAGCCCCAAAGGAGACCAATCAAACAGTGTCTTGATGACATTGAACGTTGCTGGAAATTCGGTTTTAAACCAAGTCAGCTTTTCGCTAAACCAAGCCGTAACCGCATCCCAGTTTTGATAGAGCTGAATACCTGCGAAAATAAGAGCACCAACAGCAGCTACTACTGCTCCAATTGGGTTGGCGACCATAACAGCATTTAGACCGGCCATGCCTACTTTCATGGCTCCAATTGCTTTAACAGCAGAAAACAAGGCTTGCCCCATGCTAAATAAGCTTATAACAAGCTTACCAGCCAAAAGTGAAGCAACAGCTACTCCTACTGTTTTCCAACCGCCAAATATTTGCACTATGTTATTAACGCTGGAGCCAATTTCCCAAACTGCAACAGTAAAATCCTTAGCTCCATAGACCAGGCCTTTTAAAGTACTGACCACCTCTTCTTTGTTCTCTCGAACGTACTTACTAACCGATTGACCAAGGTTCTGAATATCCCCAGCCATCTCACCGCCAACAATGCCTGCAATCTCTTGCCAAGCTGAACTGATGGTCGTTTTCAGGTTTTTGAATGACTGACCATAAGCTACCGCACCATTCGCACCTTCCTCGGTCAGCATGTTGAATTGGCGTTGCTCGTCCAGCAGTTCGTTCAGGCTTTTGCCCGTATTGCGGATATAAGTGGTAACTTTGTTGCCTTCACCACCAAAAAGCATGTCAGCCAATGAAGCGGCTTGCTGCTTATCTGTTACGCCCTCAAGGCGTTTCATGATGAACTCAAACTGATCGGCAGCAGCCATGCCCTCCATCATTGACTCATTGATACCAAGAGCACCAAATACATCAGCAACGGATGATTGCTCACCCAAGGATTTGAACTCACCAAATTTATTGCTGAGTTCTTCAATCATGTCACCAATGTGTTCACCATCAAGCCCAGCCTGCTGAGCCACGCCGCTCCAGGCATTGAAACGCTCAATGCTCATATCATAAGCTTTGGCCATGCCAACCATGGTGGCGGTGTTTTCATTAGTTACTGTCATTAAGCCAGTGATGGCGGTGGTAGTCGCCCAAATACCGCCAACTGCAGCAGCACCTGCCTTTGCAATTCCACCTAAACTCTTACCTAAGCCAGATGTTTCTTCAAAAGCCACTGCCTTTTCGCGGGCTTCATCCAGCTCATCACCAAGCTGCTTATAACGCCGGGTTAATAAGCTAACATCAGCCCCTGCTAACTTAGATTTTTTGATCTCTTTGGTGAGCTTACTTTGCTCACGCTCGAGCTCTTTGACATTCTTGGTTGCCTTTCCCATTGACTCATTGAATGCAGAGCCGATTTTTCCAAAGCTGCCATCAACGGTGCCACCTAAGGTGACCACCGTTTTAAGATTTTGACTTACCATCAGACTTTTCCTTCTTCGGCAGCAGTTCAATGAACTCTGTGAAAGTGCTCATAGGCAAATCCAACAACTCAGAGAGTGACCAGCCTGTGTGGCTGGCCAACACGATTAACCCTCGTTGGATGTCTCGTTCTTTGAGTTCTTCTTGCGAAAACCCACGATGACTTTTTGCACCTCCGTGTAGTCTTCCATATCCAGCTCTTGAATAACGGAAGGATCAACTTCCGCTAAAAGCGACATTAGATGCACTTCTTTGTCGGCATCATTTTTGTTCTGTTTATCCGCGATCAGCTGATCACGAACTTTAGGACGGCGGAGGTTAAGAACTTCAATTTTCTGACCACCTAACTCTACTGGGTAGGCAAGTTTCACTTCTGTTTTTGCTACTGGGTATGTCATAACTTCAATCCAATAAAAAAGGCCGCATTAGCGGCCATAAATACGAATGCGACCACGGTCGCAGAGAATTAAGAAAGCTGCAGAATAGCTCGGATGCCCTCAAGGACATCAATGCCACCCAATTTACGAACGTGGTTAACCGGATCCACTTCAATAAGAACCACGCCAGCACGGACAACCTTGTAATAGTCCAGCTTCATGGTTACTTTCATGGCTTTATCACGCTGGCTTCCAGTATCCTGAGTGTCACGCTCAATCTTGGTGATCATGCCACCCAGTTCTTCAACCAGGTCATAGCTGCCACCTGTTAGGTCGGTGTACGTAGAACGAACCGATACCGCTGTGCGGGTGCCTTGACGCAAACCAAACAACGGCAATACAGTCACATCCACACCAAAAAGTGCAAAACTCGCTTCCATACCAGCCATGCCTTCATCCACTGGGATAGGCATATCCATGTCACCCGCTTGGAAGTCAGAGGTCAGCACCTCAATAACTGGCGGAGTGTACTCTTTGGCATTACCGGCTTTGCCGATACCATCCACCCAAATAGCCCAGCGGCTAAGTAAATTGTCACCTGCCATTAGCCAAATACCTCTTCAAGATAATCATTGTTCAAACGAGAGCGGAACACGATGTGCTCAGCCGGATACGGTGGACAGAAGTCGAAATCAAAGTACACCAGACCTTTTTGAATGGTTTCTGGTGTATTCAGCTCTTTGTCAGCCCAACATTCACCACCTAGAATCGCTCCTAACGCCTTTAATTCACGTAGGTAGGAATTCACCCCAGCAATTACGTCATCGACGTAGGTCTTGGTGATGTTGCGGTCTACGGCCCACATATGAGAGCGCTGTACACTGTCATTGATGATGTCAGCAGTTCGGCGGGTCTGCTCAAACGTCCACTTAGGATCCACGCTGCAGGTACGGTTACCCCAGTGGCGGAACCCCCCCTCACGAATGATGGTACTCACCTTGTTTTCGTTCAGCATGTTAGCCGTGGTATTCGGGTCACCCAGTGACCAATCTACTGGCTGAGAAGTACCAACGATGCCATAAACCTGCTGATTCGATTTCGACCACCAAAAACCTTTCTCTGCATCGATACGCGCACGCAAACCTGCAGCACGAGCTGAGTAAGGACGATCAATTTCTTTGGCCTGCTCAGTATCGAACACTCGCACCCATGGCCAAGTCACTTCCACACGCTCACCAAACTGGCGAGCACGCTTGATAGCGTCGGTATAGCTGGCAGTGCGTTCACAATCTGAGTAGAAGATAGCGCGGAGGCGTTTGGCTTTCGCCTCGCCCTCACTCGATACGGCATCCAACTGGCTAAATTCTGGAGCAACCAAGATGCGCGGGGTGTATCCGGTTTCGGTTTGGCTATCAAGCCAACCCTGCATAGCCTTGATGATATTTGCCTGGGTAGTGGCATCATCCGCACCTTCTTCGGCGCGAACCACGATGACCAATGCACCTGTTTGGTCAAAGATGTCATCAATCGCAGCAGGTAGCGTACCGCCAACACCCAAGCCTTCAGCACGTTTGCGACTGCCTGCCACTGCAACCGGCTTATACAGTGGGAAAGGCTCATTCTCACCGCCAGTGAGATAAGTGCGAGGGGCTGAAGCCACATCACCACTGCCATCACCAAGCACCGCTACACCTACCAAAGCAGTAGCGTCTGCATCGGCATCAATGGCGGCTTTAATCTCGACTGCAGTCGATGTGATCACCTTGCTGGCATCGGTGGCCAGCGTTACCTTAACTTTACTGCCGTCCACTTCAACGACAAGTGCAGTATCAGCTGCTGCTGGGTCAACCACTTCAATACTGATGGCGTTGCCTTCCGTGCCTGCTGTCTTAGCAGTAAACACTAAGCCATCATTTAGGATTGAACTGCCAAGGGTGAGCGTAGCTGCAACTGCAGCGGCGGCTCCTGGTGCCGTACCAACCAGACCAATAACGGCTGATTTTACGGTTTGAATCGGGCGTGAACCGTCATCAATCTCGATGACTTCCACACCATGGAGAAATTGCGTCATAGCTAATTCCTATTCGTCGGATAATAAAAAACCCCGCCGAGGCGGGGTTAAGGTCAATTATGCAAGAGGCTCGTGATACTCCCTGAGCTGTAAGTAGTCCAATTCAAAAACACCCTGAGCAGATGAGCCGCTACTGAACGAACCACCACAATATGCTGTAGCAATTTCACCAATCACCAGTGGGTCGGTAATCGTACCTTCAAACAGCTGCGTTAAGTCCGTGCGAAGCAGCGTCAACTGAATCGTGTAATCAGCCCTTAGCTGCATTCGAACCAACAAGGTTTTACCCTGAAGTTCTGCTAAATCCACACCAGTTTCAAATAGTGGAACGCTTGGAAAGCTCACATTAATAGGATTTAAGAATGCAAAACGAACTAAACCACCAGCTACAGTACTGACATAAAAAATCAACACACCTGCAGACGAAAACATCGCGTTTTTATCAAATTCTGGAGGGTAATCATTCGAATCATCCATCTTGTTCCATGCCAGCGCGACACCTGTTCCTAGTGGAAAATTCGCCTCGAAACGAAACTCCACCACATCTCCCGGTTTTTTCAGTGAATAGGAGTTAAACCCATGCAATGATGGAGAAATGATATTACGCACAAAATTGTTTGGAACATTGGTATCTATTGGAGGATGGACAACACGACCACGACCAGCCACAACATCACGCCAGTGAGCTTTATCCATATAGCTAAATCCATTATTGTAATGCATCACCGGATAGCGGTTTTCCTGACGGTCGACAATAAAATCTAACCAACCGATTTTGAGATAGTTGGTTACGATTTCATTTCCAAACAGTTTTTGTGCCGTTGGTGGGATCTGAATACGAATCCGATTCAGACCATAACGCAACTTACCAATAAAACACGGGAAATCACTACGACCCGAGGTCGTATGACCAATACAATCTGGCGAGACATCATCAAAAATAACTTTCCGGTGGTACTCCTGAGCGGTAAATAACTGCGATTCAACCAAGATTCGAGGTAAATCTACGCGATCTGCCAACTCGAATTCGGCGTACCTATCTTTATAAGCGCGGTACACCAGAGAATGATCACGACGTTCATTCCACACCCACAAGTCAATCACATCTTTACCGAGCACCTTGTCAATGTCATTCACATCAATCATGCCGTTTTGATACAGCTTGTTAGCGCCACGCATTGGGTCACCTGAGCTAATATCCGATCGGCTTAATGCATAGCGCACAGCGGAGTGAACCACATCAAAGCAGTGTCGGTCTTCAATCAAAGTTGGGACGTTCTCACGCTCCGCTGTTTTAAATAGAAACTCGGCTTTTTTCAGGTGACCTAAATCGTTCAAGTGCAAGCCATCAGACGAGGCAGACGAAAAAGCAATCTTGTCACCGTTATTGTAAATCCAGTGTTTAATGGCCTGGTTTACGTCAAGGAACTCGATACCGTATTCATGCGCCAGGCGTCGCTTAACTTGGTCAACCAACTCGTTAACCTCGTTATTATTGCCGTAATCCCCGGTAGCAGCGGTATTGTTCGATGGTGGGCATGACATGAGCGCTGGCTGAACACCACGAGCGAACGCATCCAAAATCAATGCCTGATTTTCTACGTAGGTTCGACGCTCTAACAGCTCTGGGTCGGTTGATGCGGCAGAATCATTCAAACCGAACATGATCCCCATCCACTCCAGATCCGCATAGGTTGTATTACCATACACGGCATTGTGAACATTATTCACAGCCCAGCCATCTTGTGCCTGTTTGCCGCGATAGCCAGCGTTATAGACACGAACTAAATCATTGGCATGAAACTCACGCAAAATACGTTGTAACACGTTAGAGTAAGCGTTCGGGACTTCCGTATCATCATGATCATAAACCAGACCATCAGGAACCATATTCCCAACCAAGCGATCGGTGTTCCACTTATTCGCGTCTGTTACGCCGTCGATAGTCGTGATTCGACCATCTGTTGTTGAGTCACCAAAGAAACAGATCGGCGCTTTCTGTCCTGATGCCCAACGTGCAGCTTGTCCCTGCAATGAGGTCAGACGCTTAGGCTTGGCAAAGGAAACGCCTGCATTCAACAATTCTCGAATACGGGCCGGACCATTCTTGTTTGGTTGCCAACCCGCCTGCTCTGGCGTAATAGTCAGGTTGCGCCGCACCCAATAACCAGAGGCACTACCTGAATCAAACACAGTGGCATCATTCGCTGAATGCGGTGGATTTGTCATCCAAATCAATGCACCACCACCACCATCACCTTCAGCATGATAACCAAGCAGTTCCACTTGTTGCCCTGGTGTGGTACCGCGATACTTTTTCAGTTGAGTAACATTCTTAATCACCGTAGCAAAGTTGATTGTTGTCCATTCTCGACTGGCCGTCACAATGTTCGGGTCAATTTCAATAATCGGCTCTGCACTGGTAATGACAAAGATCATTTCCAGTGTCACTGGCGTGGCAACATTGCCATTGTTGAGCGGCTTCGGCACATAAATGCGTGCACAGTTACCTACAGCGTGCAAATACGTCCCGCCATTGAACTCCGCCACTGCAGCAAATTCACGAATAATCAAATCATTCACATCATCTGGCAGAATGGCTTCGACTTTTAGCATCGGCACACTGTCAGGCGTTGGCTGCAACACATCCACGGAATTAACTGGAATACGTGCCAACTCATTAACCAATGAGGTCTGCGCTCGATCAGGCTGAACATACGTATCGTTAGCGTCACCGATTGCAATATGAGTGAATGAAATCTGCTTATTCTGCAGCTTGCCGTTTTGCTCAGCATTTTCACCAAGCACGGTTAAAATTGAGCCAAACTGTTGTTGGCTCTCTGGTGTTGTTGACATGGTTTACTCCAGAACTAACGATAAAGGCCCAGAGCGAATGCACAGGCCAATAAGGGAAATACAAGAAATTGAAGAACTGCCTTCTGTAATTGCCCTGATCTTCAGTGGGCCAGAACGCAAAGCGATACCTTGACGAGAAAAGCAACTAAGACTGGAACCAGACGAACTCACCATGGAAGATATTGACCATGGCCCCGCCTTTACACCTACTCCCTGACGACTCAATGACGACAGTTTTTCAGGCGCCTCAATACGGCTTGTAATATTGATGTTGGTTAGCTTGCTACGAACATTTTTCGCGCTATTAATAACGGGTATAAGTTTTTGAATTTCATTCCCATCAATAGGTTGCCCAGTTGAAAGATAATTAACTTCAAAATCACCTGGCTGAAGATTATCCTTGTCTTCAAACCACTCTTTAACTTCCGTTAAATCACCTCGAATAGCGCTAACCACTCGCTCAATGGCTTCCCGTGTGCCTTTTTTACGGTGGATGTGAATGCTTTCCTTGATAACTTCTCGCTTTCGATCCACTGGCCACGTTGAATCCCAGTTATCAACTGAAAGCGCCCATGCTAAATGTGGTAGAAGATGTTCAGGACACTTTTCAGGGTTCCAAATATCACGATTTGGAAAAGAAAGAGGCGGTGAAATCACCGCCTCTATATCTCGTTCATGTTTGCTGGCATTGGGTGGCAGCAGGCTTTTCACCGTCATGTTGTCACCCTCGCTGTTAGCGTAATGCTATTCGCATAGCCGGCACTAAACTGATCATTAATAATGTCTGCAGCAGGCGAGGTTAAATGCACCTTATAAACACCTGAGACACGTAAAGCTGCATAAAAACCATCCAACGTAAGGTCTATACCTTGTTGATGGGATTCAGATAACCATGTGTCCAATTTTTGCCTTGCTGCACTCAATACTTCGGTTTGATCTGGGCCAGAGAAAAGCTCTAATTCAGCAACTACTTCAAACTCGTTGATGGTGGCACTTTGTACAACTACCTCATCACTTAATGGGCGGGTTCCTTTTGGTGTTAGTGTATCTTCAACCAGCTTAATCAGTTCTTGACTTGCGGCTCCATTCCCCTCATGAGAGAGCACTGAAACGGTCACTACCAATGTTCCTTTTGGGGAATCGGTAGCAACGCTTTTTACTCTTCCATCAGCCGATAACGCCCAGAACTCATAATCATCGGCACTGCCTGCTGTGTTCTTGGCTCGGTTAGATAATTGAATCCGGTACCGGAATGCTTCGTCTGACTCCATAATTTGAGGTCGTGGAGGTACTGCATCGGGGTCACCCTTATCAATAACCAATCGCTCTACATCAAAGTCAGCACCTCGAACATCTAAATCTGTTCCATTTGCATACGCCAACATAGTGGCATGAGCACCGTCATTAACACGCTGACGCAGCACCATTTCACGAAATGCCGCCACTTCCATCAGCTTATAAACCGGATCAGACTCATTTACATCTTGATAATCAGGATCGAGTCCCTGATAGCGCTCAATCCATTCCTGGAGAATCTGCTCATAATCCAACTGCTCAATCACAGCTGGCTTAGGCAGTTGGCTCATATCTACATTTACCGTGGCCATTAATTCACCTCAATACCTTCCAGTGTGATTGGTTCACCATTGGGCTTATATTTCCCTTCGATGGTAAGTGTTACCGAACCAGGTTTTACAGAGGTAACAAGAACTCGTGAGACCTCTATACGTTTCTCCCATTTCTTCAGTGCTTGGGCGCTTTCAGCCACAATATCAGCTACTGTTTCTTGGTTACCTGGGTTATCAATTAATTCAAACAATCGACTACCATAGTCACGGCGCATTACCCGCGAGCCTATTGGTGTGGTGAGGATGTCACGCACAGACTGCTTTAAGTGGTCGATGCCACTTAGAGCTCGACCTGTGGTTGCATCCATACCACGCATGGCAGTTACCCCCCTGCAAATACATTTGATGAGCCAGCTGCTACCACTGATCCACAATCCACTGCGTCACCAACTCGCCCAATAGGCTTGTCGTTAACGAAAACAGATGATGAGCCACCGGATAAGCTACCAGCATGACAAGACGGTGAAGGATCACAATGCACGCCCCAGGCATCACCCTGACGGTGAACAGGAATGCCATTGCAAAAAACATCACCGCTTCCTGCTTCGCTTGCTCTTGGAGGAAAAGCACCATGGCCCGTTCCTCCGTCTCCTTGTCGGGTTACGGCTGGCATTGCATGTACTCCAATAACTTCTGCTTACCTGAGCTGTAATCGTGCAGAATCACCATTGTCCAGCTGTTGCTGTACTCAGTTTCAACTTCTTGGTTTGTGTCTGGGTCGGTTGATTTCACGGTAACAGTGACCGCTATGGTGTAATCCAGTTGGCTAATACTGCTCGGCTTGAACTCAACCAAATCTTTGCAAGGTGGTAGTTCTGGCCAGTCAGATACTCTTAGCACCTGGTCACCATCCCGATAATCAAGAAAATCCGGCTTAAACAAACCAGCTAAACTCGCTGCCTGCAGTCGAACACCGCTTAAATCCGCTGAGATAGTGAAAGGGTTTGGTTCTTCTGGTGACAACGACCAGGTATAACTCATAACCGTTTCACCTTCTGATGCCTGATATGACATCAAGTAATCAAGGTTTTCATTAGTATCTGGTACCTGAAACAGCACCGATTCAATAGGGTTCCAACTCATCAGTTCAGATCCACCCGTGAGCCTGTGACTTTCACGTTGCCACCTGCCTTAATATCGAAATTACCAGAGGCATCCAGTGCCATATTGGCGCCTGTTTTGATGCTAAGGTCTTGAGCCGATTCAACATGCAATGTGGCATCGGTTTTCACTGTGGTTGCTTTCGCCACGGTGACATCTGCAGTACCATCGATCTGGGCGCTCATGTTGCCCTCTATATGGCTCGTTACATTGCCTGTGGCATGAAAATTAACATCACCCTGAACATCAATAGTTAACGTGTGTGTTTTGCGGTTATAGGTGAATATGGTTCCATCTTCATAGCGGCTTACATGCTCATCCGGTGAGGTGCTCGGTACTGGGCTTGTGGCATCTGGTAAGGATGGAAGCACCACGCCTGCAGATAATTCACCGGATTCTGATAAGATGATCACCTGCTCGCCGACGGCAAGCGGTTCCCAGTCAGTACGGTGCTGGCTTGACTCCCTACCAGAGATCCAAGGAAGCCAGCCAGTTACCGCATCTTTTTCATATTCAACTTTTACCCGAGGCGGTGACTGCTCAAAGTCCACGCTATGAACTCGACCACGGCGAATCATATTCGCCATTCGACGCTGCAGATCGCGGACGATGTAATTAAACTCCTTCATCCGGTACCACCTGTTCATATTTGTCTTCATTTTTAGCGCCAATATCAGGCGCATAACCAACAAAAACGGTACTCGGTGTTATGCCTTCCGGCTTATAAACATCGGTTCCCACTTCAATGGTTTGAATATAGCGAATAGACCATACAGCATAATCATCAAGCTCTGGTTGAAAGCTGTCAGGCTCGGCACCTTGCAATACTAGCGGCTCAATAGGCAAACCAAATCGTTGTTCATTTATTGCCGAACAAATTGCCATGGCCGCATTGCGCACTTCTATTTGATAATCTTCATTTAACAACCCAAACACGACCATGATTTTACAATTGAGATCAACGGCCAGCATGCCATTCATTGGTTGTTCTTCGCTAAGGTCCCATTCTTCAACCGCAAAGAATGCGCAAGGTGCAGGCAACTCGGTTTGCACTTCTGGGTAATATTGAACAGTTTGCAGCCAATCAACATTGGTTTTTAACCAGTCGATCACTGCATCGTGATAAGTGGTTAAATGAATACTATCTGTCATGATTTCCAGCCATTTTTATTTAGCCCCATACGAACACGGCCTTTTAAATCAGTCTCAAAATGCTTCATAAAGACATCGGTTAATTCAGAAAATATTTCATCTTCAATTGCATCTTGTAACTCATCAGAAACCGGTACCCGCGCTTCTTTAATTGGGTATTGAGCTTGTGTTGTTCGAGTAAAGATAGAGCGTTTGTTATAAGCATTAGCTACGAAACCATCATCGTAAGTTTGTGCCTTTACTTTTCCTGCCGGTGAAAACATCGCACCTTGTGGTCTTTTCTTCGCCCCAAGAGCTTTAATTCGGCCTTTCAACTTACTCACTGGAATATCATTCATACCAAACCACAGCTTCAATTCATCCAGTCGAGTTTGTTTGCTGGTACTTTTTAAGCGAAAAGTTTGCAAGCGACGACGCAAATCTTTCATGCGCCGCACCTGCAATTCATCTTTTAGCTTTTTATTCGCCATGGATTTCATGGTTTTCGCTGTACGAGTTAATGCTCGATTATATGCCGCTTTTACTTGAGCTTGTGTTGCACCAAAGACATTCTGAATCGCGTCTATTTCTTCAGTATCAATATTGAATAATAGGTTTTGATTGTTCGCCATTGTAGTTCCCTAATATCAGCTTAGTTAAGCCGGTACTGTCTGGCTGAGGTGGGCTGACGATAGCCCATTGCTTACCGACTACTGTCACTAAAGAACGAAGTTCTAAACCGACAGCATCTTCATCTTTTAAATAAAGCTCTGGGCTACTATCTGCAATACGGCCGCCATCACCTAATTCACTTAAGCTAAACGGATTATCAAACACACCGATCACCGACTTATCACCTGAAGCAAGATGTAAGATCACGTCATAGCTGAATCGTTTTACAAGGCGAGCATTTACTCGCCTCATTTTATCTTCCCAGCGTGACATGATTAACCAGCAGGCTCTTCAACCGCAGCGGGTGAACCAAAATTTAGTGCAACCCATACTGCTTCAGTTCCAGAAGCGGCAGCATTCCATGCTTTCCCTGCATAAACACCAGAAGTATCAGTGCCAATTTCACCACCAGTAAGGTAAACATCTGCACCTTGTGCGATTTCGGTAGCTGTTTTTTTTAATAGCTCAAACACGCCTTGAGCGTGACCCACACCTTCTTCGCCAGACTTAACATCACCATGCGCAATAATCACGAGTGATTCAATTGCCACGGCTTGACCGGACAACACGTCTGAGGTTGCGATAAAACCAATGGTTTGACCCATTTCAATAAAATTTTTAGCCATTTTTTGTTTCTCCTGCTCTTAAGCATACATAAAAAAGCCCCGCATTTAGCGAGGCTTAGGCTTTCAATACCCATTAAGACTTAGCAACACCTTTAGCTTTTACTAGGCCGCGGTAATCACGCGGAGCAACACCTGCATCAATGCGAACTTTAGTTGCGACACCGTCGACATTAAAGCCTTGTTGTTGCTCGATGAATGGTGTTTCTACACCGTTTAGGTACGCTACTTCAATCGTGTCACGACCACGAGCAGCGGTTAGATACCAATCCAACGCGTCTGCGTCATCCAAGCGTGGTTCGGCAATCACTTCGGCAAAGTTTTGTAATGGGTTATTTACACCAGCATTAACATCTGCACCTTTCACACTTGCAGACTTAATCACTTGGTTAGCTGTAGTTTCAAGTGCAGTTGGAACCAATACAAATCCAGGGCGAATATTTAAATGACGATTACCACTCTTCTGGCTACGCATCATTTGACGAGCTTTGTCTAACCCGGCAATATCCATCGCTGTTGCAGTGGTAATATTGTTATTGTGCTTAGCTGAGAATAACTCTTGGCCATCATTCATTTTATAGCCACTCATGAGGACGTTATACACCAAGTCACCGATTGTGGCTTTAGCGGCTTCACCCATTAGCATTGGGATTTCAGTTAACGCTTGCATGTCATCATTGATAATGGTTTGGCGATCGATGCTGAACAATTCACCGTAAGTCGCCAATGCAATTTGCTCACCACGATCCCCCACTGTCGCATATTTATATTCTGCACCTGGGCGAACTTGGCGAAGATTCGGGAATGCATCTAGACCAACACGATGCGCCACTTTAAAGTCCGTTAACGTGCCTTTCATTGTCCAACGATCGAAAGTTTCTTCCGCACTTTCCCAACCTTGTAGTAATGATTTATGCGCCACGTCTAACAGAATTTGACCGAAGTCGCTGGTACCGTGAGTAAACGCCATGCCCACCATTTGAAGAGGGTTATAGCTTGCTACGCCACATCCACGATCCGTCAATGACATACGAGCCATTTCACGCAACGTCATGTGTGCATACGGGTTATCCGATAACTCGTTAGTACCTTCTGCTTCATAACCTGCACGCGCCATTAATGCTGCACGCATGTTGTCACCAACCGTATTACCATTACCTGCAAAAATATGAGCTGATGCGCTCACGGTATTTGTTGGCTCTGTATTGGTACCAAGTTTTGCAAGCAGCTTATCTTTCACTTGTTCGACACTCAGTGACACATCAATTAAGCAGTCATTCATCAATTCCATATGACGACCACCAAAGTTAGCAAACAAATCACGAATAGCATGATTACGCGCTTGGATCGTTGATGTGTTATCAGTAGGTTCCGGCGTAGGGGTTGCAACTGGAGATGGAGTTGGTGCTGGCGAATTTGGCGTCGGATCATTAACTGCATTGCCATTTGGCGATTGAGCGCGAGGCTTCATCAGTGTTTTCATTGATTTTGGCATTTTTTCAAATTCCTTTAATCGATTAGAGGTTAAGCATGCCGCAGCTTCGAGCGGTGCAATTAAAGTGTCGGCAAATCCAGCTTCAACAGCTTCGTGACCACCAAGCCACGTTTCTGCATCGAGCATCGCGCTGATTTCATCAGAAGTTTTACCTGTTTTTTGGGTGTAGGCAGACAATAAGGTGCCTTCAATTTTTTCGAGTAATTCAGCATAGCGACGCATATCATTGGCATTACCGCCTTGAATCCCCCAAGGTTTGTGTACCATGATCATCGCATTTTCAGGGATCTGAACCTCATCTCCGACCATCGCAATCACAGACGCCATTGAAGCAGCGAGACCGTCAATTTTTACGGTAATTTGTGCAGGATGTTGATCGAGCAGGTTGTAAATCGCCATACCTTCGAATACATCACCACCTGGGGAATGAATACGTAATGTGATATTACGAATGTCACCTAATGACTTTAAATCGTTAGCAAATTGGCGAGCACTAATCCCCCAACCGCCAATTTCATCGTAAATGTAAATTTCAGCACCATGGTTACCGCTGGCCTTGATGCTATACCAGTTATTCTTGGCTGTTGGCGTTTGTGCTGCCATCGCCATCGGCATCATCAATGCCAGTTGAGCTTTCTTCACTTTCGTCTCCTGATGTTGTGTCGAAATAAAGACCGTTTTCTTCAAAGAACTTTCGTTCTGCAATGATTTGGCGGAATACTTCCTGTGGGTTTTTACCACCAGCACGGATCCACTGCGCATGACTTGCTCCGCCACCTTTGACCCGTTCTTTCCAAGCATTCACTTCTTTAACAGGATCAATCCAAGGCATGATCGGCCCCAAGTAAACCGCATCATATAAAGTGCTTTGGTCTACTTCTTCAGGAACCTCTAAGCCATTTAGCAGCTCCATTTGTAACCATTGACGAAAAACAGGGCGCGACCAATGAGCAATAAACCATTGCTGCAGAACAGTAATACCGTCCCAACTTTCAACCAACTCTTGGCGCTGTGCTGAATAGGTTCCGTTATAATCACGAGCCACACTGGAGTAACCCGATCGGGTACCTGCAGCAACCATACGAATCTGACCGTTTCTAAATTCAGATAAATGAACGTTTGGGCGGTTTGATTCCACCATCCCTAAATCTTCACCTGGACGTAAGTCGTCAAAAATCATCCCAGGGGCAATATCTACTTTTCGTGGCGCGTCATTGGTTGAAGGATCTTCATCGTAAAGTGCACCTTCACCTTTTTTGATATAGAAACCTAAAGCGGCAGCGATACGAGCAGCGACTCGTTCTGCCTCTTCATAGTCCTTAATATCAGAAAGACGAGTTATTACTCCGTGTAAAATAGAAACGCCGCGTACTTGATGTAGGCGGCGTCTAAATGCGAGATGTAACATTCGTTCCTTGGGGACTGCTTTGGTTTTAAACCGAATGCCGGTTGCATTACCCGGATGATCATAAAGTTTGTAATACTCTATTGGTTGCCCCCAACCATTATGCTTAATCCCTTGTTTAATGCCTTTCCCGACTTCATTTAAATTAAATGGGATAAAATCAGGTTCTAATGTTTCAATAGAATAAGCAGTACCGTTTGAATTTGGATGAACTAAGCCAGGGATTCTTCCAATCACTTGCTGGCCAAAACACTCACCATCACGTAACGCAGTTCTCATGACCAAGCGTTCCATTTCAGGCCTTGAGAATATGCCTGTCACTTCCGGCTTTAGTGACCAAGATGCCCAACGACGGCGAATTTGATCACCAAGCTCTTTGTTAACCGTGCCATCTTTATTCAAAGGTTGCGGTTCAACCATTATGCCATCAGCACCAATTACCCGATCTTCTAACTTATCAAGTAATCCAATAACCAAATCATGGTTTTCGTCTAGCCATCGGGCTTGTTCTCGTAGGCTTTGACCTGCACCACCTAATGCATTATCAGCACTTCTTCCTTCACGCTTCGCCTTTTGTAAACGTGACGGCATCACAGCTTCATACATTTTTATTTGAGCACGAGCACGAGCTCGATTTGCAGCCCAAGAAGGTGCAAAAGGTGCAATCGCTTTATCTAAGAAATTCATACAAACCTCGCTAGCCCATAACGAAGTCGTTTAGGGTTATTTATCGTGATAAGTTTGTTTTCCCATTCTTGACGAGCTTTGCGGATATCTGAAAGGTTTTCCATGGTGATAGTTCGACCTTCAAACGTTGTCGTTTTACCTTCCAAAACATCCAATTCAGCCTGAAAACACGCTTGGATCATTTGTTCACATTGCTCACGGGTTAAAGCCATCCGCTACTACCTCCAGTATTTCCGCCATTAACCCAATCACTGGTTTGGACTGTCGTTTGTCGAGTTTCTACTTGTGTTTTCTTGTTTACTTGTTGCTTCGGTGAAGATTCCTCTTCGATAAACTCAGGCACACTATCATGATTGAATACATATGGATTACTTGCCCAGTCTGTCGCCCACGCTTTTGGTGAATCCCAATTCATCTTGTCGTAGCCACGTAAAATAGTGATCGCATCGCAATACACCATCAAGTCGAAGGCTTCATTTGCACCCTTACCGGGTTTACGCCATTTACCGTCAGCACCACGTTCTTCATAGGTCAACTCATCATAGAACCATTCACCTAGCCATCGTGGAAAATGAACATAGTTAGGTCCTGGAGTTTCACGTTTTAATGAATTGGTTACTCTATCTTTAAGTTGGTCTGTTTGGAGCAAGTAAAGAGGAACATCACCACGGGCATTCGCATGCCGATCACCTCGCCCTGTGTTATCTGGGTAACTTTTGGTGATAATCTTTTGCCTCTTGGTTGAGTCACCTTTAAATAAATACACACGTTTATGTAATCGGTTTACTCGGCACCAACGCCAAAACGCATAAGCATTATTGGATACACCATCTTCACCACCATGATCGACTGCCAGCGCCATAACCTGCATGACACGATCAGAACCATCGGCTAATGGATAGCTTTTAAATAAGACCTCTTCGACCAGTTGATGCCAATCTTCTGGATATCCAGCGGGATCAATTTGTTGAGCAACACCATCTTCATCGTGTCGTTTACTCGATCGAATATTAAAACGGTCAATGACCCATTTTTCACCATTCTCACCATAGCCTTTTACCTGACAAACAAAGCGTCGATTCTTCCCACCCTGAACATCAACAGCGGCAACCAGAAACCGAACACCTTCCGGTATCGTTTTACGTTCCCACCGTTCAGCACGAGCCATAAGCTCTTCACTTTGACGTTGATCATTTGCGGCTTTTGGCAGATAAGGACGACCCCAGTCTGTATTGATAACCGTTCTTAATGTTTCTTCACTACCCGTACGATCATATTCTTGCTCAGCACTTAATAATTTATAAATAAGTTGCTGCCAACTTTGGTAACCAGCTGCTGGCCCTTCCATCCAAAATGAAGCAACTCGCGAGCGACGGCCTTCACCTTCTACTCTCTGGAGTTCTTTATTCCAAGTCTGACCATCTTTAAGCCAGACGCCATTGCCATTTAATTGACGCTTTTGATTCGCCTCAACTTGATGTTGGCAATGAGGGCAACCTATTTTTGCAGCTTCACTTGCTGTGACTGGATCATCAATATCTTGGTAACCAACCATATTGTCTAGTTCGGGGCGGAAAGCGTCATGGCAATTTGGACATATCCAATACCATTTCCGGCGGTCGCCTCGGTTATACAATGACAAAATGCCAGTACAAGGTGGCGCTTCATGTTCAGATGTTGGTCGCCACTTAAGATCAACCACATCTTTACCAGGCGAAGATTCAGCAAGCGTCATACCAGAACTCATAAACGTAGTCGTACGCTTAGAGCCCAGCGAGAAACCATCACCTTCCCCGCCAATGCTGTCTTCCCATCGGTCATAATCAGTAATCGCTACGAATCGATAATCAGAAGAAGACATGATGTTGACAGATGGCCAGCCAATTTTTAAATAATTGCCAGCCTTAAAAACTTTATCGTGAACATTATTATCATTAGAACGTAGACTTAATCGTTCATTGACAGCCGGTGAAACTCGGAACATTCGCTCTAGTCGTTTTCGTGAATATTCTCGGGCTTTTTCTTCTGTAAGTTGAACAATCAACATATCTGATGGATCGCAAACAATGTTATACGCTGTCCATCCATCGACTAATCCAACTGTCTTACCCGTTCGAGCTGGGCCTACAAATATCACTGCATCATATTCACGACTGTTTAAGCAATTCATGGGCTCAACAATATAGGGTGTTATGCCTGCATCCCAGCTGACGGAGTTGCCTCCACCAATAGGAACGCGCATATATTTTGCTACTGCTTCTGCAACCGGCATTCTATTTGGCGCTTTAAATAAATTCGATACATCTCGGCGGATATCTGCAGCACTGGCTAACATTCTTCACCATCCTCATCATCGTCTATTACTGCAGCACGCATTGCCATTTGATCGCGTAAGTCATCAATTGAACCTTGAACTTTCGACACTTGGTGTGGCGTTAAACCGCAGTCACGCTCAAGTACATCAGGCAACGTATCCAATACTTGAATGACCGCTTTTGCCATTAAAGAAAACTCACGAGCCACCTCACTGCTATCTAGTAAGTTTCCAATCTCACGTTCTAATTTGATTCGTTCATTTTCAGATTGAAACCAAGCCTTACGAGACTCTGGTGGCATTTCATCAGGATTATTTAGGCCAAGATTCTGAGGGATATCGGCTTTATAAAGCGCTGGCATTGCATCTTTTAATGCATAAACAAAACTGCCTTTTTCTTTCCTTGATGGTCTAACGCCTGATTCACGTAAACGCTTTGATACAGTATTCCGGCTCATTCCCAGAGCCTCGGCCATGCGTGAAATAGACCAATCGTTCACACCAGAGATGGGAGTTACATCGCTCAAATCTCACCACCTTTACACGATAACAGAGAGCAGGTTGATCAGGTCAGGATCCTTGTGTTCACTGGCGTTATGCCTACCTGCTGCTGCTCTCCCTATAAATCCAAAAAAATCAGTTTTCCCGCGAGTTCAGTCCCCGTGGTGTTTCATATGGCTCAGGAGTACCTTTTACAAAAATAATATCTTCAACGTTATTATCTTTTGACTTATGTATCGCTTCCATTCTTGCTTTATGAAACTCATCATTTTGAGCTTTTAGCCTTTCAGATCTTTCTTCGTCTAAGGCTATCTGCTCTGCCTTTTTACGATTAAGGCGAACCTGCATAACAAATAAAATAACAGTAGAGGTAATACCAAGCGCTAGCGCAACATCAGACAAGGTGAACAATCCGCCTACAGCAGTGGACACACTCGCAACATAACTAGAAGTGGTAACTGTTTTATCCATAATGCTCGTTTTCATCGTTGGTAACCTCGACTTAGTCGGGTCTTATTTGGCGACACACTCACGGGGAAGCGCTTCAATATATGACCTCAGCCCATTTATTTGAGCTGTGATGGTTGTGATTTGGTTTCTGAGACGAATATAAGTTCGCTCAGAGTCTCTTGTAAGTTCGGCGGTTCGCTCATCATCCAAGCTGGAGGCGCTGGACTTTGCGGACACTGGCTGATCACAAGTGGCTTTGATGCGCAGCCGCTTAGAGTTATCAGCAAGATCGCGCTTAAGCTGAGACACTTCGGCTTGTGCATCTTCGTATTCCTTTTGCTGCTTAACGTACTGCTTTGCCATCTTCTCGTTCTGCTCTTGCATCTTGGCAACATTTCCTTGAGCCGCAGTGACAGCAACAAGCGCATCGTCCAGTTTGGACCTAAGCTGCTCATTCTTTTCATGCTGAATAAACACCGTCAGGATCAGGATGGCAACGAGGATAATGCCAACACTTTTGATATAACCATTACTGAGCATAACTGCACACAGCCTCTTCAATTTCACGTCGGTTCATCAAACCCTTCCACTTCTTACCTCCAGCATAAATCCACCGGTGAAGCTCATTACAAGCGCCATCGATATCATTAGCATTAAGTTTCTTAAGAAGAGTTGAACGATTAAACGCACCAGATCCAACGTTATAGGCAAATGAATAAAATGCAGCACGTTGAGTGACAGAGATATTAGTTGTGATATGTGGGTCAATTTCAGAGGCGATACGAAACAAATCATCATCCAGTAAAGCTTGGCATTCAGACTCAGAGTAAACCTTATCTTTAATAATGTCTGAGCCCGTATGCCCATAGCACACCGTTAAAACACCAGCGACATCATAGTAAGGTTCATGCTCAACACCTTCTAGCTCGATCACCATAGAAGTAGCAATAGAAAGCGCAGCCGCAGAGATAGCAGCCATCACACGTTTTGATATCTGCACACTCACCTCAAATTTCAGACATAAAAAAACCGCCTCCAAGTGGAAGCGGTCAAAATTCATACTTACATAATAATTGGGTTTTTGCGTACGCGTGAGAACTTTTTTAAACTTTTTATTGATGAACTTCACATAACTCATTATCACAGGCTAGTTTAGTGCCACTCCAAACCAAAGAACCAGAGACATAAAACACGGCCTGATTAATCAAAATTCTCACACGCACATCATTAGTACGCTTACGCCTAGCAATCTCACGAAAAGATAAACCATAGTGAAAATGCAGCAATACTTCACTTTCCATTAACGGCAAACCATTCTGGCTCATCGATGCGATAATCTGATCAATAATCAATCCATCGTCATCACAAAGAGTCGGTCGATAATCAGGCTCAACAGGTAGAACATTATTCATACCGGCAGATTGAGAATACCACTCCACACCAGTGCGGCTGCGGCTCCAGACACCCCAACGATAAAGAATTTCACGAACAGAATCTAAATTGCGCATGCATCACCCCATGTAAACCACCAATGAATAATCTCAATGGTGGCTTTGGAGCGTACGCAAGTCAAAGAAATGGCAAAAAGTGCAACAGGCAGATTATTTTTTACCAATCTAAGGTTTGTTTACTCGCTTCTTCGTTCTGTTTGTACATCATCAAAATAGTGGTGTAGTTACACATATCGACACCACTGTGACAGTAATCTTTAATCACCCGATCCATAATGGATTTATCTTTTAGCTGCGTTGCCTGCTTAAAAGCATCAAGGTTTTGCTTCTCCATCATACGAAGCGTGGTAGGCTGGCACATGTCCAAGCCACTATCGCAATATTCTTTCTTTACTCGATCTTGAATATACGTGATAACTTCCTGCTTTTGAGCTTCACTACCATCAAAATCCATTGGATTCACAAATGCAGCCGAAGCGCTGAAAGAAATACACCCTAATATTGAAAATAGAATTTTTTTCATAAGACCCTCGATAAAAATGTTGATATAAAGGATAAAATATACTGAGAAATCAACAGAAAGACCAAGAAACGTATCACCCATTCAACATCAATGAGATCTTATGCATGAATTATGGCCTAAAAGCGATCGCTAACAAGCACCAGGAAGAGCGTGAATCGTTTATGAATGACAACCCCGACATAGTTGAAATAGTTGACTCCATTCTGACGATCTCAAGGGCATACGTTCAAATCATCTCTTTTGAACACGGCGAAGAAATTAAACCAACCATGGCTTTATTGATGCTCCAACGCTTTCAGGAGTATTTTGAACAGGTACCACTGTTCTGCGCTGAATCTCGTGTTGATGAAGCGTACACTCAAATTAGACAATGTTGTGAATTGATGAGAGATATTTGCAAGTTACTAGGTAATCCAGAACTTTTGACATTTTATGAAAAGAGAAATAAAAGCAAAGATGACAGACAAAAATACAGTAAAAAGTTCAAGTTCACTCGGTCTATTGGAACTATTAGGCTAGCACATGACATATACCAACTAACATCTCAGAATGGTGTTCATGGGCATCAGTCCACCATCATGTACCTAGAAAAGAATTCTATCGAACAAAACATGACGCTTTTAAAACCATCAGAACAAGCTAAATTAGACAGTTGCGGCCTGTGGTTATATTCAGTATTCCCATTATATTCAATGCTTATAGATGCAATAGAGCAAGCTGGTTTTAAAAAGTCAGAAATACTTATCGATATTGAAAACTATCTAAAAAAACTGATATTAGCGTCTTCCTCAGCTGCCAAGCAAATCACTCCAGATTTGATAGAATTGGAGAGCATATAGCTCTCCAGACTTAATTAATAGCGAGCCAACTTAACAATCCTTTCATTAACCGCCCGTGATAACTCTAATAATTCATCTAGTTGATCAAACCCAACACACGGTTCGTTAAAGTAATTGATGAAGTGTCTACGGTTGAATAGGTTCTCATCATGACTAAGGGCTCGCTTATTGGTGATCACACCTTTTTCCACTACCACCAGCCAACGTTGATGAATAAAATTCATTTCATCAATGGGACCTTTTTTCTCTATTGCAGGATAGGAATATTGTTGATTTGCCATCGCATCGAACGCGCGAATGACTTGAAGATGAAACTTAGCACTGATCCACATGGCATAAGCATAGACCAACTCTTTGCACACCCATGTGCCTTTGCGAGGTCTTTTCTGAATAGACGGAATTCCGTCTTTTTCAATTTCAGCAATAAGATCTAATGTTTGTGCGTTATTAGTCCAGTAGCGAGGGCTATGTTTATTTTGCCCTCCAGCCGCTTGATGAAGATCATTTAAAGAATAGAGATTATTTTGAATTCGAATAGATTGATTGAAGATTGATAAACCAGTCATATGAAGCTCCTTGTAATTAATTGGAGTTCACCTGCGAAAGCTGGCGACATGCGCCTTGTAGTTCGTGTGAGAGGCTAATCTCAGCACTGGATTTTGCCAGTGCCTTTTTAGGTTAGCCCCGAACTAGACGCATTGTCAATAACTAGATTATTACCCCCAATTCCAACGCCCTCTTAAGCGTTTGCTTCACAAAAAACAACTGCGATCCGTGCTTGGCTTCCCATGCTTTCGGGTCGTGGTGAAACTCTTGGTGGACACTGGCCAACATCGGCATGGTAAACAAGTCATGCGCTTTACCGCCCATCTTACCTTCACCGTGGCCTATTAAGTGATGCGCTACGATTGGATCTGAGTCGGTACCATTACTGCCGGTTACCACACAAGGCAACGAACGGACGAACTTCAAATACTTCTCACTATGCCAGGTTAATTGTTTTGGCCTTTTCATGTGCATGGCTGGTGGATTATCATCGATGAGCAACTTCACTTGTTGCGCTCGATTTGAAAGCATTTCTTTACCGTCTAATTCAAAGCGTGGATCATGTTCTCGCTTACTTGTTAGTGTGTTGCCTTTCCTCTTCGGTTTAATACCAAACATCTGATCGACCACACTCTGAGGCAAATGCGCATATACTCCCTCTCTTACCGCCCACCAGCAAAACTCAGGTAACGTTAATGCATGGCCAGTAGCAAAGCCAAGACTACGTGATACAGCGCCCACACCCCAAACAAGCACATTACTTTTAGCCACATTTCTCGCTTGCTCACTTAAATTCATTCTCTCTTGGTTATCGTGGTGCCAACACAAGCGAACTGCGCCATGTTTACAATCTAAAAGCGTAAGATTTTTATCGCAGTAATCTCCATCCGACATCTGGCAATGAGGAATGCCCTCAAGCCAATGATAGAAACTACCCAAGCGCTTTTGAACATCAGCATGAAGAAAGAATTCGAGTAACCGCTCATCATCCACCAGCGATGATTTTGAACTATCCGGAAATTCCGGTAGGTTCACTTTGCCACTTGGCACATTAACCAGCTCTTTAGGCAAAGCAGAAATAAGCAGCCGGTTACCGTCACTCATGCGGGTTAACTCATCGAGCAGCGATTTACCCGGCTTTAGCATCACCAAACCAAGATCATGTTGAATGAAAGGCTTTAGAACTAACAAATTATTACTCCAACATTCGCACTCTTATTTTTTGTGCTATCTTGAATGTTAAACACAACTTTTAACCACCCTGATATTAGAAACGATGCCCCCTTAAATGTGATGGAATTCGTGACACTAAATCTAGGTATTGTTTGCTCTATTACGAATAGTGCAGACCTTAACCATAGGTATAGCGCCATGAAATTATTCCTAATCATTTTCACCTTACTGATCATCACCATTATGGTTTCCACATTTCTTTTCTTCTTGTTTACTGGAAATCACAAAAAAGCGATAACCATAATCGGAATAGCTGTAGCCTTATTAAAATATTTAATTGAAAAGGTCTTATAGTCACACCTCATAAACCACCGACTTCCCTTGCGCCAACGCCTCTTTATGCTCGATGCTTGCGCCTTTGGATTCTTCCCAACCTTTCAGCATGTAGATTTCATCCGCAACCGACACCATTGGAATGCAAATGTACATATACTCTTCCCACTTCATGCCTTCCGGTAATACGGCAGGGTTAAGAACAATATGGCCCTCTTGTTCTAACTCACTCGCTTTAGCGATAAACGCAGGTTTATTGAAATCAGGCAAACCCGTCATTGGTCCCGCTAAATAAATCTTTTTAGGCATTCAATGCTTCCTCTATCATATTGATTGCTTTCAAACTGGTGATCATTCCGCTAGTAAAACGAAGAACCGTCCAACCACGTAAAGCAGCTGTATTGTATTTCTCACAATCTTGTTCATAACCTTTACCGCGAGTGTGGCGACCATTCGCCCAAGTACCGCCTTCCACTTCAATCGCGATTTGTCGATCCGGGTAAGCAAAATCAAATCGCCACTTACGGGTTTCATGGAATCGATACTCAGCAACCGGCTCTTCCAATTTAAAAGCTTTAATGTGATGAAGTAATAATGCCTCTAACTTACTCATGCTGCCGCCTGTCGAAATTCATTCCAGCGACGAGCAACCCACTCAACGCCTTTAGGGGTAAACTTTGTTGTCACATAAGCATGACCATTCTTCTCGCCTTGGCGCACTTTAAAGCGACCTGCATCAATATGTTTTTGATAAGCAGACCAACTACCACTAAGCTGATACATCGCACCAATCGCTACCAAGAAAGATCGGAAAGTTGGCTCTTTAATCTCTAATTGTTTAGCTACCTGGCGGAATGTCATTAAGCCAGTGCTTTCAACATACCGATCGACAAACTCAGCCTTTGGTGCTGCCAGTTCTAACGCCTTATTCTTTTCTTCCAGTTCCTTGGCTTGGTTAGCCGCTAAAAGCAAAGCATCGGCGAATGTTTGGGGAACTTGGGGTTTTGCTTGAGACTCCAATTCGTCCCATCTTTTCACAATTGAATATCTCAATTTGGTGCTATAACCAGAAACCAGCGTTAATGTTAAATCTCGATTCAAATGGTATTGAGTGTATTCATTGCCATTGTGAGTAAAAATCGAACTATCCAAATTTGGAAGGTTCAACTCATCCCTCATTTTCTCAATATCTCGTTTCACATGGCCGTGTTGTTTTTGCGTCAACTCCGCAATCTCACGGCTGCTCATTGTCATTTCAGTATTAGCGCTTAACTCAAACATGATCACCTCCTAGCTTTTGAATTAGCTCATAACGTTGAGCAAGAATGCTCGCCTGCTGACGCTCAAAGCTCTGAATCGCTTGCTGTGTCGCGCCCCATGATTTGGATTGACTGATCTGAATACCAATCGCATCCGCTTCACGCTCCAAACGCTTGATTTCGTTTTTGATGGATTGAGATTCATCATGCTGTGGCTGCGCCGCTTGAGCTGGCTGCTTGCCGTAGCCCTTGTCTTGCTCCTTGGATAACCACTGGTGCATGAATCGCTTAATGCCTGATGCCGTCTTCTGGCGAGTTGGGTTTGCCTTGCTCCAACCGATCATGTTGCGAAGCTGCTGAGCAATATCCACCGCTGGATACAATTCACGAAGCTCGAACAAATCAGATTGAGTCACTTCATGGACCTTGGTCTTGCCCTTGAGAGGAATCGAAAACAAAACAGGCTCATTCGCTTTGGCGGTTTCGAGCTGGCTCGGAACAAGATCTTTACTTGATGGTTCTATTGGTGGATCTATTGATGGTTTATAGCCGGATTCCGACCTACCCCCCGTCGAAATTTGACCTACCCCCCCGTGTTGTTTCGTCTGTTCGAGTTTCGAATGTTCGACTTTTGAACGGACGAAATTCGACTGTTCAAAATCCGTCTGTTCATCTGCCTTTTTCTTTAACAACATAACAGGAAGTTGATATTGATTATTTGAACGAACTAAACGCCCTGTATCAGCTTTCTTGAATTGGTTTTTCTTGAATAGCCATCCACCAGCCTCTAACTTTTTAAGCGTGGTTTTTACTGTGGTAGGAGAAACACCAGACTTTCGAGCGATGGTATCGATAGACGGCCAGCAAATGCCTTTATCATCGGCATGATCAGCAAGGCAAAGCATCACCAACTTATCAGAGCCTTTGAATAAAGGGATATCCCACACGTAGCTCATTACTCTTACAGACATGATGCCTCCATAGCCTTTAATGAATCACGGCTCACATAACGAGTAACCATTGGCATACCTAAATCTTGATGACGGTAGATCACCAATGCAGAGCCTTTCGTATTACCGTTGACAGGTTTCTTAGAAATAGGATGTTGAAACGAAATGCGCCCACCAGTGATAAAGCGCACTTCGCTCGCGTTCGTAGGCCACCAGCTCGCATCGGGTGTAGCAGGAATAAGCAAGACAGAATTAATTTTGTGCTTAACACATTGCTCATGTGCTTTTTCAAGAAAGGCTTTAACCATGCCTCTTGAATACGGCGGGTTAATCCAAGCACATTGAAATGGGGTTAACGTCAGGTGTTCAGGGTGATAACGCCAATCGTCAA
The DNA here is from genome assembly GCF_026001925.1 of Vibrio gangliei. Taxonomy (NCBI): domain Bacteria; kingdom Pseudomonadati; phylum Pseudomonadota; class Gammaproteobacteria; order Vibrionales; family Vibrionaceae; genus Vibrio; species Vibrio gangliei. The sequence goes on along the minus strand of NZ_AP021870.1, from coordinate 388,304 downwards.
TATCTAGAGCGTTTAAAGAGTGATCGAACCATGCGGAGCACTTTGCGTTATCTTCAATAGCTGCCACATCAACATCAAAGCCAAACTCACGATCAAGCGCATCAAACAACCACTGAGGCGTTGACCACGAATCCTTATCATTTGCTGATAAGTCACTAGAAATTACATCTGCCATTACTTCGCCCCTTGGTGATACGCTTGCCACAAACGAACAAGTTCAACTCTAGGAACCTGTACTAACTCGCCCTTTACCAACTTTTTTACTACTAGTTGGTGGTTTTCAATTCTTGCCTTCAATGCTATTCTGACCATGATTAAAACCTCCATACGTTTAATCCGCGCCTTTGGTAGTTACAGCTACGCAAAGGCATTTTTATTTCTGGCTATCTATACGAGCCTTCACTGATTGAATTTGGTGATCACACTTGGCGCGTAATAAATACAATCGCTCAAGCTCACAGCGTGCCGCTTCCAATTCACTATGCTCACGAATCACATTGCATGAGCTCACCGTCATGTCAGCGTGTTGTTTTAAAAACTCTGCAAATTCACCCGTCTTCATTTCGTCACCACAAACACTGTCTTTTCTTTCATTGAATGAGCCACCAGCGCAGAGATATAAGCACGCTCTAAACGTTCAATCTCAGCAAGTTCACGAGCGTCATACATACCGTCACGCTGTGCCTGGTAACGTAATTGCTTTAATTGGCCTAAAATTGAGCTCACAAACATTTCACTGTCGTACAGTTCTTGTTTGTCTAGCTCTTCACAGTTAGGTAAATCCACCGTCACACGCCCTACTTTCTCTGCGAAATACTCAGCTACAAAAGGCGTATTGTTCAGGCTTGCCATTACTTCTAATTCATCAACACTAAAGAACGGTTGGTTCTTCTTTTCATATAAGCGGTTATTAAAGCCATCGACACTCATGCCAAGCACTGCAGCCACCGCTTCTTTTCCACCAGGGAAACCAGCAATTGTTTTATTCACCATTTCTTTCTTATTCATCACCATGCGCTCCTCTCTGTTGGTGGTTTAGTTATTGAACCGAGTCGGTATGATTGGTTTGCGGGTTGGGAAAAACCTCTTCGTAAGTGCAACTTGCACCAAGCTCGTTAAGGGCATTAACGATTCGCCACCCCAATTCATTTTTGATTTCTCGGTTGCCATTTTCGTAATGATTCATGGCTGACTGAGAGACTCCAACTTTCTTTGCTAGCGTTTCTTGAGTGACACCTAGCTCGCCACGAATAACTTTAATTTTTGACATATTGGCTCCTTATTAAAACCAATTATTACATTATGGAATTTATTAAGCAAGAAAATATCACATTTTGGATATTCCAATAAAATTACACTGAGTAATAATTTAGTTATGAAGATAAATTGGAATGACTTGGTTAAGTCCAAGATGAAAGAAGCCGGCATAACTCAAAATCAACTCGCTGAAAAGATGGGTAGATCACAGAGTGCGATTGCGCATTGGCTAAATAAAAACAGAGAGCCTAGCATTGAAGACATTGCAGAAATGATGAGGTGTGTAGGATTAGAATCAATAACTCTAACTTCAGATGGCATGATTGATTACCCTGACGAAGTCATTAGAAACATCGCACCTATAAATATTCAGCCCACCTATCAGAACAAGTTTCCAGTATTAAGTGCAGTGCAAGCTGGACAATGGACAGAGGCTTGTGAGCCTTATACGCTTGATGAAATCGATGAATGGTACGAAACCACCGTGCGAACTTCTGACCGTTGCTTTTGGTTACGAGTACAAGGCGATTCAATGACAAGTCCAGTAGGTACAAGCATTCCGGAAGGGATGCTTGTATTAGTAGATACTGAACGAGAGCATGAGAATGGATCATTGGTTGTAGCCAAGCTAACGGATGTTAACGAAGCGACATTTAAAAAGTTTGTGCGCGATTCTGGTCAAGAGTATTTAAAACCACTTAACCCTAACTACACCATGATGCCAATAAATGGGAATTGCCGAATCATTGGGGTTGCTGTAGATGCTAAATTAAAATTGATTTAAAGGAATGATATATGAGCAAAGAACCTAAGCACCTTAAAGCTTTTAAAGAAAAGCATTTAGATTCAAATGACACTGTTATTGCTTGGTCAGAAGGTTATATTGGAGAGATGATGGGGAAAGGCGAAAATACTCAACATAATGGTATTTTTATTGTTACAAATACAAAAGCTGCATTCTACCGTAAAGGTTTTCTAGGTGAAATTCTTGAAACCATTCCTTTAAAGCAAATAACTTCTATTGAAAGAAAATCATCATTAGGACATCGAATAATAAGACTTCATACAAGTCATGACGATCTTGAATTCAAAACCTTTGATAAAGAGGGTGAATCAGAAATTATTCAAGCTATTGAAAAAGTTCGAAATAATTCACCTCAACCAGAAAAAACACAACATAATGAAATTGATGCTATTGAAAAAATTAAGAAACTTGGTGAATTGAAAGAGCTTGGATTACTCACAGATAGTGAGTTTGAAGAAAAAAAAGCTCACATCTTGCAACAAATATAATATAAATCACTTCAGGTAAGCCTTTCATATCTTCAAGTTTATTCTTCATTACTTCCTCCTACCGCCCAAGTGGCGGTTTTTTATGTCTGAAATTTACCTTCCTTCCAAAATATTACACCTCACAACAAAAAATTCCATTTTGTAATTTACAAATCAATTCCATTATGTAATATTTACCACACCAACACACTGAAAGCGCCAAGAACAGCGCGGGCAGGTTAACCCAAGAAATAGGTTCGCCAAAGCTGGGCGAAGACCATTACGGCAACGGATGGGAATACAGCTTATTTCAAAGCATCTAGGTTGGGTGTTTTGGAATTTAAACAGGAGGATTTATGCGACTAACAATTCTTGGTTTTATTGCAAAAGTAATAGGCATCCAATTTCACGTTGAGGGCTACCCATATGGTTCAAGTAAGCCCTATAACGGTCATGCTAAGCATGAAATTATTCAAACTGTTGGTAAAGCTGGCTCTTCTACCAATTTCGATAAGGACTCTTAAGCCAATCAACCGCAGCCTTAGGTATATGCCAAGATGCCCATTGATGCGATAACTGACTAACAAAAACAACATCATTTTGATCAACTACACGATCTATGCTCTGCCTAATTTGCTTTGCTGTTTGTGTTGTATCAATCAACCAAAATGTTCTCATAACTTTCACACTATTGTACTCAGACAAAAGCTTATTCACTTGATCATATTTTTGTCCCGGTGAATTTAAATCGTAAGTTACACAATAAACTGCCATCAATATTTCCTTTATTTGTCTGTGGAAACATAAACATACCAGTTTCTATGTCTGTGGAAAGTCGTAGAGATCACGTTGCTGGGCGTGAATAAACAAGCCAGCACGAATCAACTATCCATTGATAACCCCAGCGGTGCGTGGGGATGTAACGCCCGAACCTGAGATCTGCCCCTCCTTACCTCTCGGTATAAAAATGTGCAGAAGTGACAGGTAGTGAGAACAACATGAGCGTTAGCACATTCATACTCACGGGATCGCCTCTTTCCTCATCAGAGGCAAACCTAAAGCGTCTACCACCTTTCTTGGCTGGTGGACGTTTTAGGTTTAAAGCCAATCCAATCTACGGAGAACCTACCATGTCAAAACAAGAAGCCGGAAACCTAAGCGTTGAAGACCGCACCACTAACTTCCCAATGCTTATGCAACAACTCGACGGTGGCGTTATTTCAAACGTTATCGGTTTAGCCCTATCAAACGTGTCTCGTGCTGTGTCTTACAGCGATAAACAAGGCAGCGTGAAAATTGATTTAAAGCTCAAGCCCATGGGTACCAACAATGAAATGGTTGAAATCACTGCCAATATGAGCGTGAAAGAACCAAAAGCCGGGTTTGGTACTAAAAGCGAAGACTTCCAGTACACGTCAATTGCCTACGTAGGCAAAGGTGGCAAGCTCACCTATGACCGACCAAAAGAAGACATTCACGGCCAAGCAATGATTGAAGAAGGCCAACTTCGTGAGGTGCGAGGCTAACCACTTCGCCCCTTCTGAATCAGTTTAATAACCAATAAGTGAGACAAAAATGGAAAAGTCAGCCATTGTACAAATCCAAGAATCAGCAAACATTCCAAACTTACTCGAGCAATTAGGTCAAGCAGGTTTTCCTGTTGCTGCTCTGCCTGATTCATTTCAAGTACATGACCTTGAGCGATTCATGCCAAATCGCAACCAATTCCGCGGCAAGATGAACACGGCAAACATTGTTGAGTTCGTCCGCTACCATGAAGAATACCAAACCGAAGGCAATCAATGTTTCATCGATGCTGAGCACATGTCAGCTAAAACTATTTTCGATTTGGGTACAACTACGGTACCTGGTCATTGTGTTCACACTGCATCACTAAACCTACGAAAAACAGCAGCCTTTCAAGCGTTGCTCAATAAAAACGGTGATCGACTAACTCAAAAGCAACTGGCCGAATGGGTAGAAGATTACAGCGATTTCATTCAGGTGTTCTCAACTACTGGCGACCTTATTGAAAATTCAGTGGCGTCAGCGGCAGTTCGAAACATGAAGTTTGAAGCGAAAGCTGGTCGTGAATCTAATGTTGATGATTTTAGCCATCACCAGTCGGAATACGAGTCAATTGCGGTTCGAACCAAAGAAGAATTCCCAATGCCGGCTGTCTTCAAGTTTACTTGTGAACCGTACCTTGGTTTGGATTCTCGTTCCTTTGAAATGCGGATGAGCACCATCGGTAATGAAACCTTAGTGTTACGTATTAAAAAGCTTGAGCAACATGAAGAAGAAATGGGCGAAGAATTCAAAGAAAAACTTCAAGCCAAGTTCTTAGAAGATGAAATTGATATCACGACTTTCATTGGCTCGTTTGCCAGCTAACAAATAAAACGTCAGCGCCCTACCTTGGGCGCTTTTTCTTCCTATTAAAACGGTGGCCTTATGAAATTCAACACCAACAGCGGATACGCGCGGCTGTATAAACTTCTCAATGAAACAAACGGCCCCGTTACGCGCGATCAAATTGTCGAAAAGTGCTTTATTCCAGTTGGCAGCGTTCGCTACTCAGTCATGAAACTGCGTGAGTTTGGTCTCACCATTCACACTGAATATGTCAATCAATCCGGCATCGGTGGCGCACGGTACACGTTAGATCCTAAAGACAAAAACAAGTACCACTTCGAGCCAGCAAGACATTCCCCACTGCACTTCGTCCAAAAAGCCACTTATCGTAAACCAAACGGCATTTGGTTTGGGCTCCACCAGAAAATCGGGGTTTAGATGAATACGTTATTACTGTATGCCCTGCTGTGTGGGGTGTTTTACTGCGGTTTTTACTTTTGGAATAGACGATGAGAGATAAAGAATTTTATATCTATGGCGCCATCTTTGCGGTGTTAGTCGTCATTCTTGTTGTGCTGAGTTTTAAAATACTTATGGGTGAATATCATGGAAAAGTCACTATCAATAAAACTTCAAAACCTCTTATTAAGCGAGTTTCCTAATTCATCTCAGAATCTAGCCTCGTTTGCTCGCTCCAAAAAATACAAAGGGCTAAAACATCATTATCGAATTTATCAAGCTAATGATGATCTGTTTATTGCCTACCAGTCAGACAATGGATTGCTGTGTGGTGCAAAACTAATCCGAGTTGCATGCGGAGATTTTGAAACCTTCGCTTTCCCAGTTAGTGACGCTACAGATGTTACCGCATGGTTTATCGATGAATATCAACAGAAAGGCATGTGTGCTTATACGGATATGCGTCATGAGTGGGATATAAAAAATCCTGATGAAGATTTAGGGGCTGGCTCAACACGTATGTGTTTCCATTGCGGCAAAATGGAAATGATGAAAGTAAAAATGGTTCGTAAAACTTGGTGGGAGTAATAATGAAACTAAAACCATTTAAGAAAATCCATCACTCAAACTTCCCACCAGAGCGAAACAGAAAGCACCCTCACCACGTTTACCAAAGCAGCCAATATTTAGTGCAAATCTACCTAGAGAGCGAATCACTTACTCGCATCACTGTGAACAGTGTTAAGCGCAAAGGTAACAACTGGCAAGACGGGATTACGTTTGACGAACTGCAAGCGATTAAATCAGCGGTTGGTTATGGTGATAGTTGCGCTGTTGAAGTTTACCCAGAGGATAACGAACTCATTAATGATGCGAACATGCGTCACTTATGGGTTTTAAATGAGCGCCCTGATTTTGCATGGACTCGAAAAAAGAATGCGAGGCGGATATGAAAATTGAACCAGTAAAACCAGAAATGGTAACCCGTGATGAAAATGGATTATGGACACACTCTCAGTTTCCTAATTTTGATGGGTGTGAATATCCGACAAAACAGCAGATTAACCAATGGTGTAGCGAAAACAACGTAAAGCTAGAGTGGTGCTATTTTGAATTTGATGCTGCAGAAGAGTTACAAGACCGATATTTTGAAGATGAGGATTTGACAGCCTGTGCAGAGTGGGAACCCACACATGAGAAGAGTGGTTCATTCTTATTTTCAATCCACGACACAGAAGATGGCCCAATTGCTGTCTTTGCTATACCAACTAATTAAAAGGTAGATTATGAAACACCAAAACGTAACCATCGACCTAGAAACACTCGATACTGAAACCACCGCTAAGATCTTAAGCATCGGTATCGTGCCATTTAACTGGGGCGAGCAAGTCAGCTTTGAAGAACTCTGCAACCGCCCTGCTAGTTTGTATATCAAAATTAAAATGAGCGATTACGACTACCCTCACCTTAACTTCACTGAATCACAAACAACTCGTGAATGGTGGGAAATGCAAGGTGAAAAAGCTCGCCACGTTTTAGAAGAAAGTAATCTCGATGTTCCGTTATTGGCAGCACTAGCAATAATAAAGGAACACCTAGGTGAACACGTTGAACCAATCCAAAAAGATGGTGGGCAAATCTTCTGCCGGGGCTATGACTTCGATGGCGGCATCCTCAATCATGCATTTAAACAATGCGACCTATCAACACCATGGGGTTACAACCGCTTCCGTTGTGTTCGCACCGTTATCGACACACTAGCCGGCACTCGAAACGGGTACGTGAAAGAAGATAATCCCGATGGATTCATTCACCACCACGCGCTTCACGATGCAGCAAAAGACACATTAAGCATGATCACTTTAGAAATGGGGAGACGGTGATGACTGATAAATTTATATCCGTTGTTTTTGAAATAGATGACGATGAAAAATTTAAGCCTGAATTTGAAAGAATTCAAGACCGAATGTTTCACAATTTTGATGGATTTCGAGTAGTCGCCGTAAGTATGAATAATTTATCAGACGAAGTTGAAGAGCTTCAAAAACTGTTGGACTCACACGATATTGAGTATGAGGAATAACCATGGCTAGCAAAGGCATCAACAAAGTAATCCTAGTGGGAAACTTAGGCAAAGATCCAGAAGTTCGCTATACAACATCCAGCACAGCTGTCGCACAAATCACGATAGCCACCAGCGAAACATGGCGAGATAAAGCAACAGGCGATCAGCATGAAAAAACAGAATGGCACCGTGTTGTGCTATGGGGAAAGGTTGCCGAAGTTGCCGGGGAGTATTTAAAGAAAGGCTCTCAAGTTTATATCGAGGGCCAACTAGAAACCCGCAAATGGCAAGACCAAAACGGACAAGACCGCTACACCACAGAAGTCGTAGTAAAAGGCTTTAACGGTGTAATGCAAATGCTAGGCGGTAACCGCAACGAGTCTTGGGGTCAACCTCAGCAACCATCAAACAATAACCAAGCAAATCCACTAGCCAAGAGCCAACAAAAAGCGGCGCCTCAATACAACGAACCGCCAATGGATTTCGATGATGATATTCCATTTATCGATCCATACCGACGAACGTTACGACTTACCCACTCTATCTAACAACGCTCATCACTCGATGGGCTTTTTTAATGCTTTAACTGTCAACCACCATTTGAACCGTCATTTGGTGGTTAACTTTGTCTATTCATCTCTCTATAAGGAGCTATTTATGCGAAAGCAAATTTCGATGGTGACGTTAAAAGTCGCTTGTGAACAAATCGGACTTGCTGCCGACACCATGCGCAAATACGCCAGAAGTGGCAAATATCCATCAAGCGTTATGAAAAAAGTGCGTGGTACCTGGATGGTTGATACTGAGGAATGGGATAGATGGCACAGAGAGCAAATTCACTAAAATTACCAACAGGCGTAGAGGTTCACGGTACCTTTGTACGTATTAGCTTTTCATATAATGGAAAAAGATATCGTGAAGCGCTAGGTTTGCCCGCTACCAAACAAAACATCAACTTCGCCAAACTCAAACGTGAAACCATCATGTACGAGATCAGCATAGGCACTTTTAACTACGCTGCCCACTTCCCCAACTCAAAGCATGCATCAGGTAAGCCAAGGGCACTCGATATCGGTGAACTGGCAAAACGATTTCTTGAATCAAAAGCGCATGACGTTCGTAGTTCTACACTGCAACGTTATGATTGGGTACTGCGTGATTTTGTACAAAGCTATGGCAAGAACCGCAGTTGCGACACTCTATCCCCTCGCTCCCTTAGCCAATTTCGACAAGAACTTGTTAAAGGCAAAGCGGGACGAACTATTAACCGTAATCTAGTGACCATTAACGCCTTCTTAATCTGGCTGTATAAAATGGAATATATAGATCGTGACTTATCCGAAGTGCTTACTCGAGTAAAAGAAAGCCCTGCCGATATACAGCCATTTTCAGTCGGTGAAATTGATAAGATCCTATCTAGCTGTCATCAACTGCAGCATAGAAATATGATCACCCTACTTCTCTATACTGGTATTCGTAGTGGTGAGCTCTGTGCATTGGCATGGGAAGATGTGGATTTTAATAATAAGACAATTCACGTTCGCCGCTCTACTTATGATAACCGTGGGCTAAAAACCACCAAAACAGACAACGAACGTTTTGTTGATCTCATGCCACCAGCCATTGAAGCATTAAAGGCTCAGCGTCATCTTACTTATCTATATCCTGCAAATAGTCATCAGGTCGAATTGCCAGGTAAAAGCTACCGCACCGAAAAACTGCGATTCGTATTCAATCCTAAGGTGGTGAGAGCACAAAAAGGCAGTGATTATGATTATTACGGTAAACGCGCATTAGGTAGGATCTGGAAAGAGTTATGCAGTAAAGCAGATGTTGAATACCGCAATCAATACCAATTACGCCACACCTACGCCAGTTGGATGATCACACATGCTAACGTGAACGTAAGTTACCTCGCCCAACAAATGGGACATGCAGATATAACGATGGTTGCGAAAGTGTATGGGAAGTGGCTCATCGAATCGAACAAGAAGGAGTCGGATCGCGTTTGGAAGGAGTTGTTAAAAGTTCAGGAGAAATAACCGTCCATAGGGCGGTATTTTTTTGTCCCACAAAAGCCATGGGGCAAAGTCAAAATGTCCCATGGGGCACTCATGGGGCAAAACTAATCCTTTTTTATACCTAAATTGCCCACTTTACTGTTTTTATAAACAGTGTTAAGGAAATAAAAAAGCGCACCCGAAAGTGCGCTTCTTTGATGACTAATTACTTAGTCCAATCCAATATAACTTTCCCAGAAAGCCCGCCACGCATAGTGTCGAAGCCCTCTTGGAAATCATCAACACTGAAATGATGCGTGATAATTGGTGTCAGATCTAAGCCTGATTGAATGAGGCTTGCCATCTTGTACCAAGTTTCGAACATTTCGCGTCCGTATATTCCTTTGATCACAAGACCTTTAAAAATCACTTTCGTCCAATCAATGGCCATATCAGATGGCGGAATACCGAGCAAAGCGACGCGGCCGCCATGGTTCATGCCTTCCAACATGGAATTAAATGCAGCGGGTACGCCTGACATTTCAAGACCTACGTCAAAACCTTCCGTCATGCCAAGCTCGCTCATGACATCTTCAAGTTTTTCTTCGGCCACATTCACAGCACGTGTTACACCCATTTTACGGGCAAGTTCGAGGCGGTATTCGTTAACATCGGTAATTACCACATGGCGCGCACCAACGTGTTTCGCTACCGCCGCAGCCATAATACCGATTGGGCCTGCGCCTGTGATCAATACATCCTCACCAACCAAGTCAAATGATAATGCTGTATGTACCGCATTACCAAATGGGTCAAAAATAGACGCAAGATCATCCGAAATCCCTTCTGGAATCTTGAATGCGTTAAACGCAGGGATCACAAGATACTCAGAAAATGCACCAGTTCGGTTAACACCAACACCAGTTGTGTTACGGCATAAGTGAGTGCGACCACCACGGCAGTTACGACAGTGTCCACAAGTAATATGACCTTCACCAGAAACACGGTCGCCGATTTCAAAACCTTTGACTTCTTGGCCGATACCCACAACTTCACCAACGTATTCGTGCCCTACCACCATTGGGTATGGGATGGTGTTTTGTGACCATTCGTCCCAGTTATAAATGTGTACGTCTGTACCACAAATCGCGGTTTTACGGATTTTAATAAGAATGTCGTTGTGACCCATTTCTGGCATGTCGACTTCGGTCATCCAAATGCCTTCTTCAGGCTTTAATTTTGAAAGTGCTTTGATTTTCATATTGATAGCTCCTGAATAGTGGCTTACGCGATAATGCCCATGTCTTTACCTACTGCGATAAATGCATCAATCGCACGGTCTAATTGCTCACGACTATGCGCAGCAGACATTTGAGTTCGGATACGTGCCTGGCCTTTTGGTACGACCGGGAATGAGAAGCCCACCACATAAATGCCTTTTTCAAGTGCACGTTCAGCAAATTCCGCTGCTACTTTGGCGTCACCAAGCATAATTGGAATGATCGCGTGATCCGCACCGGCTAGCGTAAAGCCCGCTTCAGTCATACGAGTACGGAAGTGAGTGGCGTTTTCCCATAATTTAGCACGCAAATCATTACTTTCAGCCAGCAGATCAATCACTCGAATAGATGCCGCCACAATCGCAGGCGCCACTGAGTTTGAAAATAGGTATGGACGAGAACGTTGACGCAACCAGTCGATCACTTCTTTTTTACCAGAAGTATAACCGCCAGATGCGCCGCCCATCGCTTTACCTAATGTGCCTGTGATGATGTCGATACGGCCCATCACATCGTTATATTCGTGTGTGCCACGGCCGTTTGCGCCCATAAAGCCCACGGCGTGTGAATCATCAACCATCACTAATGCATCGTATTTATCGGCCAAATCACAAATTGCGGTTAAGTTCGCGACCACACCGTCCATTGAAAATACACCGTCAGTGACGATCAATTTATGACGTGCACCCGCTTCATCAGCTGCAATTAATTGTTGCTCAAGTTCGGCCATATCATTATTGGCATAACGGAATCGTTTCGCTTTACACAAACGCACACCATCAATGATGGAAGCGTGGTTTAATGCATCCGAAATAATGGCATCTTCTGCACCTAAAATGGTTTCAAATAGGCCTGTGTTAGCATCAAAACAAGAAGTATAAAGAATGGTGTCTTCCATACCTAAAAAGTCAGACAGTTTACGTTCAAGTTCTTTATGTGCATCTTGTGTACCACAAATAAAACGCACAGAAGCCATACCAAATCCATGCTCATCAATGCCTTGCTTTGCTGCTTCGATAAGATCAGGATGATTGGCCAAACCAAGATAGTTGTTTGCACAGAAGTTCAACACTTCTTCACCAGTAGAAATCGAAACTGCGGCGGCTTGAGCAGAAGTAATGATACGTTCAGATTTGTACAAACCTTCAGACTTAACATCTTCAATTTGCTGGTTTATTTGGCTATAGAATGCAGAAGACATGAAATTTCCTTTTAAAAAATCATATTGATTGGGCTTTTTAGCTATAAATCTATTCTAGTCGATGATGATCCATACTATTATCCCCTCACATGGAAAAACATTAGTGATTTGGATTCACAAATAATCACCTTCTTGGAGTATTCTGCATGCTTAATTCTCGGTTGATCGCCCTACTGCCAGACCTCGCGACTTTTATCCTAGTCGTCAACAAAGGCAGTTTTACTGCGGCTGCCAAAGAACTCGGCGTAACGCCATCGGCACTAAGTAAATTGATCACCCGTTTAGAAGCCTCACTGAATGTGAAACTGTTTGAACGAACCACTCGCACTTTGCAAATCACGCAATCGGGTCAAAAGATTTACCAACAATCAACGGCTATGGTCAATGCCGCTCAGCAAGCCGTCGACATTTCAAATGCAGAACACGAAGCGCCCGTAGGTACGATTACCGTTGCAGCACCAAAAGCATTTCTTAGTATTGTTCTTCAGCCTATCGTCACGCCTTTCTTAGAGAAATACCCAGATATCGAACTCAAGTTAAAAGTTTCAGATGGTGACATTGATATGTTTGACCAAGGCATCGATATTATGTTTCGCCTAACCGATAAACCTTATGAAAATTTGATATCTCGCGAGCTTGGAAAAGTGAATTTGTCGCTGTGCGCAAGCCCAGATTACTTAAACCGAAAAGGCATTCCGAATCATCCGACTGAACTTCGTGAGCACGACTGTTTATATCTAGGTGAAACCAAAACCGACCATATTTGGGATTTTGTGAAAGGCAATGAAACCCATACTATACCTGTATCAGGTCGCTATGCCGTCAACCATTCCCAAATGCGTTTAAATGGTGTGAAAGACGGTTTAGGCATTGGTATTTTCCCTGACTTTGTAATTAAGGAAGCGCTACAAGCCGGTGAAGTCATTCAGGTATTAGAGGATTGGACAATTAAGGGAAATTATCATGGTGTGATTGCCATGCAATACGCGCCGAGCAAATACATGCCGACGCGTTTAAGAGTTTTCATTGATTACGCAGTAAAACATTTGCCGATATAAATTTTCGAATCTCGTGGCTAGAATTCTCGTTACTCGAAACCGACCCGTTACATGTCTATGAAATCAGCAATGGGCGCACGACCTCTTAATGCTAAAAATTCAAGGAACTGTTGTGGCGTATGAGTGATGACCTGCTTAGTTGGCATCTCGATGCGATCGAGTAAATCACTGACTTTTTCAAATTTGCCTAAATCTTGGCAAAAATGTGCATCGGTACCTGTGGTAATCCAACCTCCCACTTCTTTCACTACAAGCGCAATTTGTTCACATCGCGCTTCACTACCAGCTCGGCTACCCCCTTTCAATGAAGAGTTATTCAGCTCAATGGCAACATGGTGTTCTTTCGCGCACAAGGCGACAGCTTCATAATCGAAATCAAAATGTGGATTGCCTAGGTGCCCTAACGCATCAATACGACCACTTTTTATTACATTGAGTAGAGCTGTGGTGTGTGCTTCTTTGGTAGAAGGTGCAAACACCGGCTCATGAAAACTGGCAATTATCCAATCAAGATGTTCATCGCTACTTGGGTGAATATCCACCTCGCCTTGTTCATTCATGATATTGGTTTCCATACCACGAACCAAGGCAACGCCTTCTAAAAATCTTGGTAAAATACGTTGGTTATTAAAAAACCAATAATGAGGAGAACCTGGCATCATCGACGAATGGTCAGTTGTACAGAACATCTTCATACCGTGTTGATATGCCGCTTTCGCATTTTCGATTAATGTGCTGTAGGCATGCCCACTCGCGTAAGTATGCGTATGAGTATCGACTTGTATCTGCATCTTCCATTCCTCTCAAATTTGAATCGAATTATTTTATCATTTCCATGCCATCTCTACGCACCAAATTTGCTAATATTTCTATCAATATTTTACCTTCCTTATCGCTAGGTCAATTTTTGCATCCAAATTCAAATAACTAGCACATATCCGTAAAACGGGTGTAAGTTATATACTCAGATCAAAAACGACTGAATACTCGCTGAATTTAGAAGGACCTTCACATGCTTAAACGTAAGCCGCTCACACTGGCATTAGTTATATTACTTGGTTTATCTCAATTTGCCGTTGTTCCTACGAGTTTGGCTGAAGCCCCGCAATCTAGCTCCTCGGTTAATTTAAAAACCACTCGCTATCAGCAGGATGCAGAGCGAATCAAACAAACATTCGAAGCACAACTTTACACTCTCAATGCCGACACCGCTGGCCATTACGGTTTGAGAATGTATCGCCAGACGCTCGACCCTAAATATTCAGCCGCTGTTTGGTCGGATATGGCTAGGGTTGTCAGTACCTTGAATCAAATTGCTGCCAATATCCAAACCCCAAAACAAGCTAAAGCCTATGGTGAAAAGAAACTGAAAGCCTATGCCAATTCCAATAAGACGCGCACAAAAATGCGTTACGACGTCACAAAATCACGTCCAGAGTATTTGTTTCTTGGTATTGATTTACTCAGCACAATGGCGCGCGCCGACGAATATGGCCTAAAACACAAATACGATAAGCACCTACACAATTTGATCCGACAATTTGACTTCAAACCTTATGCCACTGACCCTGACATGATCAAAGCATGGGCGGCTCAGCTTGCCAATCAGGTCTATTGGCTCCGTCAACTTGGTGAGCAGGATGTGGTTGATGATTTCATCACGGCATTCCAAAAAACCTATCCTGACTCTCAAGATAAGCAGCTATCCGATCAACAATATGCTAATAAAATCTATGGCTTAACTCATATCATTTTTGCGGCTTCGGAATATTATAAAAAACCAATCGATGCCAAAGAGTTTGCGTGGATTTATGATTACTTCGACAAGAATATCGAGCAAATTCTGACCCGCACAAAAGATGATGTGATTGCAGAAGTGGGTATCAGTTACTTATTGGCGGAAAAGTACCACTCGTCGACTTTAGCGGATGCCCAAGCGACAATCGCCCACTCAATCGACCATGATATGAATATGATCCCGTCAACCGATGGTGATTTTGAGCTCAGCAAAGGTGAACACCGTAATGTGTTGGCCATCATGCTGTTGAACTGGCAAGGTACCAATGAAGCGCCAACCATCACAGCTCAACCGGATGTCTTCAAGAATTTACCTTATGGGCTCGTGAAAAAGTAAACGCCCACAAAAATTTAAAAACCTAAAGCTAGGGTCTGTTGGCCTTAGAAAACCGCCGCATAACATTCAATGTCATGCGGCGGTTTACTATTAATATTGGCATTTAAGGCTAATTGAGATTTAAAGCCAAGCATTAAGCGCGAAAAAACAGGCCATACTGATCACGGTTGTGGCGATAACATTATGCGTTTTCCATGCAATCAATGCTGCCAAAATTGCTGCAATGAAATACGGGTTACTCAGAGAAATAGCTAAGTTATCGTCATGAATAAAGACAATCGGAGCCCAAATAGCGGTTAATACTGCTGGGCTAGAGTAACTCAATAGACGCTGAGTATTATGATTCAACTTTAAAGGTAGCTTAGGAGACAGAAACAAATATCGACTAAGAAAAACTACCGCCGTCATTGCAAGAATGGACAATAAAATCATGCCCCCTCCTCAGGATTAACCGGTTGAGCATGTGAATCACCATTATGTAATCCCTTCTCAGATAAGTACCCTGCCACCATCGCAAGCACACTGGCAATGATCAAGCTACCTTCCGCTTTCCAATAATCCAGTAAAACCGATGCCACTAACGCGACTATCACCGAGACTAAAATCGGAATATTTTTAATGGTAGGAATAACAATCGCAATGAATGTTGCTGCCACAGCAAACTCCAAGCCCCAAGAATCCAAATTAGGAATTTGCTTACCGGCAATAATACCTACGAAGCTCGCCACATTCCAAGCCAGGTAAAAGCTAAAACCTGCACCTAGCGCATACCAGGGGTCGAATTCTTTGTTGGATTGATGCCCACAAACCGCAAACAATTCATCCGTCAGTAGAAACCCTAACGGTAACCGCCAGCGCAGTGGTAATGGGCTGATTTTTTCTCGCATCGACATGCTGTATAAAAAATGGCGCGAGGTAATGAAAAAGGTGGTGAGAAGCATAGTCCATAACCCTACTTGCGCATCAAACATGCCGGTGGCGACCAATTGAGCCGCGCCAGCAAATAAAATGGCAGACAATGCTTGAGCTTCTATCGGAGTTAAACCGATATCTATGGCATAAGAGCCCGCCAACAATCCCCATAGAATCACGGCTAAACTCAGTGGTGAAATCGCTAGAGTGCCACGCCATAATTGCTTACGGCGTGAGGAATAAGAACACGGTACTTCCATATATTTATGCTCTAAAAAGATTTGTAAGAATGATCGTGGTCAATCATCGCTTCAAAACGAGGGTTGCCGCGTAATAATTCAAAATCGGTTTCATCGGCAGCAAGTTCACGAAGTGAAGCACTGGATTCAATGGCTAACACTAAATCATTAATAGCTTGCTCTTCCGCGCCTAAACGAGAGTAAGCACAGGCTCGTTGGTATAAAGCATGGGCATTATTATCATCCACTTCGAGCACACGATTACACAGGCTCAATGCCCAGTGGTATTCTTTAATTTCCATCGCCGCATCAGCTTTATGCGTTAATGCTTCAAGATCCCCTGGACGAATTTTTAATATCTCATCGTAGGTTTCAATTTTTTGCTCTGGAGTTTGGGAGCTTTGCGCTCGAAGCCATAAATTATGCACTTCATTGATGATTTCAATCTCTCGGTTATTCTCACTAATAATGCGAGTTTTACGCTTCAAATCACGCTCTAACGCGCTGAACTTCTTCTCATAAGACAACGTAATTTCATTTAGACGCTTGTCTGCCATCTCTTTGGTATTGTGCTTAATTTCTTTAAGCGATTGCCAACCAACTAATGCGACTAAAGAAGCCACACCAGCAATAATATAGAAAAAGTAAGTCACCGTGATATTTGAGTAGTTGAGTGATTTATCGGCAACGGCCAGTTCACGGTCGGTAATTTGTATGGTCAATTTACGCTCAAGATCTTGCTGGTCCATACGCAATGATTTCAGCTCATCTAAGATATAACGTTCTATCAAAGGGCGATCGAGCATCTCTGTTTGAGAATATTTTTCTGTTTCTTCCGCCATCACTTGAAACGAAAGTAACGCTGTTAATGCAATCCATAACCACTTCATAATTTTTGCCCTATTTCACTCTTACGTCAGGCAATAAACCTTAACATAATTAGAACAAAATTATAGCGTTACTCGTAGCAGCTTGAGGAATTCACCTCATCTGCGATTAATTTAGCAGTGATACTTTCGTATTGTTTGAAAATTGTTCCGCAATAAGTTGAAGCAAAAATGTCTCTCGTTCAATCGACATCCCCTTCTTCTCGCTTTCTGCTATGGTCTTCAGATTATGTTCTATCGCTTGATAGATATTAATCCAAACAGGCCTCATGCCATTATTGATTTCATGATTTTCAAAACGAGTGTGCCCTAATTCTTTATCGACTTGGCATGTAAAGCAATACGATAACATGTGCATCACGTTTGCATTATCTTTATACCAAGGGCGAAATTCTTCATAACAACCAAAAGGTTCGATATTACGAATATTGTTTGCACCGGTCTCTTCTTCTAATTCGCGGATCATGCCTTCAATATGATCTTCACCCTCATCAAGCCCACCGCCAGGTAAACTGTAATCGTGATAACGCTCGGTATACAGTAATAAAATGTCTTCACCTTGCATGGCAATCGCTCTTGTCGCGAGCCGTTTCACCGTTGAACGTGAGGCAAGTTTTTCAACGTCGCGATGAACAGTACTACGTAGTAATCTCATACAAACCTTTAAATAAGAATGAAGGAATCAACCTTAGCCGAAGTTAATCACATCTATTGTCGATTCAACACAAATTGCATCTTGTCGCCAATATTCAAAAGAGCAATCTAGTTTCTCGCCAGATTCACTGTAATTGACCGTTTCAATCAAAGTCGCAGGGCTGCCTGAGGTTGCTCTTAAGGCTTGTGCAAGGTCATCGAACAAAGAAGAAGCGCCTAATCGAAACTGCACTTGGTGATATGATTTCTGATAATGTTGACGATAAATGTTGCTCAATGAATCGGATAACTCATGCTCAAGAAATTTTTCAAATTTATCGGCTCGTACATAGTGCGTGACATAAGAGACAGGACGCTCATCCAGCCAATACACACGCTGTAGACAATACACTTGGCTGAATGGTGGCAGCTCAAGCACCGAAGCCGCTTGTTTGTTAGCCAGCATCATTTTTGCGCTAACTACGTGAATTTTTGCCTCTCTCTGCTGACTTTGAGCTAATACCAGAAAATCAAAAGCTCGTGCAGGATCATAAGCCAATGGCACAGGTGCAATAAACCAACCTCTCCGATCTTCTCGATAAATCGTCCCTTCAGACTCTAACACCGCCAACGCTTCTCTTAGCGTCACACGCGTGGTATCGAAAGATTCCGCTAATGCGCGTTCAGATGGTAGCTTTTGTTTCGGCGTCAAAAGGCCTGATTCAATTTGCTCTTCAATCGCTTGCTTTATTTTGACGTATTGCACGTTTTGTCCTTCACGCTCGACATTACCTACTCATTACACTATCTCATTATTGTGTGTCTTGGTGAGAAAAGATGGGCATTCTAAAAACAAAAACGCCTCATACACAAGAAGTATGAGGCGTTGATAATCACATTACTGCCCGTTACTTAGTCACAACCCATAGCGCATGAATCATCGCTGGGAAGAAGAATAAGAAACAAAGCACGATGTTAATCAATAAATCTTTGCCTACACCGCATTTTAGGAATACTGCAACAGGTGGAAGTAGTACCGCTAGAATAATTGCAATTAATTTGTTGTCCATGAATATTCTCCAATCTTACCAATAAATGATTATTATCAAACAGTTAAGTAAACTAATCTACTAAAATCAACT
This sequence comes from Vibrio gangliei, assembly GCF_026001925.1. NCBI lineage: Bacteria > Pseudomonadati > Pseudomonadota > Gammaproteobacteria > Vibrionales > Vibrionaceae > Vibrio > Vibrio gangliei. Next base: position 369,410 of record NZ_AP021870.1, on the reverse strand, counting down.
TTAATCGAAAAATTTTACGCTTTACAGACAAATCTGTCGTTACTCACGCTGTTTAGTTGATGCTCCAACTATGCGACATTTTTACACCAGCACCGAGCATGAGACAGACCGAACAGTATTTTTCTAATGATTCAGAAACGGCTTTTTCAACCAAATCTTCATCTAAATCTGTGCCCACCAGTTCAAAATGAATATTGATAAAAGTAAATAATTTCGGCGCAGTCTCACGACGTTCTGCGGTGAGTTTCGCTACACAAGAATCAACCTTTTGACCTGCCGATTTCAAGCCGTCAACCACATCCACAGAACTGCAACCACCCGCGGCCATCAACACCATTTCCATTGGGCTTGGTGCTGTTTTTCCACCACTACCATCCATCACAACAGAATGGCCAGATTGAGATTCACCTATAAATTGAAAGCCGCCTACCCACTTAACTTGAGCTTGCATATTAACCTCTATCCTTACTACGGTCTTTTTACAATAGTTTGTCCAATTGGCGCTAATGAAATCAACGCTAATTTAATGTGTTGAATACCAAATGGAATGCCAATAATTGTCACAAAACACGCTAATGCCGAAGTGAGATGGCCTATCGCTAACCAAATACCCGCCACTAAAAACCAGACGATATTACCAAGCAAACCGAGAAAGCCCGTGCCAATATCATCTTTGAATGTTAATTCATTGCGTTTGACCGCTTCTTTACCAAATGGGAAGAAGGTAAATGTACCAATCACAAAGCACGATTTAGCCCATGGAATACAGATTATGGTCAAGATACAGACGATCCCGGCTAACCACCAAAATAAGCCCATAAAAACGCCACCAAGTAAAAACCATAAGATGTTACCAATTGTGCGCATGTTGCCTCTCTCTATAGAGTAAAGCGAGCTACCTAGCTCGCTTTATCATTTATCTATTTCATTCAATTATGGACGATATTAACAGATTTATTAACCTGTCAGAACGTTATCTTCTGGATATTTCAACAAAGTCGGTTTCGGTTTCGCTAGCATATAAGCTAATGTCAGAGGACCAATACGCCCGATAATCATTATCACTACCATAATATACTTACCCGGTTCCGACAATTCAGCGGTTAAGCCTGCGGATACCCCTACGGTAGCAAATGCAGAAATCACCTCAAACATCACTTGTCCAAAAGTAGCTTTCTCCGTGATCATCAGCATAAACATAGACACTGTCAAAATAATGCCACTGACAACGATGATGGCTAGTGCTCGTGTGACTTTAGGCCAACTGATAGTACGACGAAATAACACGGCATGTTGTTTCTGACGCAAAAACGCCCATGTCGCCGCTATAGCCACAACGAAGGTTGATACCTTAATACCACCACCAGTTGACGCTGAGCCTGCACCAATCAACATCAGTACAATCATGATTAACAAAGCAGGTTGCGTGAGTTGGGCAATATCCACACTATTAAAGCCAGCGGTTCGAGCCGTGGCCGACTGGAAAAACGCGGCCAACCATTGCGCTTCTGAATTCAAGTTCCCCATCGTGGCAGGGTTATTGTGTTCCAATAGCCAGAACATCACCGTACCAAATATCAATAGCAACGGCGTACCTGTGAGCATAATTTTGGTGTGTAAATTGAAACCACGAAAACCACGGCGCCAATTGGCACTGACATCAGTGATCACTGTAAAACCGATACCACCGATGATAAACAAGCCTGCTAATGGGAGCACGACAGCAGGGTTACCAACATAACCCATCATGCTGTCTGAAAATAATGAGAACCCAGCGTTATTAAAAGCAGAAATGGCATGAAATAAGGCGTAATACAAACCTTTACCCCACCCGAGCTCTGGAACCCAAGAAAAAGCTAGAATCACCATTCCGACCAATTCAGCAATACAAGCGAAAATAAAGATCTTAATAACGAGCTTTTTCAAGTTCACATTTTTGCTTTGTCCAAGTGCTTCTTTAGCTACGGCTTGTTGTTTGAGGCTCAAACGAACCCCGAAGATATAAAGCAAAACCGCAGATAATGTCATTTGACCTAAGCCACCAATTTGCATCAAGAGCATCAGCAAAATCTGGCCTTCAATGGTAAAATGCTGCCCGGTATCAACCACGCCCAGTCCCGTAACACTAATGGCCGATGTTGCGGTAAATAATGCATCAGTGAACGATAGGCCGGATACTGAAAACACAGGTAAAGTTAACAAGATCGCAGCCGGAACTAAGATCGAAAGAAAACTGCCTAAGATGATCTTAGGTTCTGACCAGCCTTTCTTTTCACCATCTTGTTTGATGGTGAAAACCGAACCTCGGGTCTCTAATAATTTCATGGTAGCGTAACCGTTTACATAGATTTCATTCGATGAGCCATAGAGTCTTGCGGGCCAACAATAAACAAAATATCGCCCATTTCTAAAACGGTGTCATATTCTGGCGAATCAATAATTTCGGAACCACGCTTAATCGCCAGAACTTTCATTTCAGGGTCTTTACATAAAGACAAATCGCCAAGTTTTTTGCCCATATTCTTTAACGCGATGACGATTTCACTGATGGCTAGGCCGCTTCCGATATCATGGAAATCAAACACGCGACGGTCTAACATTTTACGTGCAACTCGCACTCCCATATCTCGCTCGGGCAAAATAACGTGGTCTGCACCAATTTTTTGTAGAATCTTGGCGTGGAATTTATCGTTCGCTTTAACCCACACGTTTTTCGCGCCCAATTCTTTTACAACAAGCGTTGTGAGTATGCTAGCGTTCACATCGGAACCTATGGCTACCATCACCATGTCATATTCTTCAAGCTTTAATTCTTGGGATGTTTCTTCGCTAGTACAGTTCGCCACAATCGCATTGGTGGCTATACTTGAAACCAATTTTACCCTTTCTTCATTGATATCGACCGCTAATACTTCTGCACCCGCGTCACACAATTCTTCACAAACTGAGCGTCCAAAACGCCCTAAACCAATTACAGCAAATTGCTTATTCGAAGATTTCATACCAAAAGAGCCTTTTAAATCATTGTGATTAACCACTTTAAGCTATGGTGGCTTCACAATAAAAATAAGAAAAATGATCAGCAAACCCTACCAAGTATTTTGCTAAACACCAACTTATTATTAATCAAAAAAATCATTCTCGCTGTCAGCCAATTCGTTTTTTAACCATGCATCACGAAATGGTTACCAACACGTCTCAATTTTCAGAAAAACGATAAACAGCAAGAGGTTAAGTCACACATAAAATAACCAAGCGTGATGATATGGGTAGGAAACCAAGCCGATATTTGTTAGCGTTAATACTTTCAACATCTAGGGTCAATCAAAGTGAAAGAGTTATTCGATAACGTAAACCGCTTTCTAACTGAACATTCATATAACTGGGTAACGGATTTATTTGCCATTGCCGCATTTAGCTTAGTGATTTGGCTTATTTGGCGTTTTGTTTACTCTCGTTTGATTGATATTACCGATCGGACTTCGTTGCAATGGGACAATGTTCTCGTCCATTCTTTAAAGGTTCCCGTCAGTACGCTCATTTGGTGCTGGCCAATGTTGGTCGCCATTGGCGTTTTATTAGAGGATTTTCTCGACCGACCTATTTCCTGGATTTATACGGTTCAAATCCTAATGGGAATTGCGCTTGTCACTTGGACCTTATTCCGCCTTGTCAATAATGTCGTCACCGTAGTGCTACGTAGTAACAAGCGAGATGAAACCACGGTTCACGCCCTATCCAAGGTTGTGAAAGTTATCATTTTCGTTATCAGTACAATGACCATGATGCAAACACTCGGGTTGAGTCTATCTGGTCTACTCACGTTTGGTGGTGTGGGTGGTTTAATTGCCGGTCTCGCGGCGAAAGATTTGTTGTCTAACTTCTTCGGTGGAATGATGGTGTATCTCGACCGCCCTTTTAAAGTGGGTGATTGGATTCGCTCACCAGACCGAAACATCGAAGGGACCGTAGAAAAGATTGGATGGCGTATGACGCAAATCCGCACGTTTGATAAGCGTCCACTTTACGTCCCCAATGCCATATTTAGCAATATCGTGGTAGAAAACCCCTCCCGCATGCATAACCGCCAAATCAATGAAGTCATTGGGCTACGCTATGATGATGCCGCCAAAGTCGATTTGATTATCGATGAAGTGCGTAGCATGGTCGAAAATCATCCTGATATTGATGCACGCCAAACCATTATTGTTAACTTTAATACGTTTGGCCCATCATCTTTAAACTTCTTTATTTATGCCTTTACCAAGACCGTGGTTTGGGTTCGATTTCACGAAGTCAAACAAGATGTGCTATTGAAAGCGCTTGAAATTATTCACAAACACGGCGCGGATGTAGCTTTCCCTACTCAGACTTTGCATATGCCTGATTTAAAACCGGAGCCAGGAAAAGAAATTGAACATCAGCAGGCTGAAAAGACCGAACATTCATCAGGTAAGCCGAAGTACTCAATAAAAATGAAACCAACAGAATAAAAGAACAATTTGAAAGCCATCATGAAAAAAGGATTTCCGCCAATACTGCGAGAAATCCTTTTTTATCTCTAAATATTTCGACCTATGATTTCTAGGCCCACAATTTTTGCTTCACTAAACTGTCCATAACGCCATTCACGGCCTGCTCGGTTATATCGACCATGAGATCAATATCTGACTCTGTTGCCACCAAAGGCGGCGCAAAACCTAGAATGTCGCCATGTGGCATCGCCCTTGCGATCATGCCTTTCTCCATGCAGGCGGCCGCTATCTGAGGCCCTACTTTCAAGCTCGGATCAAATTGAGTGCGATGATATTTATCGGACGAAAACTCCAAACCATGCAACATGCCGACGCCACGAGTGTCACCGACCATTGGATGATCCGCAAAAGTGGATTGCATCTTTTGCTGTAGGTAGGCACCAACATCTCGAGCATTGGCGACCAGACCTTCTCGTTCAATAATATCAAGATTACACAATGCCGCAGCTGCCCCCATCGGGTGGCCAGAATAAGTATAACCATGCCCAATAGCGCCCCATTCATCCGTGCCATCTTCTAACACAGCCCACACTTTATCACCGATGATCACGCCGGATAGCGGTAAGTAAGCCGACGTTAATCCTTTTGCCACCGTCATGAGGTCTGGCTTCATTTGGTACAAATCAGAGCCAAAGTTTGTTCCTAAGCGCCCAAAGCCACACACCACTTCATCTGCGATCAGCAAAATATCGTAATTATCTAACACCTTACGAATCGCTGACCAATAGCCTTTCGGTGGCGGAACAATCCCTCCCGTGCCTAATACCGGTTCAGCAATCATAGCTGCAACTGTGTCAGGATCTTCTTTTAAAATCATGGCTTCCAACTGATCGGCACACAATTGGGCAAACGCTTCTTCTGTCATATTATCGACATCGCGTCGGTAGTAATACGGTGACATGGTATGTCTAATTCGCTCAATCGGTAAATCAAAATGAGCATGGAAGATAGGCAGACCTGTTAATGAACCAGAAGCGATACTTGAGCCGTGATATCCGCGCTCACGTGAAATGATTTTTTTCTTATTAGGTAAGCCTCGTGAGTTGTTGTAATACCACACCAATTTGATCTGCGTTTCATTGGCATCACTACCGGATAAGCCGTAGTAGACTTTGCTCATGTTATCCGGCGCCAACTTTAAAATTCGCTCGGACAATTCAATTAGTGCCTCGTTGGAGTGGCCAACATAAGTGTGATAATAGGCCAGTTTTTTGGCTTGTTCGTGAATCGCTTCTGCCATTTCTTCACGTCCGTAGCCAATATTGACGCAATATAAACCAGCAAACGCATCAATGAGTTCAATACCTTGTGAATCGGTAATTCTCAAACCTTTGGCTCCGGTAATGACGCGCCCAGGCAATTCTCCGGCGGCATATTGCTTCAAGTGGGTGGATGAATGAAAAATCGTATTGCGATCCATATTCAGTAGTTGCTCGGTTGATTTAGTCATAACGCTCTCCTTAATTTTCCAGCTCTCTGCTTTCATATCACTGCCTTTCATCTAACAGCCACTTGCAGAAGGTAGTTGCCCCAAACAGCAATATTTGATTTCACTAAACTCATCAAAACCATGGCAGCTTCCTTCCCGACCTAAACCCGATTGTTTCACGCCACCAAAGGGGATCGGCCCCCCGGTCATCTTGACGGAATTAACACTGACCATGCCAAACTCAAGCCCGCGTAAACAGCGCCATATATCATGGATATTGTGACCATAAACGTAGGCCGCTAAGCCATATTCAGTGTCATTACTCATCTCAATGGCTTGCTCTAACGTGTCGTAAGGTAAAACGCCTGCAACTGGGCAAAAGTTTTCCTCTTGGTAAACCGCCATATCTGGTGTGACATCGGCTAATAAAGTAGGCGCAAAGAAATTTGGTCCAGTTAAATGCCCTGGATATTGATGAATTAAACGTGCACCTTTTGTCAGCGCATCATCCACCAAGTGCTGTGCTTGTTTGGCTGCTTTGGCTGAAATGAGTGGCCCTAATGTGACGTTAGGATCTAAGCCATTGCCGACAACTATGCTTTTCATGGCTTGAGCAAATTGAGTAAGAAAGTCTTGATACAAATGGCGTGGTACAAAGATACGATTCGCCGCTAAGCAATCTTGGCCAGAAGTTTGGAACTTTGCCGCCATCGCTGCACTGACTGCTTGCTCCACATCCATATCATCCAGCATAATAAAGGGCGCATTGCCACCCAATTCCATGCTGCATTTTTTTACTGTTTCTGCCGCTTGTTTCAATAGCAACTTGCCAACCGCTGTCGAGCCAGTAAACGATAACGCTTTCACTTGTGGCGCGGCGCAAAGCGTCTCAGAAATCATGGCGGCATCTCCGGTAACAACATTGAGCACCCCCGATGGAAATCCACAACGATCGGCTAATTCCGCCAAGGCTAATGCAGAAAATGGCGTATCACTCGCGGGTTTAATGATCACAGGACAACCGATAGCAAGGGCGGCCGCCGCTTTTCTTGTGATCATGGCATTAGGAAAATTCCATGGCGTAATTAAAGCGGCAACACCAATTGGCTCACGTACAGTAGAAAGCTGTGCATCTTGAATATGACTCGGAATGGTATGGCCATAACTGCGTTTTGCCTCTTCAGCAAACCAACGAATAAATGACGCGCCATATTCAATTTCGCCCATGGCTTCCGCTAGCGTTTTTCCCTGCTCAACAACCATTAAATACGCCAGATCTTTCTGTGCATTTAAAATCGCATCATGCCAACGCAATAAATATTCGGAACGCTGTTCGACACTCAATTTTCGCCAAGGCTGAAATGCTCCTTCAGCACCTTCAATCGCTTGTTGAATTTGGGCTTTGTTGAGTTGGCTTACATAACCTACAACTTGATTATTGGCTGGGTTTTCAACCGCTTGAAAATCATCACCACATTCCCATTTCTTATTGATATAGGCATGGTTACGAACTAAACGTACATCATCCAATAACGCCATCATTTCGTGGGATGGTTTGTCATCAGTATTCTTATAAACAAAAGTTTGTTGAATATGATTCGCTGGTTTTGCAAATTCCATAACGCCTCCCGATATACCTAATCTCTGCTAGAAAGACTTATTTTTGATTGGGATACGTTAAGAATAGAAAGGACAACAAAAAGAAGTTTCTGGATCTAGGCGCTTAGGCTGCTGATTTTTTCTGTATTCCACCAGCAAAGGTGGCATTTTTTCTGGAGGTCAAAATCAATCAAGAGACACCGTCAAGCCAATAGAGCCCGTTCGGTAGGAAATGTACCACTGCTATTCATTATTGATGGGTGACCGCTGCTTAATGGTTTTAGTGACGATATAGGTGAAGTAACGTTCAATGCCTAGCTCCGAATCTAGCCATACGTCCATCAAACGTTGGTATTGATCAATATCATTCGTTTGTACTTTTAAAATGTAATCCACCCCGCCTCCAGTCGCATAGCAATCTGTGACTTCCGGTGTATCACACATCACCGATTCAAAACGCTTAAAAGCAGTGGAATGATGTTCTTTTAAAGATATTTCGACTAACACAGAAGTGTGCTTGAGGATTTTATTAATATTGACCCGAGCGCCATAACCTTCAATGACACCCGCTTGTTCTAATTTTTTCACTCTTTCCCAGCACGGGCTGACCGATAAATGAATTTCATCGGCCAACTGGGATTTAGTAATACGGCCATTTTCTTGCAAGATTTGTAGAATTTTCAGATCGTATTGGTCAAGTTGCATCTTACCTCCGAGTTCATTAAGGTTGATATACCCAAGTAGACTCAGTACTTAATAGACAATTAGTACTCAATAAATACTCAGTGCTTAATAAACAAGTGCCGAGGATAATCACACAAGGCCTGCGCACCAAATGGTGTGATCACGATACTTTCTGTTGTTTCTAGCCCCCAAGTATCAAACCACAATCCCGGCATTAAATGGAATGTCATCCCTTCTTGTAATACGGTTTGATCTTCTAAGCGTAAGCTCATGGTTCTTTCCCCCCAATCTGGTGGATAACTTAACCCAATTGGGTAGCCGCAGCGGGCACCGGCTCGGTCAAAACCAGCTTTATCTAAGATGGTTTGCAACACATGCGCCACATCTGCACATGTATTACCGGGACGAGCGACATCCATCGCCGCTTCAAGCGCAATGGTTAATGCTTCATCTGCGCGCTTGAACTGATCATCTGGTTCCCCCAAAAAGATGGTTCGAGATAAGGGGCAATGGTAACGACGATGCACTCCCGCCATCTCGATAAATGTGCCTTCGCCTTTATGAAAGGGTTGATCATCCCAAGTCAAATGCGGTGCAGAAGCATCAGCGCCAGAAGGCAGCATAGGGACAATCGAGGCGTAATCGCCAAAATGCCCTTCATAACCCAACACCGATTGGCGATTAATTTCCGCCACAAGGTGATGCTTTGGTAAACCCGGCTCTATCATTTCAAAAGCTACTCGGTGCATATTTTCAACTATTCGCGCGGCGTGATACATATAAATCAGCTCTTGCTCTGATTTCACCGCTCGGCACCAATTGACCAAGCCGGTTGCATCCAATAATTGCGCGTTAGGTAAGCTGTCTTTTAACCACTCGTAAGCTGTTGCGCTGAAGTAGTAATTGTCTTTTTCTACTCCGATTCGCCCTCTATCCCATAATTTAGGGGCGAGCACCGCTTTGACTAAATATTCCATCGGATGCAATTGCGGGTTCATCACATAATAGTCAGGATAATAAAAAACATTTTCCGCTGACATGTAAACGGTACGAAACGCACCATTGGCATCTAAATAACGTCCAAACCAAATCGGGTCTCCACTGGTTGATACCACCACACATTGCGGTACATAAAACGACCAACCATCATAGCCCGTCAACCAAGCCATATTTGACGGGTCATGAATGATCAATAAATCCAACTCTTTTTCTTCCATTGATTGACGCACTTTAAGTAAGCGCTGTTGATATTCTTCCAACGAGAACTTAAAGACTACTCTCTGCATATCAATCCCTCTCCACCCAAATAAAACCTTAAAAGTTAAAAACTATTCATATTGGCAGTATGGTTCAGGGATGGAGATTTGCCCAAAAAATACAGAATTTGAAATAAAAAACAGGCACATCAAGCACCTGTTTTGTTTTTCTATTCGATTAAGTTATTTAAAAAGACGTCTTTATACTCATTAATACTTAACTTGATAGCTCAACATATAAGTTCGACCTTGGCCTTTGTAATCGAAAACTGAGGCTGGACCATAATATGGGGAATAGAAGCCTTGCGCTCTTTGTCCCCAAACGGTGGTGTAGTCTTCATCCAATAAGTTTTGAATACCAAATGCTAAGCTACCCACTGGTAAGTTGACTGAAGTGGTTAGATCAACTGTAGTATAACCGTCCAGTTCGCCATCAAAATCATCAGTTAAGTCGAACATGGTGTTGCTTTGTAGGCGCAATGCATATTGTTCATCGTACCAACCTACCCAAGCACTGGCTTTGGAAGCACTCGCATAGTTAACCGATGTCTTAACCCAACTGCCGTTATCGTCTTTTTCTTCAGTACGAACCACATGACCGGAGCCACCGATTTGAAGGTTTTGCGTCAGCCAGTAATTTAGCTCAGTTTCAAGGCCGTAAACGCGCTTATCAGAATCTTCGACGGTAACCGAAAGATTTGAACTGCTATTAGAAATAACTTTATCCGATAACGAAATATAAGCTGCCGTTTGAATGCTTAAGGCACCAATTTGGTTACGCATACCTACTTCAAAACTATTAGTCGTCATACCTTCAAGTTCTGTATCCGACACATTGATGCTATCCACTAACGTTAAATGTCCACTGGCTTGTGGCTCATAAGTCCCATAACCATAATATTTTGCAGGATCCGCTAAATCAAAGCCTTGTGAGAAGTTTGCCCACACTTGGTTAGCTTGGTTAAAGTTGTAAATAGTGCCTAAGTTAAATAAACCGACTTTATAATCCGTGCTTCCTCCATCAATACTATCAGCAGAAGTGGCTTGCCCTAGCGCGATAGCCGTTTGAGCTTTTCCTGAAACAAAGTCATCAATCGTATTATTGATGTACTGATAACGGTATCCCCCCTGCACCGACCAATCATCGGTAATATTAAATTCAGCTTGAATAAAACCAGCCACCGAAGCGACTTCTGTTCCAGGATAACGTCCAATAGTGGCATAACTGCGGTTCACTAAGCCGCCTGTTGCAGCGCCAGTCACAGGATCAAAGATGGTTTGACTACTATCAAGTGTGTCAATATAACCATCGATACCGTAAGTCAGCTGTAATCGACCTAAATCTTTTAATAACGCCATTCGCAAGCTGACCACTTCTGTATCTTGCTCTGAGGCTGCAAGATAAGCACCGTAGATAAAAGGTATGAATGACATATTTTCTTTACGGTAAGAGGCTTGCACCATCAGCTGATGATTCAAAAAGTCTGTATTCAAGTAATTAAGATTCAGCATGTAACGTTCAGTGCCACCTTGCTGATCTGATTCGAACCCTTTACGTACTTCAATCTGGCTAGGATCGGCTAAGGCGGCAAAGTTTTGACCATAGTAGATTCCATAGGGGCTATCTTGTTGACTGTCATAATATTGCGCCAAAATAGATAAAGTTTGCGTATCAGTTAGATTGATCTCCCCTGACGCCATCAAGTCTAAAGTGGTGTTGTACTGCAGCGAACCTTGAGTAGTGTCAGGCACGATAATGTCGCCATTACCATCGTATTTACCACCAGCATCATGATAAACCGCAGAAATTCGACCACGCGCTTTTTCATTACCACCACTGATTGATTGTGCAATTTTGCCATCGTAATCATCACTATTATTAAAACCACTACCACCGCCAACGTATGTTTCACCATGGAGGCCAGTTTCGGTCGCTTTCTTAGTCACAATATTGATCACACCGCCCGTTGCTCCTGCCCCGTAGACGGATGTGGCACCGGAAAGCACTTCAATACGCTCAATATTAAATGGATCAATGGAGTCAAACTGACGACTGATTGAACGTGAAGAGTTAAGTGATACACCATCAATCATGACAAGTGCTGAGCGCCCACGTAAGTTTTGTCCGTAGTTAGTACGTCCTTGGCTACCAACGTCCAAAGAAGGAATAGTTGCCGCTAAAATATCGCCGACACTTTTACCGTTGCGCGCTTCTTCTTCAATGCGCTCCTGGTCGACATACCAAACCGTACCCGGAATATCACTAATACTTTTCGGCGCTGTACTGGCCACGACCACCACGGTATCCATAGCTGTGCTTTTCTCTTCTGCCTGAACGGAAAAGCTTGAAATACCTGCTACCGCTAATGCCAGAGTTACTGGTGCTAATTTTTTTGGTGGCAAGTTGAGTCCTTTTAACGTGTTGATTTCCATTTAACTTCGTCTCTCTAAATTGTTTTTAATAATGAAGGTTCATACATTCTGCACAATGCCATCACAACCAATAAAAATAGGAATACAAATAATAAGTATTACCATATAGTGGTTATAAGAATCCGTCATCACCACTCTAACGTTGGTTCAAAACGGGACTGTATTACTTGAAATTTCAAGTTACAGGTATAGGTGGAGTCTTAGCTCTACCTTTAGTTTTAGTTAATCTGCTTGGTTTATTTGACTGTTAATTTTGCTTTCTTAATAAATAGATAAAGTAACCACCACCAATCAGTGATGCCAGCAATCCCGCTGGTACTTGCCAAGGAAACCAAATATTTCGCCCTAGCCAATCGGCTAATAACATGATGTTACTGCCTATTACACAAGACAACAGCATTTGATGTCGTGCGCTATGTTGCCCCATAGATTTAGCCATATGAGGGGCCAATAATCCGACAAAACTCAGTGGCCCCACCACGATCACAGCCAATGCAGTCAGCATCGATGCAAATAACATCAAACATTGACGAACACGGTAGGTATTCAACCCTAAAGCACTCGCGGTAATGCTGCCTAGTGCCATCAAATCTAGCCAACGGTGGCAAGCAAATAATCCAACCGCGAGCACTATGGTTCCTACAATCAAAAGCAGTGAATCAGACCACGCCACGAGATACGTTGAACCGGATAACCACGCCAATAATCCTTTTACTTGCTCGTTACCCGAGGCCAATGAAATCCGAATCAATGAATCTAATAGCGCGCTTAATGCCACCCCAGTCAATAGCATTTTTACTGGCGAAAGTTGGCTCTTACGGCTAAACCACCACACCATCAACATGATGAACAATGCCCCGCCGCTGCCAAGTAATAACTGTTCAAAACGCGTCACTGAACCAAACAACAGCACACCTAATACCAAAGCAAAAGCGGCTCCAGAACTGATCCCAATCACTTCCGGGCTCGACATCGGATTACCCGTGATACGTTGAATAATGCTACCGGCTAACGCTAAGGCTGAGCCGGCAAAAATCGCCACCAATATGCGCGGTATTCTTAAATCTAAAACGCTATGCGCAAAGCTGAGTTGCCAGCCAAGTTGGCTTTGCCCCAAAAACAAAGACAGTAACGTAAACGCAATGAGAACCAATAATGAAATAATAAAAACGGATAAAAAAGATTGGTCAGAAAATTGTGGATCCGCATCAGGTTCAAACTTTTGTGTACTTGACCAGGTTTGTTTATTCAAAAGCCACAGTAAACACGGTGCCCCAATCAAAGCTGTGACCGCGCCGGTTGGGAGCAATTCACCAGAAACTCCGGCAAAAGGCATAACAAGAAGGTCTGTTAATAGCAATAAAACCGCGCCCACAAGAGAACTCAGCAATAACTGAGAAATCAGTCTTCTAGCTCCTAATAATTTGGCAAGACTTGGAGCAACTAGACCAATAAAGCTGATAATGCCCACTTCACTCACGATACTTGAAGTAACAAACACCGCGATCATTAAAGCGGCAATTCTCAACAGACCAACTTTGACACCGATTGATGAGGCGACATCTTCACCGAGCTGCAAAATTGACAATGGACGCTGAATCACTAATAAGATTAATAATGCAATGGCAACTTGTGGCAATAAATGCGCTACACCACTCCAATCATTTTGATCTAATGCCCCTGCCCCCCAAATAAATAAGCCCGTTAATTGCTGTTCATTAAATAGGATCAACACCATATTGAGTGAGCCTAGAAATAAAGTCACGACCATGCCCGCTAACACCATTTGCAGTGGTGCAAAGCCTTTATGGGCCGTCAGTAAAAACACTAAACCGGTCGCCATTAATCCCCCAGCAAATGCTAAGGTTTTTGGTGTCAACCAGAACAAAGCACTAAGCTCAGAGTGCCAAGCTGATAAAGGCAATAATAACGCAACCGCAACCCCTAACTGTGCCCCTGAAGCCACACCCAGCGTGGTTGGTGAAGCCAATGGGTTTCTTAATACCGTTTGCATCACAGAACCTGCAAGCGCCAAACCTGCGCCACATAGCAACGCCATCATCAAACGAGGGAAATAGCTGTAATGTAAAATAACTTGCTGATAACTATTCTGATCAGGAGAAAATAGAGCTTGAGCAAATTGTTCAACAGGCAATGAATACGGCATGCTTGCCTTAATCAATAGGCTCAATAGCCCAATGATCAAGGCAATGAGAACCCCATACTTGAACATACCAAATTTAAAATATGTAGGGAGCGCAGCGTCCATCTATTTCGCCTTCACCTGTGCTTCTATCGAATTGGTTTGCGTTAAGATTCGGGTAACTTCATCACTGAATTTTCGCGCAGCTAACAAGCCACCAAATGTCCATACTGGTGGCAGCTCATAAGCACGTTGTTCACGTACAAACTTCATAACTTTCCAAATAGGGTTACTCGTCAGCGATTTTCTTTCATCATCGGTTAATGGCCCATAATAAAAAACGTTGGAATCTTGAAGTGGTGCTAATTGTTGAATTGTTGCGGAACTAAACCCCCAGCTATTGCCTTGTTGTTGCCAAGCATTGGTTAACCCCATTAATTCAATTGTTTCACCTGACAAAGAAGTCTTACCATGAATACGTAGGTGCTGTTCACCAAGAAAACGGATTAATAACAAAGATGGAATCGTTGTTTGAGAGGCTTTTTCGAATTGCTCTATCTTGAATTTATTGCTTTGGATGTTGTCATCAAAATCCCTGATAACTTGCTCGGCTTGCTCACTACGATGTAACACTTTGCCGAGAGTACGAACTTGAGATTTAGCATTTTCTATCGGTTGATGCGAATCAGTATAAATACTTAGCACCATGGTGGGTGCAATCGCATTTAACTTTTGATAAGCAGGGCTCATTGCATCACTCATTAAAATGAGATCTGGCTTCATTTGCGCGAGAAGCTCGAGGTTCGGCTCTCTTCTTGAGCCGATGCTGATAACACTTTCAGGCAATGGTGGCGAGACAACCCAAGCTTGATACCCTTTAACATCTGCGATGCCTGTTGGTGTTACACCAAGTGCGAGCAAATGTTCGGTCGAGACCCAATCCAATGCCACTATTTTTTGAGGAACAGAATCAAAGGTCACTTCCCCCATCTCATGTTTAAAGCTTTCAGCGTGAGCATTATACGATGTCCACAAGATTAACAATGAGACTAGCCAGCTTTTCATACAAACTTCCTTTTAAATACATCAATATATGAAGACGCCACTAACGGATATAGCTGATCGCATGACCAGTTTCAGGGTGAACAAATAAATCAAGCGGTATCCCGTAGATTTGATGCAGTACATCTTGCTGCATTAGCTCCTCAGGTGTGCCACTAGCTAAGACTTTTCCAGAATGTAACGCCACCATCTGATCACTAAACCTTGCCGCCATATTGATATCATGTAACACCATGATCACGGTTAACCCTAACGCTTGGTTTAACTCACGTACCAAAGCCAATAATTCATATTGATGAGCTACATCTAATGCGGATGTAGGCTCATCCAATAAAATACATTCGCTTTTTTGTGCAAGTAACATCGCCATCCAAGCACGTTGTCTTTCACCACCAGAAAGCGTAGCCACAAAGCGGTCTTGCATATGGGCTAACCCTACTTGTTCAATGGCCTCGTCGATATATTCTTCATCTTTTGAGCTATATCGGCCGAATAAGCCTTTCCATGGATAACGACCAAAGCGCACTAACTCACGAACTTTGACCCCATCGGTCAATGGCGGGTGTTGCGGTAAATAGGCGACTTTTAAAGCAAACTCTTTTGCGGTTAAAAGATGAATATTTTTTTCATCTAGCTCAATTTCACCTTGCGTTGCGGCTTGCTGCCTTGCCAACATTTTTATTAATGTCGATTTCCCACTACCATTGTGTCCAAGTAAACTCGTTACTTTACCCTTCTCAAAGCTTAAAGACGTTGGACTTAAAATAGTTTTATTTTGAGTCTCAAACGTAACATCTTGTAATCGAAACATATCCTTAAGCTCACTAAGTAAATCAAACTTCGCAAATAGTAATGATTATCATAAACTGTATCAATACCATTTTTGATTTATATACATTTCAATAGCACTTTTTTGATGTTTTTCTAGATCATGTCCTATCATCTTTGATAAATATCCATAATAATCAGGGTTAAATAAGCAGAGGGTTGGCGATAGGATCGGCTAATTCTGGCAATGGTCTTTCACTACTATCCCCTAAACCAATTTTAAAACGCACTTTATTAAGGCAGATCTTATCGATGTTGGTTGTCAATAGATCTAAAGCCTTAAAACGTTCGTTCAATTCAGGGTGTTCAGCTTGGTAGGCTTGCAAAGTCCTTGTTAGTAGTTGATAAAATTCTTGCTCGCTTACGCCACTCTTTTCAAGCATGGGAGAAACAAAACGCAGAACCGTGACAAAGTGCCCTGTAAGTAAATCATGGATAAGATAATGAGCTGGCAAGCGTACAAGGTTGACTTGAATATCTTGATCTAGTGTCGAAAGCTCGGGAAAATCTTGATCGATAAGTCGTAAGTCGCCATGAAAGTCTTTAATCAAGCAGCCAACTGGGAAATGGTTTTCTAAAATCAAAGTGACGTTTTGTCCATGCGCGACAATTCCCACGCCATACTTAACCATTAAGTGATAAATAGGCACGACGACATGGGTAAACATGGCTTTCAACCACTCTTGCGCCGTTCTGTTAGATAAATGAATTAACGCTTCAATACACGGCATACCGCTTAAATCTTGTTGCATTAGCGTTGCCATTGAAAGCGGTCTTTGGTGCTCGCTAAGTAGGCTCTCGGCACGTTCTCGCCAAATACAACCCAGCATTTCTTGGTAACGATATGGCCCGTCGATTTTAGCTTGATAAGGGTGAGGACAATACACACCACCAATTTCTTGTTGAACTCGAAGGCCGAGCTTATTTAAAACCGCATCTTGTTTTGTAATATCCGCCAGCCAGGCTGAAATGCGTGCGCCATGAGCAATATACTTACCAGGGATACCGCGATAACAAGAGGTATTTAAGATCGTTAATGCCGTTTTGACATCCACTTTCACACTCGGTATTTCTGCCGTCAGTGTTCTGATCGATTGCTGAGGCAACCACTTCACTGTCGTTGTACCGAGCTCGATCAATTTACTTTCAACGAAATACTGTAAAAATTGGCTTTTAAGGTAACGTTGTAACTGCCAGGGATGCACAAGAATAATATCAAACTGCTCTAACCCACCTGACGGTAATTTATTGAGTAATGAATGCCATTCAGACTCGCTGACAAAAGAGGCAAACAAATCCTCAATATTTAAACCAGCCTTAAATCCAGACACAGAAATCGATTTATCTACCGCCAAGAAATGCAGTGTAAATGCTTGAGCTGACTCTGGAGAATAGCGCTCAAGATCATGCTCTCCCCACCCTAAACGTCCTTTATTGGCGATTAATTTAGGATGTGCATTTAAATATTTTTGTCTCGTGATTTCATCACATTGAACAATATCAAAAGCGGTCAATCCTTGTTGAACTTCCAAGCTACGCAACTCACTGATTAGGGTCTGTTGAACCTCTTCTAAAAAGCCGGCTAAATTCATATCCGAAATATTGAGTACCGGTTGTAAATCAATCAGCAAATCGTTTAATAAAGTCATCTCACCATGGCTTGATTGAATTGAATCATTATCAATGTTGAGCATCCTCCATACTGTTTTTTGTGCTTCAAATCGCCATTGTTGCGCCCCGCAGTCAAGTACATAAATTTGCTTGTTCGATGTATGAGTATTCGGTGTTTGAGCACTCAATGAGCCATATTCGACTAACTGCTCAAAATGAATTTCACTTAATGTTTTACCTATCAAATTACGGTTTGCTTGTTCCCAAAATGTATACGACACGCCGCCTCCTACTGCCCAATAACCACAAATAAGCCATTGATATTTATTCGATAACCCATTTGTGTGGCACGAAATAATCACCAAAAATCCCCTTTAATGTATTGACATCGACAGCAAATATCAATAATCATAATGATAATTATTAGCATTATCGTTTGGGTTTATATTTTATGTGGTTATTTGGATCACTATTCACTTTAGGAATTAATCAGACATTACTGATCGCACTCCTTCCTCAAATCGCTGTGCTTTTTAACGTCGATGCACAAAGCCATCAATTAGGACTGATCGCAATGGCGATTAATGTCAATTTAATCAGTTATTGGATTGGTTCAGGGCTATGGGGAAAGTACCTTAGCCGGATGAGTTTGACGCAAGCCTACTGGATCGCAGGCATTGGATATATTACGTGTCATCTTCTGTTCGTTGCCGCTCTATTTCATTTATCGAGCCCGCAACTTTGGTTAGCCGCATTAAGTCGATTTGGCCTTGGCTTATTCAGCAGCGCATTCATGCCAATAGGACAAACTTATCTGACTCACAAGCACCCTGCTGAGTTAAATAACATTTCAAAACTCAGCGGTGCAGCGACCCTAGGACGATTAGTCGGCCCGACTTTTGTTTTTTTACCATTAGGGTTATCAACCATTCTTTTACTCACACTGCTTCCTATCAGCGTAAGTTTATTGCTCATAAAATGGTTAGTTAGACACCCATTAAGCCTGAATGTCATCCCCACGGAGGCCAAAGCAGTTTCTGCACTAACGCTCGTTCAGCGATATAAATTAACCTTTTTGACCGCAGGTTTAACCACCATGTTGGTCGCGATATACCAATTAATGCTGGTACCTTATTTAAGTCAGTTAGGATTCAACTCCGAACAAACCTCCAACTACCTTGCGGGAATTATGCTGGCAATCAGCAGCTTGATGGGCATAAACCAACTGTGGATCACGCCTAAACTATTAGCTAAACCAGTATTGATTTGGCACTTTATCAGCTGGCCTCTTGCTTTTTGTGGTTACATTCTCGCCGCCTTTGAACATAGCTTGATAACGCTAATCCTATTTAGCACAGCACTGACTGTTGCGCTGTCCAATTTGCCAGCCTGGTATTCCAAGCAACTTTTATCTCTTAATCAAAACCATTTACACACCAGTCAACTCAGTGGCCTCTTAGCGCAATCTCATTCTAGCGGTCACCTGATGGGAACAGCATTGGCATCATTGGCAGTCTACCTAAGCATTAATGCCGAGTTTCTACTGATCATGTTTATCTCAATATTATTTTTAAGTGCGGTGTTGCTCAAACGCCAACACCTCACCCAAATCTCAACGGCAAACTAACCCGGCCAGTTCATGGACCGCCACTGCTTCATATAAAGGAAAAAATATGTCTATCGACCCATCAGCTATTCCAGATAGCGCAGTACAACACAGCTCGAATTTAGCGATACAAAGCTTTTTCAACAGTTTTTCGATGGAAACACCAGAATGTCGCGTCGCTCAGCACCACCTTTATATTCCACTTGGTGAACAGCAATTAGTCTTACCACTGAGCTATGCATCAGCGCTCGGCCGTCATCGTTATCAAGGCCATATCTACTTAATTCATAGTTCAGAACTTGATGACGAACGCCAGGTTGGTTTGAATATCATTAATGAGAATAAAATTGATTTTTCACAGGCAGTATCGTTATTGGTTTCTCATTACTACCGGTACGTAGAGACGCAAACACTTGATCGTTTCTTTAACCGTGTTGGAGAGTCAACACGTTATATCGATCGGCCTTGTTAGCACTAACGAAACGTTCTCAACACGATCTTTCCACCGATAGTTTTATCCAGTCGGAGCAATCTTTAATCGGTGGACATAGCATGCACCCTGCGCCAAAAAGTTGTGAGCCTTTAACCGAAGATCAGCAATATGCTTACCTTCCTGAATACGCGCAAAGTTTTTCTATTGAATGGTTTGCAATCCACCCTAATTACATCGCCTCTCAAACAGAAATACCGCAACTGCTTGAAACTTTTAAAGCACTGTTGCAACACAATTTATCTTTAGATGGAAAAAACACTGATCATATACCAACGTTGATTCAACAAGGTTGGTTAGCACTTCCCATGCATCCATTACAAGCCAAAGAATGGCGAAAAAACATCAACAATCATGGTTTATATGAATATGTTGTCGATTGCCAATTGAGTACACACGGCTGGACAGCAACCTCATCCACAAGAGCAATTTATCACCCTAAACTAGCATGGATGCTGAAAGTATCACTGCCCGTTAAGTTAACCAATTCTTTGCGTCTACTCAGTGAAAAAGAGGCTAAACGAGGTGTTCAGTTCAGCCAGATATTACAGACCGCTGCGGGTCAAGAAATGCAGCAAAGAATGCCCCAAACTGAATTTATCCAAGAGCCAATTTGGGCTTCGATAAAAGATGTAAACGGTCAGTGCCTAGATTTACCTCTAGTTTGCTTACGAGAAAATATTTTTTACCGTAATCAAGCGTCCCTCATCGACCAACCCAATATTCACCTTCTTGCCACGGCAAATCAAAATATCAATGGTAGAAGCCAAGTAGGAGAATGGATAAAAAACTACGCGCAAGAAAGTCAGCAGACATTAGAGATGGCAGCACGCCAGTGGTTAAACCAATTTATGGAGAATGTTATTCAGCCACTGTGTATTGCCCGCAGTGACTACGGAATCATTTTTTTAGCGCACCAACAAAACATCTTATTAGATATTGAAAATAATCGACCAATAGGTATGAAATATCGAGATTGCCAAGGTATCGGCTTAACGGATGTTGCTCTCAAGCAATTTTCCGATCTTTTTGATAAACAAGATCCTGAGTATTTTGTATCACAAGATAAAGTCGACCCTTACCTTTCTTATTATTTGGTTGGAAACACATTACTCAATACCATCGCTGCCATCTGTGCAGATACTCAAATAGAGGAATATAAGCTATGGTCGGTTTGCCAACATGCCTTTTCTCAATGGCGTCAAGCACGACCGAAAGACTCAGCCTTCTATGATTATTTGCTCCACTCAACAACCTTGAGGTGGAAGCGTAATTTCTTCTGTTTCTTATCTGACTTGAACGAAGCAACCTTACCGGATCCTAGTCAGATTTATTGCGAAATTGACAACCCATTTTATCACTCTCAACCAAAGGCTAGACTATATAAGCCTCTACCTTCAAGTGACCAGCAATCTCGCAGCATTTGTATAGAATCGTTACAAGGTCTATCAGAAAAAGATCATTCTCATCAACGCTTCGCAATGTATGAATTGGGGTTATTACAAGGGGAATTCGATTTAATCTTATCTCAAGATTCCATCTATATTGATACTGAGTTAGCAGAGCCGATGTTGTGGTGGAGCGCCGCTGAACACGCATTTTATACCAGTAATAAAACCGAGCTACATTGCGGCCATTGGCCTGACTTTGTACTCCCTCACTTAACGGATGGAAAGCTATTACATAACACCTTTCTTCAAGTGGCACCCATTTGGCACCAAACGGCAAAAATCACTGAATCGGAACAAAGACACACAGCGACCAACGGCATTTCGCACCCCACCCGTCCGCCCAAACCCGTGGGTACCGTCTTTCAACGTTATTGTTACCACCTAAAACGCACCGTGTCATTTCGCATGATCGACATTAGCCGTGATCTAGACATTTTTCACCAGTGGCATAATCACCCATTAACATCGCCAATTTGGGAGCTAGAAGGCAGCTTAGAAATGCATTCTCAATACTTGCAAAAATTAGAACAGGATCCACATCAGTTTGCCATTATCGGAGAGTTTGATGGCGTCGCCTTTGGATATTTTGAAGTGTATTGGTCAGCAGAAGATCGTTTAGGCCCTCATTACGCATGCCAAGATCATGACCGAGGGATACATATTTTAGTCGGAAATTTAGACTACCGAGGCGGCACCTTCTTTGATGCTTGGGGGAAATCTATCTTGCATTACTGCTTTTTGGTCGAACCAAAAACTAACAGTATTGTCGGTGAACCCAATGCCAAAAACCATCGAGTTGTCAAAATCACTGAACGGATTGGAATGAAAAAACAATTCGAGTTTGATTTTCCGCATAAACGTGCTGCATTGCTGCAATGTCAACGCCAAGACTTTTTTGAAAACGTCATCTTTTAATTCCGTCATTGTCAGTGTTGGATTCGACATCATCACTGACAATGCTTATACCTGTAGGGAACACATCATGAATAATCAACAAGACTTTGATTGCCTTGGAATTGGACTGGGCCCATTTAACTTGAGTATTGCTGCATTAATTGAAGAGTCAAAAACACAATTGCGAACACGATTCTTAGAACGAAAGCCTTCATTCAGTTGGCACCCGGGCTTATTACTCAGCGATGCAAAAATGCAGACTTCATTTTTGAAAGACTTAGTCAGTGCCGTCGACCCCACCAGCCCGTACAGTTTTTTGAATTATTTGGTAAAACAACGCAAATTCTATCCATTTTGTGCCTCTGGTCAGTCAGTCATTTCACGATTAGAATTCTCGGACTACCTCGCTTGGACGGCGCATCAACTACCCAACACTCAATTTGACTGTCACATTCAACACGTCGACTATGTTGATGATCAGTTTATCGTTCACTCAGAAACAGAGCGTTACACCAGCAAAGATTTAATCATAGGAACAGGTATGCAACCGCATATCCCTGAATGTATCCATGACTTAATCTCAGACCAATGTTTTCACGCAAGTGAACTGGCTCTACGAGCGCCTGACTTAACAGGAAAACGAATTGCAATCATCGGTGGAGGACAAACTGGCGCCGACATATTTCAGCACACCTTTGATCAACAATTCGGCAAACCTGAGCATATCGAGTGGATTTCGCGACGCCCAAATATCGAACAATTAGATGAGGGTTGCTTTACCGATCAATATTTCATGCCGGATTACGTCAATCAGTTTTACCAGCTAGATCAAAAGAATAAACAGCGTGAAGTCTCCCATCAAAAACTTGCAAGTGACGGTGTCACTTCAGATTGTTTAAATGGGTTATATCAACGTCTCTATCACGACAAATATGTATTACGAAACCCTAAATGGTGGTCAATTAAACCCCATCAGAGCTTAATATCAAGTCAATATAGAAATGGAGAGTATCAATTAGATATCCAGCATGGGCTTACCCAACAAGTCGCGACGATAAAAGCAGACGTTGTTATTCTTTGCACCGGCTTTACTCATGACCTTCCTGCGTGTTTAGATCATTTAAAACCACTCATGATCACCGACCAACATAACCGATTAGTGCTCAGTCGTGATTATTGTTTGCAATGGAAAGGAATGCAGAACAACCGTATTTACATTGTAAATTCCGGTACTCATAACCATGGCATTGCCGAGCCCCAGCTCAGTTTAGCTGCATGGCGAGCCGCGAAAATCGTTAATAGCCTAAGCCAGAAAACCATCTATGAACTAGCCGAAGAACAAAATATTCTCGATTGGGAAATGGATATTGAACCCCAACATCGATTTGCAAATGTAAGCTCGATGTAATTGAAATAAATAAAGATCTAGTTTAAAGCTAGATCTTTATTTTAAATAATTCGCATCGACCCTTTTGCTTTACTTCCTCATCAGCTTTTTATGTACAAGCCCAGCAATCAAGCCCCACAGTGTTGAGCCAATCCCGAACAAGGTGATACCCGACAAAGTCACCAAAAACGTATATAAAGAGGACTCACGTAAGCTTTCGTCGGAAAAGGCACTTTGCATGCACATCAACAAAGTTCCTAGCAGTGCTAATCCTGCCAGAATATTGGAAACCTCTTTTGGTAACGCAAGGAAAATCGTTACAACCGCTGTCGCCCATAATCCCGCGATGATAAAAAACACCCCAGCCCACATTGCCGAGCGATAACGTTTTGAATGGTCGGGATCTACATCTTCATTCATGCAAATTGCCGCTGAAATCGCCGCAAGATTCAAACTAAAACCACCAAAAGGGGCAGCCAGCATGTTAATAACACCAGAGCCAATAAATACCGGTTTGGCAGACAGTTGGTAATCATAACTACGTAACATGGCAAAACCCGGTAAATTCTGCGATAGCATAGTAATTATATATAAAGGCAAACTCAGGTTGATAATGGCAGACCAGTCAAACACTGGCATAACCCATAATGGCGTGGCTACGCTCAGTGAAATTACTTGACCAGTGAACGAACCTGACACCACAGCCGCGCCAATCCCAGCAATGAGCAATAACATCATGGCGTAACGTGGTAAGTAACGCTTAGAGATAAAAAATACCGCGATCATGAGCACGAAAAGCTCAGGTTCAGTGGTCACTGGGGTGAACGCTTTAATGCAAAAAGGAATCAAAATGGCACCAAGCATTGCCGTTGCTAATTGAGTAGGAATTTTCTCTAACAAACGACTTAACGGAGAAATAAGTCCCGTTAGAAAAATCAATAAGCCAGAAATAATAAATGCGCCAATCACTTGAGGTAGATGATATTGCCCAACCGCTGCCACCAACATCGCGGCACCAGGCGTAGACCAAGACATCAAGACTGGAATTTTATAGTGCCATGAATAAACGATTGAAGTCATGCCGACCGTCAGCCCGAGTACCAATAACCAACTGGCAATATGAAGTGGACTCGCTCCTGCCGCAGTAGCTGCTTGAATGATAATGACAACGGAACTGGTGTAGCCGACTAAAACGGCAGTGAAGCCAGATGAGATATGGCTAATATTCAGCCAAGGCGATTTGGTCTCAGACAATACTTTCTCGCTCATTCCCTTGAGCTCCTTTTCCATTTGTTCATTAAAGCATCATAAAGAAACCAAACTTTAAACGCCATGACATTGTAATGAGAATGTTAAATCCAATTTAAAAACAAATGCTTATATAGCTATTTAAGTTACTTGGGTATAGCTTATTTTGCATTCCATCCGCTCTTCCCTTATCCTGCGCCTAGTTTAAAAACCCGCCATAGAGACAAATGAGGAAATCATGCGCACGACCTTTGACCGATTAAGACATACCATTTGCTTTGAGCTGATTGGTTTATTGATCTTAACCCTCGGCGTTGGAAAGCTCATTCACATGGATATGACAAAAATTACCGTTTTGGCCGTGGCTTTTTCGGTAATTGCCACAATATGGAATTACTTCTACAACATCGGATTTGATAAAGCGATGTTAAAGTACACTGGGCAGCTAAATAAAAGTTTGAAAATACGAGTTTTTCACGCCAGCTTATTTGAATTCGGATTGGTGCTGATCACTTTACCAATCATGGCGTGGTATCTGAAAATCAGCTTAAAAGAAGCGTTTCTTTTGGATATTGGAATGGTGGTGTTCTACTTAGTTTATGCCTTCATTTACAACATAATCTATGACCGAATTTTTCCGATTCCTGCCACCCAAACTGAAGGCAATATTCAATCAGAAGCTCGCGAATGAATGAATGAATGAATGAATGAATGAAACATTAGCTCGCAGTAAAGAAGCCCCAAATCAGATTCAACGAAATAAAAGTCAGCGCAATTTTCAGCACAACATGGAAGTGCTGATTAGAAACTCTATCCAGCACACGTTTACCAATAAATGTGCCGACAAAACCCACTAGAATCATCAAACCAATCACACCAAGCCATTCTTGATATGCAAAACCTAACATGGCAAAAATGACCGCTTTAATCACATGTTGAATAGACATAAAGCATGCCATCGTCGCCCCTAGCTCACGGCGATCTGGCAAGATATTTTTTACTGTCGCAATCAAAAATGGCCCAGTTGCGCCAACAAACATGGTCAAGAATGCGGTAAAGACACCAATACCCACCAGACCATTTCGTCCCCGGAAGCTAAGGTTTATTGGCACCCAACTACTGATCAAAATGAACACCGCAAGTATCAATTCGAGATATTTGGTCGGTAAGTTTAACGCTAAGTTACCGCCAATCAGTGCCCCTACGACACTACCAACAAAAAACCAACCTAAGAATTGCTTTTGCACATAACGGCGCATTAATACGGCACGCCCTGCATTTGAACCTAGTTGAACAATCGCATGAACGGAGATCACCGCAGCCGCAGGCATAATGGTGATCATAAAGGCAATTAATGTTGCGCCTCCTCCCACGCCAATGATGACATTCAGCATGGAAGTCATGCCACTTAACCCAATGAGAAAAAAGAATTGTGCGGTGGTGAGCACTTCAGGCTTTAGATGTAGGAAGAAATCAATCATGGCCACTTGTACTTTATATTGAGACTTAACATGGATACGAACAGTTGTGCAAAAGACACATTGAAAAACAGGAGGAAGTATAAACGAAATGGCTCCCCTTTAGGGAGTTGAAGTTCCCTTTCCCAAAATAAGCGGCCAATTGTTGTTTTAGATCATATTGATGACCACTTACTTTCGATCATAAATTAAGTTTTAACCATTTAGCCCATATAAAATGATCGCAAAAACTACCACATGCTGCGCTTCAAACCACTCAGTTCCAGTAGCCGAGTGGAGATTTCTTCAACCGATAATGTCGTCGTATTCAAATACGGTATTGCCTCACGACGAAATAAAGATTCCACTCGATTGAGCTCTTTTTCACACTGTACTTGGCTCGCATAATCACTGTTTGCGTATCGTTCATGACGAATCGCCATTAAGCGTTCTGTATCGATTGTGAGGCCAAATGTCTTGAAACGGTATGGTTCTATCTCCTTTGGCAATTTTAGCTTCGCCATATCATCTTCTATAAAAGGATAGTTCACAGCACGAATACCAAATTGCATAGCCAGATATAAACTGGTGGGTGTTTTGCCGCAACGAGACACGCCAAGTAAAATAATGTCAGCTTGATCTAGGTTAGCCAGCGAAACCCCATCATCATGAGCTAGAGTGTATTCCACTGCAGCAATTCGATTTTGATAGCTAGCGGCATCCTTTTCTATGCTATGCGAGCGGTGCAATCTCGGGCTAGGTTCTAACCCGAGATCCTGTTTCAACGGTTCCACCAAGCAGTTAAGTACATCGTATAAATGCGCTGAAGATTGTTCTATCACCGCCTTCACTTCTGGAACCACAATAGAAAAGAACACCAAAGGCTCAACACCAGTTGCTTCATAACGTTGATTAATCAGGCTTTTTACATATTGAGCACGGTCTACGGTTTCGACAAAAGGCAGCGTCGTTTGAGTGATTTCAATGGGAAATTGTCCGAGTACCGCATGTCCTAATGTCTCAGAAGTGATCGCTGTTCCATCAGAAACGTAAAACACATCACGAAAATTTTTTTTGCTCTGCATAAGAAGTTGAATCCTTTAATCGCTGCTGTAGCTTAAAAGCTGTAAATATTTACAACTATAATTTCACACAATATTTACAACGTTTGTGTTTAACCTGTTTAAATTGTGAATCAGGCAGACAAATATTGCTGTCAACTTGGTCACGATTGGGATCTTAACCACAGACAACATTCAAAAATATTAGGTACAACTTAATCCAGAACAAAACAAAACGTCTAGGAGACACGCCGTGGATCAAAATGTGGTTTGGTATGATGCTTTATCAATGCACGATGTCGATAAAGTCGGGGGCAAAAATGCATCTCTCGGAGAGATGGTTGCCAATCTATCTAACGCTGGAGTGAAGGTGCCGAACGGCTACGCCACAACAGCTTTTGCATTTAATCAATTTTTAGAACACAACCAACTCAATGACCGCATTTATCATCTTCTTGATGAACTGGATGTGGATGACGTCAACGCACTAAAAAAAGCAGGCGAAATCATTCGTCAGTGGGTCTTTGATGCCCCCTTCCCTGCCGATTTAGAACAAGGTATCCGTGACTACTACCAACAACTCGGTAATGGTGATGAATTCCTATCGGTCGCGGTACGTTCGTCGGCAACGGCAGAAGATTTGCCCGATGCCTCTTTTGCTGGCCAACAAGAAACCTTCCTAAACGTTCGCGGCATCGATGCGGTACTTGAAGCCACCAAACATGTTTTTGCTTCTTTATTCAATGACCGCGCTATTTCATACCGAGTGCACCAAGGTTTTGACCACAAAGGGGTGGCATTGTCGGCGGGTATTCAACGCATGGTACGTTCTGATAAAGCGGCTTCTGGTGTGATGTTCACGCTAGATACTGAATCTGGTTTTGACCAAGTCGTCTTCATCACTTCCTCTTGGGGATTAGGCGAAATGGTGGTTCAAGGCGCCGTTAACCCTGATGAATTCTACGTCCATAAACCAACGCTACAAGCGGGCAATCCTGCGGTTGTGCGCCGTACAATCGGTTCTAAATTAATCAAAATGGTGTACGGAGAAGAACAAGGTCCCGGTGCTATAGTTAAACTCGGCACTCAAGTTGAAATTATCGATACTAATGAACAAGAACGCAGTCAATATTCACTCACCGATGATGAAATTCAAGAATTGGCCAAACAAGCGCTAATCATCGAAAAACACTACGGTCGCCCAATGGATATTGAGTGGGCAAAAGATGGTATTACTGGTGAACTGCTCATTGTTCAAGCTCGCCCTGAAACTGTACGCTCACGAGACGATCAACAAGTCATGGAGCGCTTCCAACTCAACAGCCAAAGCCAGAGCTTGATTGAAGGCCGCGCCATTGGTCAGCGCATTGGAGCCGGTGTGGTTCGTGTAGTGAAAAGTCTAGATGAAATGGATCAAGTCCAAACCGGTGATGTTCTTGTCGCTGACATGACCGATCCCGATTGGGAACCGGTTATGAAGAAAGCCTCTGCTATTGTCACCAATCGTGGAGGACGTACCTGTCATGCTGCAATCATTGCTCGTGAATTGGGCATTCCTGCGGTAGTGGGTTGTGGTGACGCCACCAGCCAACTAAAAGATGGACAAACCGTGACCGTCTCTTGCGCCCAAGGTGAAACTGGCTATGTATTCGAAGGGGAACTTGATTTCGAAATCAAACGCTCTTCAGTCAATGACTTACCGGACTTGCCACTCAAAGTCATGATGAACGTTGGCAACCCAGATCGCGCTTTCGATTTTGCCTGCATACCAAACGAAGGTGTTGGCCTTGCTCGTTTAGAATTCATCATTAATAAAATGATCGGGATTCACCCAAAAGCACTGCTCAATTACGATGAGCAACCGGCGGAATTAAAAGCAGAGATTGATAAACGTATTATCGGTTATCGCAGCCCGGTTGAGTTTTATATTGAGAAATTGACAGAAGGCATTTCCACCCTTGCGGCGGCATTCTGGCCAAAACGTGTGATTGTGCGTATGTCCGATTTCAAATCCAACGAGTATCGCAACCTAGTTGGTGGATTGCACTTTGAACCCACAGAAGAAAACCCTATGCTCGGTTTCCGTGGTGCGTCACGTTACATTTCACCGCAATTCCAAGATTGTTTTGCTTTGGAATGTGAAGCAATAAAACGCGTACGCAATAAAATGGGTCTAAAAAACGTAGAAATCATGATCCCATTTGTTCGCACCACCACCGAAGCTGCTTCGGTTATCGACTTGCTCGCGAAATTTGAACTACGCCGTGGCGAAAATGGCCTCAAAGTGATCATGATGTGCGAATTACCTTCGAACGCCATCTTAGCCGATGACTTCTTGAAATACTTTGACGGTTTCTCAATTGGTTCAAACGACATGACGCAATTAACCCTTGGGCTAGACCGAGATTCTGGTGAAATCGCTCACATGTTTGATGAACGTAATGCAGCCGTAAAAGCCATGCTGTCGATGGCCATTAAAGCCGCTAATAAAGCCGGTAAGTATGTGGGAATTTGTGGTCAAGGTCCGTCCGATCATGACGACCTAGCTCAATGGTTGATGGAACAAGGCATCGATTCCGTATCACTCAACCCTGATACGGTATTAGAAACCTGGCTGCATTTGGGCTCGAAAGTGCCAAATCACTAATCTTACTTTGCGAAAATAACGCTAAAACGAGATCATCTGGATCTCGTTTTTTTTATCCTTAACAAGCTATAATCCGTGCCCTGTCTGTTCCCGAACCCTATATACCCAAGTAACCTGCTCACACTAATTTTTTCGGATCGAGCAGCGTCTCAAGCTCTTCTCTCGTGAGATCTGTATTTTCTAGCGCCACATCAATAATAGGTCGATTTTCTTGATACGCCTGCTTGGCAATTCGAGCGGCTTGGTTATAGCCAATAATGGGATTAAGTGCCGTAACTAAAATGGGGTTCCTATTCAACGCTTTTTGTACATTCTCTGCTCTAACCGTAAAACCAGCTATGGCTTTCTCAGCCAAACTGAGCGAAGCATTGGTTAATAATTCAATACTTTGTAGTAGATTGTAAGCAATGACTGGTAGCATGACATTTAATTGAAAATTACCACTTTGACCTGCAATCGTAATGGTGGCGTCATTCCCTACCACCTGCGCACTGGCCATCGCCACCGCTTCAGGGATCACCGGATTAACTTTACCAGGCATAATTGATGACCCTGGTTGCAATGCGGTAAGCTCAATATCCCCAATACCAGCGAGAGGCCCAGAGTTCATCCAACGTAAGTCATTGGAAATTTTGAGTAAAGCAGTCGCATAAACTTTCAACTCACCAGATATTGCCACACTGGTATCTTGACTACTCAAACTATAAAAGTAATTTTCACTAGGTTTAAATTGCTTACCGGTGATTTGATTTAGTGCGCTGACAAAAGCGTTGATAAATTTATCATCGGCGTTAATCCCCGTTCCTACCGCGGTGCCACCTTGAGCTAATTGAGCCAATTCTGGCAGTAATTGTGAGATTCGCATTTGCGCTTTATCGACTTGCGCTTGCCACCCTGACAGCTCCTGTTCAAAAGTGACCGGCATGGCGTCCATTAAATGCGTTCTTCCCGTTTTCACCACATCAGATAAAGAATGTGACTTCTTTTTTATCACTGAGCTTAATTGTTTCATAGCTGGCAAAAGGCGATCGGACAATTCTAAATAAGCACTGAGTTGGATCGCCGTTGGGATCACATCATTACTACTCTGACTCATATTGACATGATCATTAGGGTGGACTTTTTGCTTTTCTCCTTCTTCCAACAAAATTTGATTGGCTAATGTGGCAATCACTTCATTTGCATTCATATTGGTACTGGTGCCCGAGCCTGTTTGAAATACATCAATAGGAAAATGCTCGAGATATTCGCCATCGATGATTGTCTGACAACTGGCTTGAATGGCTTTAGATAAGGTCGGGTCTAGCTGCTGTAAATGCTCATTAGATTGCGCTGCGGCAAGCTTGATCATGGCAATTGACTGTATGAAACGATGAGGAAGTGTTAATGAGCTAATGGTGAAATTATTTATGGCTCGTTGCGTTTGCGCCTGATACAAGGCCTCTTGAGGGACCTTCACCTCTCCCATACTGTCTTGTTCGGTGCGGTAAATACTGCTAGATAAAAAAGAAGCCATAACATCATCCTTTCGTTGATAAGTATGGCTTCAGTGTTGATCTGAATCGATGAATTCGCAAGTGACAGCGAGACTCACTTATTCCAGCAATTACAGTTATTCCAAATAACCAGCTTAGCCTTAGCGTTGCTTTTCAAACTGCTGAACACCATCAGGGATCACCACCCATGATTGTTTCTCACTAGTCCAAACATGAGTGGTGGGTACTAACATCGAAGTATCGTCTAAGCAGCCGCCCGCTTTAAACTTAATCATTTCAGGCGCAGCAGGGTTAACTTGGTAAATACGGTTGCCACAATTGGGGCAAAACTTACCAAGATTCACATTACCGCTATCGGCGACACGACGGGTTTCTTTCAATTCACCTTGAATTTCAATGTTTTCTGTCGGCACGATACAAGTAATACTAAAAGCGCTGGTTGAGAGTTTTTGACACTTTTTACAATGGCAAGCGATGACCATTTTCGGTACCGCTTTTAAGACAAAGGAAACACTGCCACATTGGCATTGGCCTTTCACAGGATAAGATGTTGTGCTCATATATTTTTCCTTAAAGTCTGAGGCCTTAATGTTATGCAATCGGTAAGTTCGAGTTCGCGCCCCATTCACTCCAAGAGCCGTCATAAACCGAAATATCTGTGTAGCCACAAGCATAGGCTGCCAAAATCACAATACAAGCGGTCATGCCTGAACCGCAGGAAAAGATCCATTTTTTGCTCGGGTCCATACCTACTTGATCAAACAAAGTACGGATTTCTTCCACTGATTTATATCGATGCCCTAATAATATTTGACCAAATGGCAGGTTCAAAGAAGTGGGAATATGCCCAGCACGCATCCCTTCTCTTGGTTCAGTAACTTGCCCTAAGAATCGCTCTGTTGAACGCACATCAATGATTTGAATTTCAGGCTTATCCATCGCGGCTAACACATCATCTGCAGAACACACTTTACTCGCATCAAAGTACGCGGTGATATTTCCACTCGGACGCTCAATAGGTGAATATTGATCCACCAGCGGGTAACCCATAGATTGCCAAGTAGCGACGCCACCATCTAATACATAAACATGTTCAAAGCCCATGGTTTTAAATACCCACCAAGCTCGAGGGGCGGAATACAAACCACGCGCATCATAAAGCACCACCACACTCTCATCATTGATACCCAGTTGTCGCGCTTGAGCGGTAAAATGCTCCACCGTTGGCATCGTGTTCGGTAATGGATTGGATTTATCTAAGAACACATTTTCAAGATCGAACGCTTGAGAGTTCGGTAAATATTGACGTGGTAATTGCAATGCCTCACCGGCTGCCGCATGCGCTGTCGTTGCATCGAGAACAACTAAATTGTCATCATCAAAATGATCAAATAACCAGGTAGGAGAAACGAGTGGATAACTGGAATTCATAGCATCTGTCCTTGTATAAAGCCTAATGGGTTTGAAAGGCTTACTCATCGATTACAGAGAATCGGTTTCGATGCTATGAAATGAGAATACTGAAGAGGTAGCGTCTAGAGTTGGTTCACCATAAATTGTGCATCGTCACCGTAACTGTCAGTACTGTTTGACTTCATTGATTTAAAACCATATTTCGACCAAAATCCAGCCATACCTTGTACTGCAACTAAAGAAACCGTATCAATATTGAATGCTTGTGCTTGATCTAGCAAATTTTCAATTAACGCCTGTGCCACGCCAACACCACGAGCTTTAGGGCTAATGGCTAAATCATGAATATATAAGGTCGAGGCGTCTTCTGGGCTCACCACTTCTTCGCTATCAGAAATATCTTGATTAATGCAGGGTGGCTGATCACTTTCCCAAGGGTGAGCCAAAACATAACCTAAAACTTGCTGCTCTTCATCCATACAAACAAAGCACGTTTCAGGAGAAACATCGGCTTTAATTTTCAAAATATCAATATCTTCCGCTAACCCATCACGGTAAGCGACGTCTTGAATTTGTTCGATTTGAGGCCAAGCCTGCTCGGGAATTTCGACAATTTGAGCGTCTTCAACAAGCTCAATAGCAGGATTATGATTTTGAGAGGGTTTGATCGACATGAATACACCTAGGTTGTAGTCCGTCATCCTTAACTGTAGTTAATTAATATGATTGAAATTGAAAGCCGAGTGAATGACTCGATGAATTGTGTGGATGATATCAAACTTATTCACAAAAGTATAAATAATAGCCAGCAAGTAAAGAAAACTACATATAAAAGTCCGGATTCTGAATAAGCACGGTTCCAATGCAGTTGAGAATAACCAGTAACCAAAACACAAATTGAAATTTGAACTTACTGATTTTATGACGAAAAACACGTTGGGCAATGAGTGCACCTGGCCACCCACCTAAAAATGCCAATAAATGCAGTGTTTTTTCAGGTGTTCTCCAACTTCCTTTGATCGATGCACGTTTGTCTTTCCAATACACAAAGAAAGTAATCATGCTGATGAGCAAGCAATAAATTAGGCCTGTTTGTAAGGTGATCATGTCACTAATTTTCCAAGTTAAAATGAGTTATTGAAGCTGACTAAGATCCGATAAAATCCATGCGCTATGGTGAGGTTCAAAACCGATATGGGGATAATACTCGACAGCCAAAGGCGCGGCTAATAGATTTAGCTTACAACCGGGTTTTAACTGCTTAAATGTTTCAATAATGAGCTGTTTTCCTACTCCTTTGGCTTGTATTTGCTCTGAAACCGCTAAATCAGATAAATAGCAGCAATAATGAAAATCCGTCACAGAACGCGCTACCCCCACCAATGTGTTTCCTTGCCACGCCGTTACCAGTAAATCGCAATGTTCCAGCATGCCTTCAATAGTCACTTCATCATGGATTGGACGACGTTCACCTAAGCTGGTTTGTTTTAATAAATCAATAAACTGCTGAGTTGAAATCGATTGATTAACTTTGTATTCGATCATGGGCAATCCTTGCTAATAGTCCGATGAAATAACAGCATAAATCCGCATAATAAAAAAGCCAGCAAAACGCTGACTTTCATTAATAATTTATATGAGTAATTTATAAAGAGAAGGCGTGGCACATCAATCGTGAGCCATTCGTTCAACATGCCACGCATTCATTCTTTTCATCTTCATCACTGCAAGTAATACGGTTGCTCCACCTGCCATTACGACCATTGCGGCATAAGGTGCACTTAGTGGTGTTTGTTGAATTAACGCGGCCAACAATGAAGCACCACTCATTTGGATAAATCCAAGCATCGCAGCAGCCGTACCCGCTCGCTCACCAAAGCCAGATAATGCCATGCTGGTTGCAGGGCCCAGTAAAAAGGCAAAACCAATACACAACAAAGCCATAGGCAGCATAAAGCCAATACCTGCTAATAGAGGTGAACTGATTGCCGCCATTTGCACGGCCAACTGTAATAGCGCCGACAAGATAAACAATGATAATGCCCAAATGACCGTGGTTCGGTTACCGAGCTTTTTAATCACCCACGGAGCACCAAAACACGCAGCAATATTAATCAATGCGTTGACCCCAAATAACCCACTAAACGACAGCTCAGATAAACCAAGATGGCCAATCAGCCAAACTGGCGCATAAGAGACATAGGTTAGAATCGCGCCCATTCCCGTCATACAACAAATGGCATAAAACAAGAAATGACGATCCATCAATACGGGTTTATAACGAGCCCAACGATATAAAGCGCCATCGCTAACCGTGTTCTCTGGGCGTGTTTCTGGAAAACGAAATGCGACCATAAATAAAATCAACACCGCATACGCTGTCATAAAGAAGAAGGTTGAACGCCAACCGAAATGCAGTGCCAAAACACCACCTAATGTTGGAGCTAAAGCAGGGATCACACAAATAGCGCCATTAAGATAGCTGTAGATTTTCGCGCCATCTTTTACGCTATAACAATCTCGTACCGCACTAAACACCACGATTGACGTTGAGCACGCTGCCAAACCTTGCAGTACACGCGCTAACTGTAAGACTTCGAACTGCTGCGCCATTGCTGCAAGTAAACTGCTTAATCCATAAAGCACAATGCCAAATAGCGCCACTGGACGACGGCCAAATCGGTCGGCTAATGGCCCAATAATGATTTGCCCAACCCCCATAGCAAATAAGAACAGAATCAACGTCGATTGCACGTCACTGTTGGACACAGAAAATTCATTGGCCATGGTAGGCAAAGAAGGCAAAAAGATATCAATGGCCAGCGGGCTTAATAGCACCATGGTCATTAACATGGGTAAAAGATTACGTTGCATGAGTTCTCTCTAATCTAACGGCGAAATAGGATTGTTTTCTGGGGCGCAAGTCTAGCGTCTAGATGTTATGAATTGAAATGGTATAATTTCGAAAGACAATTTCCATTAAGGAATAACAGTGAATTTAGATAAACTCGCCCGCATTGACTTAAACTTACTTGTTATCTTGCAAGTTCTAATTGAAGAACAAAGTGTCACCCGTGCCGCTTACCGCCTGAATCTCAGTCAATCAGCACTGAGCAAAAGCTTGAATCGCTTGCGTGATACGTTAGAAGACCCATTATTTCAACGCACATCGCACGGTTTAAAGCCAACCGCGCACGCGTTAACCTTAGCAAAACTCCTGCCAGATGTGTTGCAAGATCTCTATCAACTGACCCAGCCCCCCTCTTTCGATCCTGCCACCAGCCACCGAAAATTCAGTTTTTCTATGGTGGAAAGTGCTTACGAAACGTTAATTCCCTCCTTTATTGGTTCCTTGCTGAGCCAAGCACCAGACATACAACTCGATTCCTATTTGTGGACAGGTCAATCATTTCACGATTTACAGCAAGGTCAGATCGATTTTGGTATTGCAGGACGTGACCTTAGCCCCCAATCGGGCTTTAATATTGATCGTCTTCCTGAAGGTATAGAGCACCAGACTTTATTTCGCGATCGTCAGGTTTGCCTGGTTCGACATCACCACCCTATCTTAGATAAACTGAAAGAGACTGATTGGTCACTAGAACAATACTTAGGCTTGTCGCACGTTCAAGTTCGTTGCGAAGGAAAAGAATGGTGGGCACTCGATTATTTTCTTGCCGATAGAGGACATCACCGCAAAATCAACACCACGGTTCCTGATTTTTATGGTGCAGCCAGTGTGTGTGCGCATACCGATTTAATCTTCACTTTACCTTCGAGCTTTGCCAGTCATGCACTCAAACTCTACCCACTAACACAATTAGCATTACCGTTTGAATTTATGCCGATGGCCTACGTACTGTTGTGGCATGAAAGAAATAACCAAGATAAAGGGCATCAATGGATCAGAGAAAGTATTTGCCAATCTATTCAAAATGACATTGCATCCGATCATTACTCTGAATCTTGAAATTAAAATAATGAAACTGCTTTTTATTTCAAATTACCATTGAGCATGTTAGTCTAATTGGTATAACAACTTTTCATAAGTAAAGGTAATAACATGGATTATTTGTTGAACCTTCCCTTTGCACAATGGTTAGGCTTTCTTAGTTTTGCGCTCGGTATTTCCACCTTTTATCAAAAAGATGATCGCAAACTTAAAATTGTGATGCTGATTTTTCAGTTTAATAATATCGTGCATTTCTACCTTCTAGGTTCAACAATTTCAGCGCTAAGCACCCTGCTGTCGTTTATCCGTACCGGCATGGCAATCAAAACTTCATCTAAGTTGGTTGCGACGATATTTGTCCTCATCAGCCTGTCACTGGGGCTGTATTTTATGAAAAGCCCGTTAGATCTTCTTCCGATTGCCGGCTCAGTACTTGGCACTATTGCGGTATTTGTATTAAAAGGCATTCAAATGCGGATTGCGTTTATTGTCGGCGCGATGTGTTGGCTCGCCAATAATATTATCGTCGGTTCGATTGGCGGCACCTTATTGGAAGCAACACTATTAACGGTCAATTTGTTTACTATCCTGCGCCTATATCGCTACAACAAAAAGTTAGAATCTTCTTCTCTTGATGAACCTGGCTTAGCCCCAAAAAGCAAATAGAGACAACAAATAGGCTCAAACGGACAGCCATTAAATATTCACTCAAGTAACAAAAAAGGCTACCTAAATATTTCTCTTAGATAGCCTTTCATGTATTCATATCGTCGTAATCTAATTAGTGATTCAACGAGTCCCAAATGCCATTAATGTACATAATACCGAGGGCGCGGTCATATAAGCCATAACCCGGCCTTGCCCACTTTTCTTCCCCCCAAATATGACGACCATGATCAGGGCGAACGTAACCTTGATATTGATACTTGTGCAAGGTTTTGACCACTTCCACAATATCGACCGAACCATCACAGGCACGGTGTGAGCTTTCGATGAAGTCGCCATTTTCGAAACGTTTTACATTGCGAATATGCATAAAGTGAATACGCTCATGGTAGGCATCAATGATGGCAGGAATGTCATTATCAATAGAACCAAGCGAACCGGTGCATACCGTT
The DNA here is from genome assembly GCF_026001925.1 of Vibrio gangliei. NCBI lineage: Bacteria > Pseudomonadati > Pseudomonadota > Gammaproteobacteria > Vibrionales > Vibrionaceae > Vibrio > Vibrio gangliei. The sequence goes on along the minus strand of NZ_AP021870.1, from coordinate 331,610 downwards.
AAGCCATTGTGCGGTTTATCCACCAGTTTTAAAAATCGACCAATGTTTTCTTTGTTAATAATGATGCGCGGCAAACCAAAAATGGGAAATGCAGGATCATCAGGGTGAATCGCCATTTTAATGTCGCACTCTTCCGCCACAGGAATAATTTGCTCTAAGAAATACTGCAAATTTTTCCACAAATCTTCCGCAGTAAAGCCTTCATATTGTTTGAACGTCTGTTTCAGGTTCGCCAAACGTTCTGGCTCCCATCCTGGCATAGTCACATCGGTATTTTTTGAAATGGTATCAATCAATTCAATCGGATCAATTTCATTGATTTTGCTCTTTTCGAAAAACAATGCATTCGAGCCATCTGGCAACTTTTTATATAAATTGGTACGAGTCCAGTCAAACACTGGCATGAAGTTATAACAAACGACTTTCACGCCAAACTTAGACAACACTCGTAATGTATCTTTGTAGTTTTCGATGTATTGGTCACGAGTCGGCAAGCCAAGTTTAATGTCTTCATGCACATTGACGCTTTCCACCACATCGATATTAAAATCAAATTGTTTGATCTGTTTTTCTACTTCAGCAACACGCTCTGCTGACCATTTTGCGCCAGCAGGCATATCATGTAATGACCAAACAATCCCTTCGACACCAGGGATCTGCTTAATTTGATCAAGCGAAATTTTGTCGTTGCCTTCGCCATACCAACGAAACGTCATTTTCATCATTATTTCCTGTGTATCACTTGATTTGAATAGAATGGGTTTGCATGAAGCGCTGTAATGTCTGCTTCACCCCCAACTGAGTTAGCTGGTCTAAATATTCAACCAACTGCTGCTTAAACACTTCATTTGATGCAAGTTGTGCGCTAAAAATCGTATCGAGTTTTAAGAAGGCAGACACCACCTCATCGAGTGACTCTGCATGAGTCTGCCAAATATGAAAGAAGTTGGATGCCATAGGATCGCGCACATCAATCGCGGCACCACGTTCATCCACCCCACTGACGTACTTCATCCAAGCCGCAACAGCAAGCGCGAGGCCAGGAGTAGAAACATTATGCTCAACACCATATTGAATCGTTTGTAAGAAACGCTGTGGCAGTTTTTGCGAACCATCCATCGCAATTTGCCATGTGCGATGTTGCAACGCCGTGTTTTGATAACGTTCGATTAATTGATCTTTATAGGCTTCTAAATCAATACCTTGCACATGTACTGATGGACTGATTTCCTTATCCATTAAATAACGAATAAAAGTTTTAAAATCAGGATCGGCTATCGTGTTAGCTACGGTTTGATATCCAGCCAAATAACCTAAATAAGCAATCGAGGAATGCGTGCCGTTAAGCAAGCGTAACTTCATGTTTTCAAATGGAATCACATCATCCGTCAGCAAAATATTACTGATAGAGGTTTGCTCCCATAATGGCCGTTCGTTATTAAATTTATCTTCAATCACCCATTGCAAAAAAGGCTCTGTCGAAACACAACATTGATCGTCAGCGCCCAGTTGCTTCGAAATGGCGGCAATATCTTGCTCTGTAGTTTGAGGAACAATTCGATCCACCATGCTGCATGGGAATTGCACGTTGTCTCTTATCCAAGTGGCTAGTTCAGGTTCAAGCTGCTCGGCAAAATCCAGCACGACTTGTTTTAGTACGTGGCCATTTTCCGGCAAGTTATCGCAAGTTAACGGCGTAAATGGCGTAATGCCCTGCTCTTTACGAATTTTAAGTGCAGCGACTAAAAAGCCTATCGCACTATGTGGTTCATCAATATTTGCTAAATCGTGCACAACCAGTGGATGATTCACATCCAGTCGACCTGAAGAAGGATGATGACAGTAGCCTTTTTCGGTAATCGTTAGAGAGACAATTTTGACCGATTCACTGGTCATGTAAGCCAAGATTTTCTCGACTTGGTTACTAAACAGCACTTCTTCTACAGCACCAATCACCTCAAGTGAAACCGACTCATTTTCCCCTACCGCTACGGTGTACAAATTATCTTGCTGGGCAAACTCTTGTTCTGTGCCCGTTTCCGGTATCGGTTTACCGGCTGCACGCCAATTATTCACGCCCACGATTTTCCAATCACCACCCAGCTCCTTCATCGTAACATCCGTAATTAATGCTTGATGGGCTCGATGAAATGCACCAAAACCTAAGTGAACAATGCCGACTTGCGCATTTAAATTACGTTGGTTAGGAATAGAGGCAGCGATAATTTTATCTAAATTCGAACGATTCAACTTCATTTTACTTCGCCTAATGAGTGACTATTTTTTAAATCCTCCGCATGACTCACAACGAGCGATAAGACTTAAAAAATAGGTTCAGGTGAAGAACCACTCCACCTGAACGATCATCATTATTTTGTGTTTTGAATGTCGTTTAACATATCCACCAGATCTGGGTTTTCTTTCTTAAATTTCTCATACACAGGCTTCACCGACGCTTGGAATGATGCAGTATCACTATCAACAAACGTAATGCCTTTTGACTTTAAATCTGCTGTCGCATGATCAACGTATTTCTTCCAGTTAACTTCTTGTTGCTTCGCAGTTTCTTTTGCTACTGCGCGAATTTTGTCTTGTTGTTCTGGTGTTAGCTCATCCCAAACGCTCGTTGATACAACCAATACATCCGGCACCATGGTGTGTTTGTCGTAAGAGAACACCTTCTTCACTTCAAAGTGACGCGAGGAATAATAAGAAGGAATGTTATTTTCAGCCCCATCAACCACACCTTGTTGTAGTGCAGAATACAATTCACCATAAGGCAGTGGCACTGGCGTTGCGCCTAATGATTTAATGATATCGATCGCTAATGGAGAGTTTTGCACACGGATCTTCATACCCTTAAGGTCTTCAGGCTTTTCAATTGGCTTGTCGGTATAAAAACTACGTGCGCCGGCATCTAAGAAAGCTAAACCAACAAAGCCGTCTTTACGTGATGAAGCTAGGATTTTGTCGCCAATAGGACCATTGAGGACATCACGATATTGCTGCTCGCTACTGTATAAATATGGAAGAGAAAGGATTTTGTAATCTTTTGAGAATGACTCTAATGGCGCAGCACTGACTTTCGTGAAAGCAACGGTACCGTTTTGCACCATTTGCAATAGACTGGTTTCATTCCCTAGCGTGCCGTTGGCATACACTTTAACGCGAATGTTGGTTTCCTCTTTCACATGGTTTGCGAACCAATCTAAAGACTGATGCACTGGATGCTCTGTCGGCAACGCATGCGCTAGTTTCAAGGTTTGCGCATAAACGCTGGTAGTGAAGGTAGAACTGGCAAGCAATCCAGCAAGCACGATTTTGTTCAATTTCATATTGTTATTCCCTTTGTTGCACGTTATTAAATTATTATTAGAGCGTGTTTAAGATTGATAGCCCGCTAATTGTGGTAACCACATGGTCAAGGACGGAATCATAATGATGAGCCCTAGCGTTAAGACCATAATCACGAATAACGGAATGAGCTTAGGAACCACTTCTCCTAATTTATTGCCGGAAACACTGCAACCGACGAATAGCGCTGTACCCACAGGTGGCGTACAAATACCAATACATAAGTTGAATACCATGATGATGCCGAATTGAATGGGATCGACACCAAGCTCGACCGCAATCGGTAAGAAAATCGGAGTGAAAATTAATACCGCCGGAGACATATCCATAAACGTCCCCACCACTAACAAAATTAAATTCATTAGCAGCATGATGACGATTGGATTGGTTGAGTAATTGAGAACAAACTCGGCAATTGCCCCTGGAATATCAGCATTCGCCATTGACCATGACATCGCAGAAGACGTCGCAATCATCAGCAATACAATCGATGTGGTGATCACGCTATCGAGCAAGATAGGCATTAAGTCTTTAAATTTTAATTCACGGTAAGCAAAGCCAAGAATTAAGCTGTACACCACCGCAATCGCAGACGCCTCTGTTGCAGTGAATGCGCCACCTAAGATACCGCCCATAATAATGAGGATGAGAAATAAACTCGGTACGGCATCCCAAATCACCTTTAAGGTTTTCTCTTGTTGAACGATTTTTTGTTGTGGGATCTTGTACTTTTTACCCAATAGCAAGACACCAATCATGATCCCAAGGCCCATTAAAATGCCCGGAATGTAGCCTGCAATGAATAAATATTGCACTGAGGTGCTGCTGACTAAAGCGTATAAAATCAGAATATTAGAAGGTGGGATTAATAAACCTGTCGGACAAGACGCCACATTCACCGCAGTAGAAAAGGCTTTCGGGTATTTATGCTGTTCTTGCAACGGTTTCATGATCCCGCCCACCGCTGCTGCAGCAGCTGCGGCCGAACCAGATAAAGAGCCAAACATCATATTAGCGATGATGTTGACATGAGAGAGCGAACCAGGCAGCTTGCCGCCAAGTAACATGGCAAAGTTGATTAATCGGTTAGCCAAACCACCGCGGTTCATCAAATTGCCTGCAACAATAAAGAACGGTAGTGCCAATAAACCAAAACTGTTTAATCCGTTGGTTAACTGTTGTGACACTAAAATAGAGGCTTTATCTATTGGAAAATCAATAAATATGGTCAACAAGGCGGCGCCACCAATGGCAAAAGCTATCGGTAAACCAATCAATAGAAAAATCGCTAATGAACCAAATAGCACTACGATAGGCAATAAGTCATACACAATATCTGGCATTGAGTTGATGTATTCTTGGGTAAAAATCAAATCTACTAAAGTCATAATCTTTCCTTAACTCGCCGTCTTAACGCACAAAATTTCATAGATGGATTTAGTCACATCAATGAATGCGTAATAGCAAATGATGACACCAGATAAAGGGGCTACGGCGTAGACATAGCCAATCGGTAAGTGGTTACCTGCTATCGCAAGACCGGGAGACATTTGATTATGATGAAGAGTCGACATCATGAAGTTCCAGCCGCCATACACCAAAGCAACGGCTGAAAAGAGAAAAACGAGGCAATTTATAACAATATTGAGGACATGTTGATTACGTGCATTGAGACGAGTAACCAGTAATTCTAACGCTAAGTGACGTTTAACGGAGAAAGTGTAAGTCCCCCCTAAAATACCAATCCAAATCAATAAGTAACGAGAAAGCTCATCGGTAAATACGGAAGGATCATTCAAGATAAAACGGGTGAATACCTGCCATACAACAGAGAACACCATCATGGCCATAAAGAATATCAATATATATTCTAATAAGCGGCTCAAACCTCTATTAAAAACGTCTACATTCATTTTTCACTCTCGTTCACAGCAGAGCATGCTCTTGGCATTGCTTCTTTATTTTTATAATCAACGCAAGGATCGCTTAATAAAACGTCAGTGCTTCATGACTATAATCACGAGGTGAAAGATTTTGAACCATGGTTTCAGATCTTTGATTCAAAAATGCTAGCAGACCTATACTTTTAAGTTGTTATACCAATTTATTTATATTTTTGTGATAAAGATGTGTGCAAATAGCATTCATATAGTCTATGGAAATGAAAAATGCATTCTGAAACTAGACAGTTGCTACTCATATAAAATAAACATAACCCATTGTTTATCTTTAAATATCAACCGGTTTGGTTTCAAATAAGTATTTATCATACGGCGTATCTTCTGATGAAGAAGCGTCATAGAGGAATTTTTTCGTGCTTTCCAAGTGTTGCCACATTTCGGCTTTGACCTTCTGAGAGTTCTTTATTTGCAATGCTTTCACAATCTCGCCATGTTCATCTGCCCAGCGATTAATGTTGGATGGATCGATATGTTCATGTAATTTCATCCACAATGGATTTTGCTTACGCGTGAACCAAATCAACTCAATAATCAGTGACAACACCGAATTTTTTGTAATTTTACCCAGTTGAATATGAAATTCTTCATCCCAGACAGAATCGGTATCGTGAGCATTTAAGTAACTTTGTTTTTGAATTTTATTAAGAATATCAATATCCTGCTTCGTTACCTGACTCGCAGCAAATGAAGCGATGGTACATTCAACCACTTGCCTAGCTTGTAATAACTCAAATGGCCCAGCCTTTTTCATTTCTTCCACTAGGTATCGAGCAAACGCTTCTTCACTTTCGTTTAAACCGGAAGTTTGTTCTGGGGCTTTCGAGATAACATGAATGCCAGAGCCTTTTCGGACTTCAACCAATCCTTCTAGTTCCAGCATGATCATCGCCTCACGTACCACGGTTCGGCTTATCCCTAGCTCTTCGGCGATCACACGTTCTGGCGGCATTTTTGTACCGACCGGATAGTGCCCTGCCAAAATTTTCTCTTTTAACTGCTCGCCAATAACTTGATATAAGCGTTTGTTTTCAAATGACATAATGAACCTAATTACTTTTTAATTATATGTATAACTTATCATATTAATTATGTGTATAACTTATCATACCGCTTTATCTCAAACCGATTTATCGTAGTTAAAAGCGACGGAATTTGACCAAACCGACAAATCATCGACAAATTTCAGCCAAGTTTAAAATTGTGATCTATAAACTTGTTATACCAATTTTGAGTCGTATTATACCAAACACATTTCATTTTATTTAGGTAGCCCGTTATGTCAAAGTTTCTTACCGAAGATTTTCTTCTTACCACCGATATCGCTAAAGAGCTTTACCACAATGTCGCGGTTCACCAGCCAATTATTGATTACCACTGTCACCTTCCTCCAGAGCAAGTGTCTGAAGATTATCGTTTTAAAAACTTAACCGACATCTGGCTTCGTGGTGACCATTACAAATGGCGAGCCATGCGTACCAACGGTGTTGAAGAACGCTTTTGTACCGGTGATGCTTCGGATAAAGAAAAATTTATCGCATGGGCAAAAACCGTCCCTCAAACCATTGGCAACCCCCTATTCCATTGGACGCATTTGGAGTTACGTCGCCCGTTTGGCATTACTGGGCAAATTTTAAATGAATCAAGCGCGGAGTCGATTTGGGCACAATGTAATGAAATGCTCTCCAGCCCAAAATTCTCAGCTCGCAACATCATGAAAACCATGAACGTTCGCATGGTTGGTACAACTGATGACCCGATTGATGATCTCGCACCTCACAAAAAAGTCATGAACGACAATAATTTTGATGTTCAGATGCGCCCTAGCTGGCGACCTGATAAAGCCTTTAATGCCAATGCTGATGGGTATGTAGACTACTTAACGACTTTGGGCCAATTAACGGATATGCATATCACTCGCTTCCATCAACTGTGTGATGCGCTAAACAAACGTCTTGATCATTTTGAAGCACACGGATGCTGCATCTCTGATCATGCCTTGGATACCGTGGTCTTTGAAACAGCAACAGAGCAAGAGCTTGACGGCATTTTAGCCAAACGGTTAGGCGGTGAATTGGTAACAGATAAAGAAGCGGCACAATTAAAAACAGCGGTGCTTATTTACCTTGGAAAACAGTATTCAAAACGCGGCTGGGTTCAGCAATACCACATAGGCGCACTGCGTAATAACAACCAGCGTATGTTCAATATTCTTGGTGCTGATGTGGGTTTTGACTCTATTCATGATCAATTGATTGCTGAACCGTTATCTAAACTTTTAAATGCATTGGATATCGAAGATGCCCTACCAAAAACCATTTTGTATTGCTTAAACCCACGAGATAACGAAGTCATTGCCACCATGTGTGGAAATTTCCAGGGTGGCGGTGTCGCTGGCAAAATTCAATTTGGGTCAGGCTGGTGGTTCAACGATCAAAAAGATGGCATGTTGCGTCAAATGGAGCAGCTTTCTCAACTTGGTTTGTTAAGCCGTTTTGTAGGCATGTTAACCGATAGCCGAAGTTTCTTATCCTATACCCGTCACGAGTATTTCCGACGCTTATTATGTCGCGTTCTTGGCCAATGGGTTGCTGATGGTGAAGCACCGCATGACATGGCTTTACTCTCCAAAATGGTAAAAGACATTTGCTTTAACAATGCTAACCAATACTTCAACCTCAATATCGAAAAGTAATTCGTCTTTACCGCAGTGTTAGTAACATTGCATGAATGGAGAGCAATATGAAAACATGGATCCGTATCCACCCTAAAGATAACGTTATCATCGCGTTAGTGGATTTAGCCCAGGGCGATAACATTGAGGTCGATACGGATTGTATTATCGAGCTGAATGAGCCTATTACTAAGGGCCATAAAATTGCACTGACTGATCTCAATTCAGGCGATTTACTGTGGAAATATGGCGAATCATTTGGTCATGCGACCGAAACCATTCAAGCAGGAAGCTGGGTTCATAGCCACAATAGTAAGACCAACTTGTCCGATAAGCTGGAGTATCGCTATCAACCGGAATTAGTCGAGAGTCTAACGGCTCAGAATGAGATTGATGTTGAAATATACAGACGCAAAAATGGTGATGTGGGTATACGTAATGAACTGTGGATTATTCCAACCGTTGGATGTGTGAACGGTATCGCCCAAACCATGGCAAATCAGTTTCTTGCAGAACATCCACAATTAGATATTGATGGTGTGCATGTCTTCCCACACCAATTTGGTTGCTCTCAATTAGGCGATGACCATATCACCACACGTAACTTATTACAGAGTATTGCCAAACACCCCAACGCGGGCGGTGTACTCGTTTTAGGTTTGGGCTGTGAAAACAACCAAGTCCCCGCATTTATGCAAGGTTTAGGCGATTACGATCCAAGCCGAATTCAATATTTGATTTCACAAACCGTCGAAAATGAGATCGAAGCCGGAAAGACGATTCTCAATTCACTTTATGAAACCATGCGCCATGATAAACGCACGCCGGGCAAATTATCGGAAATTCATTTCGGTTTAGAATGTGGCGGTAGCGATGGTTTATCTGGTATTACGGCCAACCCCCTACTCGGCCAGTTTTCCGATTTCGTCATTGCCCAAGGCGGTACAACGGTTTTAACTGAAGTCCCAGAGATGTTTGGCGCCGAAACGCTATTGATGAAACGCGCCGCCAATCAACAAGTGTTCGAAAAAATCGTCAACATGATTAACGGCTTTAAAGATTATTACACTCAACACAACTTACCGATTTATGAAAACCCATCTCCGGGTAACAAAGCTGGCGGCATCACGACACTGGAAGATAAATCTTTAGGCTGCACACAAAAATCAGGCACAAGCCCTGTGATGGACGTATTGGATTACAGCCAAAAGCTCTCGACGCCAGGGCTTAACCTGCTCAATGCGCCGGGAAATGATGCGATAGCCACCAGTGCATTAGCCGCATCGGGCTGCCACATGGTGTTATTTTCAACCGGCCGAGGCACGCCTTATGGGGGATTTGTTCCCACCGTGAAAATTGCAACCAATACGGAATTGGCAGAGAAGAAAAAACACTGGATTGATTTTAATGCTGGAACACTCGTTTCTAATGACATACCGATGGAACAGCTACTCACAGAGTTTGTCGAAAAAATAGTCGCTATCGTGAATGGTGATAAAACCAGAAATGAAATCAATCAAATACGAGAAATCGCCATTTGGAAAAGTGGCGTCACACTTTAAAGACAAATAATAGGAATGCAAAAATAGTTTAGAAAAATAAAAAAGTGTTTTAAATAATCTTGATCTTGCTCAAATTAACTGGTCTAATTGTGACCAACATCACATTGAGTGGAGATCAAAATGAACGCAATTACTGCTGATCAAGCAAATACTCAAACTATTGCTCGTAACAACAAATTCAAGAATGCAATCTCAACCACACTAAACTTTGCTTTAGTGTATGGTGCAGCATTTGCATTTATTGGCTTAACTGCTTTTGCATGGATTAAGCTTTAAACAACTAAACGATTGAAATTAAAAAATAATAAAAGGAGCCGAATGTTGGCTCCTTTATTTTTATTGGTTTATGGATGCATTGTTTTGCATACGCATGGGTTTACAAGTTTTGATATTCGTTTTTCAGCAATACCTTGAGATCTTTAATAGGCAATGATTTATAAAAGTACCATCCTTGAACATAAGCGTTGGGGTTGATTTCTAAAATCATATCCAACTCCTCTTTAACTTCAACGCCTTCAAAAACAACTTCTTTTTGTAAATCATTAATGAGTCCAAGAATAGGTAGAACCATCTTATTTTTAAAATCATTCGTGAGTGCTTGAGTGAACACTCTGTCGACTTTGATGACATCGAAGTCTATCTCTGTCAACCAAACTAAATTTGCAACACCAGTACCAAAATCATCCAAAACCACTACAAATCCCATTCGTTTAGCTTCTTTTGAAAAACGAGAGAGATCTTCAAGACTCACATCAATTTTCTCCGTAATTTCAATTTTTATCTGGGATGGAGTAATACTATGCTTAGTAGCAAGATTACTCAGATGCATTAAAAACGAGTGATGTTGTATCTCATAAGACGTTACATTAAGTGTCACACCTAAATCAGGGTAGCGCTGTAAAACCGGCCCTATGTCTTTCATCACTTTTTCAACTATTTGGTGAGCCACTTTAGGATAAAGTGAAAGCGTTTCGGCCATACCAAGAAATAACTCTGGTGAAACTTTTCCATAGACGTCATCACACCAACGCACTAGGCTCTCAAAGTTTATGATCTTACCACTCTTAGCTTCGACAACTGGCTGATATTCCATAGTCAGCCTTTTTCCAGCAATCGCTTTTTTGAATCGTAACTCCATTGATCTTTTTTTATCTTGAATTGATTTATACGCGTATGCTAAAAGCACACTGGAAATAAATGCGAGTAATAAAATACTCATCCATACGGCAGGTTTGTAATAAAATAAACCTGCTCGCTGATTTAATGTATGAATACAGTAAGTATATTTTTCACTACATAACACAGTACTCTGATGAAAAATGCTAAGGTTTAAAGGTTTACGATCTTGTGGAGTGTATGAGTAATAAGTGAGTCCAGTATTTTGGGTTTCGATACGAAAAGAAAACCCTAGCATCCTAGTGGAGAATACTTTAAACAGCATAGGGCTACTAAAAACAACATAATGATCTTTTCGAGCTGTATTCAAGATAAAATCAACCGGTAGAACATGCATCACTTGACTTTGTAATAATACCCCTGCTGGAGTCACATAATGTTCTTCAGGCAGTGAAGGAGGTTCTAATAAAGTTCCCCAGTTAGCAGAACATGCAACTTTATTATTGAGAAGTATGCCAAGGTCATAGACGTATTCATAATGACTCACAATAGCCCTTAAATTGTCCATGCTCGCTTTATCACATGACTCAATAGACATTGTTTGTGCGTCATCTAAAGCTTGAACAACTTGGCCTGAAATGGTTTCTGCTTGCAATAATAGCTCGGTAGCTAAACTCTCTTGCTGCTCTTTCTGTATGCTAGATACCAAAAAATTTAGAAGGAGAAATAGCGTGAAGAACACTAAAAGCGTAATAGCGCAACAGCGTAGAAACAGCGAGTTCATAAAGAAGTTCTCATATTCAGTATCAATAAGATTAGTATGGTCGTTCTAAAGCAGAAACCGATACTAAATACTAAGATTACACGCCTTTATCTTCTGTAAGTTATATTTTTGTCAATAAGTGATCTGTACAAAGAGTTCACGTAGAATAAATATAAAAAGTATCTTATCAATCCAATACAGATCATATTTTATACCCATAACACGAATTAGCTGGTCAAACATTACCGCAGCATTCTATGAATGATCCACGAATAAGATTATAACTAAACGCTGATCTAGCAAACAACACACATTGGCGTGCCTGCTATGGGATCTGAATAAATTTTAGCGTCTAGACCAAATACATTATTCAGTAAAGTTGAAGTCATCACATCAGCTGGAGCACCTTCACACACAACTTTACCCGCCTGCATCACAATAAGATGATCACAGTATCGACAAGCTTGATTAATATCATGTAAAACAGTCACAATTGTTTTGCCTAAATGATTCAAACTCCGCATCAATTTCATCAGCTCAACCTGATGATTAATATCTAAATATGTTGTCGGTTCGTCGAGCAGTATATAGTCCGTATCTTGAGCTAAAGTTAGTGCGAGCCAAACACGCTGACACTGCCCACCAGATAAATCAGATAATAACCTCTCAGAAAAATCTTCAACACCAGTACTTCTCATTGCTTGAACGATATGTTGTTTATCGTTTGGAGATAACTGTCCCCAAAACCCAGTATACGGGCTACGACCATAAGCAACGGCTTCTCTCACTGTAATTCCCTCTGGAACGACTTGAGATTGTGGCAATAAAGAGAGTTGCTGTGCCAATATTTTGGGTGATATATCGGCTATGGATTGCCCATTCCAAAGCACTTGGCCGGATCGTGGCTCAAGAAGACGTGATAATGTTTTTAGTAATGTTGATTTACCACAACCATTAGGTCCTAATAACGCTGTAATTTTACCTTTAGGGATACTGGTCGTTACGGTTTTAACTATCGGTTCTTGTCCATAACCAACGGTTAAATCATCTGTCGCGAGTTGCATGAATTATCTCACTCTCATTAAAAGAAACAAAAAGTAAGGTGCGCCAATAATTGCAGTCATAATTCCAGCTGGTAGTTCTAACGGTGGATGTATAACTCGAGCTAGCAAATCAGAGATCAGTAATAAAATCGCACCAACGAGCATGGCGGTAGAAAATAGTTGTAAATGACGCCCGCCAATTAATTGTCGAGCTAGGTGAGGAGCGACCAAACCGAGAAAACTCAAGGGCCCACATACAGACACTACTGCTGACGTCAAAAGTACGGCAACCAATAAAGCCGTCAAACGTAACCATATAACTGACACACCTAAACTCACTGCCTTTTCATCACCAAGAGCAATTAGATTCAACTGTTTACTTAACAAAAAGACAATAGGAAGAAGTACACACCAAGGTAAAAGCATGGCAAGTTGTATCCATCCCCTCCCCCATAAACTACCGGTTAACCAAAGTAGAGCATTATTAATTTCCAGAGGCTGGGTAAGAAGCAAAAAATCAATTGCACTAGCGAATAAAGCGGAAAGTGCTACCCCTGTAATTGCTAACTTAACAGGAGCCGTGTTCAAACCACACACTATCGCCAAGAGAAGTGCTGAGCTCACACCACCAAACAATGTAACCCAAGGCAACCACTGTATAGAAATAGCAGGCCATAAGGTCATCACTACAACGGCCGCCAACCCAGCCCCATGGCTAACGCCTAAAATATCTGGTGAAGCTAAAGGATTTCTAATAACACCTTGGATCAATACACCAGCAGTCGCCAACATTGCACCGACTAATACAGCAATCAAAATCCGTGGCAATCGATATTCATGAACAGTGAAATAATGTTCACTTCCGGAAAATAACCCTTGCCAAATATCCGACAAGGATAAGGTAACAGCACCAAAGCTTAACCCCAAAATAGACACAAAAATAAGGACAACAATCAACGTTAACTGTACTTTAATACTCTGATTCAACGTTTCTTCCTAACTAAATAGAGAAAAAAAGGCGCACCAATTAAAGCAAGAACAGCACCCGCTGGTGTCTCAGTAGGAAAAATAATCGCTCGACATAAAACATCAGCAATAACTGTTAAAGTCGCACCGAGTAACATAACGGACGGCAATAAGATACGGTGGTCATAACCGACTAAATAGCGGCCAAGATGCGGCACAATCAAGCCTAAAAACGCAATCGAACCGACAGCACTGACACTCACTCCAACTAGAATAAGTACAATAGAAGAAACGAACAGCCTTAACAGCATTAAATTAATGCCAAAGCTTTTTACCCTTTCATCTCCCATTGTGAG